>NZ_JBNDKU010000002.1:0-486506 GCF_050435725.1 Stenotrophomonas sp. AN71 | reverse complement strand
CATGCGTGGATAGGGCCACCGCGATGCCCAGTAGATCCACGCCATGCGTGGATAGGGCCACCGCGATGCCCAGTAGATCCACGCCATGCGTGGATAGGGCCACCGCGATGCCCAGTAGATCCACGCCATGCGTGGATGGCGCGCACCCACCGCAACCGCATCACCAGCTGTACAGTTTCCAGTACACCGGCGATACGCCGTCCTTGTCGTTGTCCATGCGGCCGTCGCCGTTCTTGTCATACATGTAGAACGGTGCGCCACGCGACGGGGTCACCTTGACCATGCGCAGCTGGCCGGACACGCGGTATTCCTCGATGGTGTCGCCGTTGTCCATGGTGCGCTTGGAGACATCCGCGCCCTTGACGTCCACCGGGGGAGCACCTGCGCCGCCCATGCTGGCGCAGCCAGCAAGCAGGAGCAGGGAAGCCAGCATCAGGGTCTTCATCGGCGGGGGCCTTTGCCTGGATAGAGCCCTGATTATGCCCCATCGCCGGGTGGGTGCCGTGTCGTCGCGATGCAGGCACGGGCGCGTAGAATCGACGCATGAGCAGATTAGTCCTGATCGACGGGTCCAGTTACCTGTACCGCGCGTTCCACGCGCTGCCGCCCCTGTCCAATGCACAGGGTGAACCCACCGGCGCGCTGTTCGGCGTGGTCAACATGCTGCGCTCGACCCTGAAGGAGCGCCCGGCCTACGTGGCGTTCGTGGTCGATGCGCCTGGCAAGACCTTCCGTGACGACCTGTACGACCAGTACAAGGCCAACCGTCCGCCGATGCCCGACGAACTGCGCAGCCAGGTCGAACCGATGTGCCGCATCGTCGAAGCGCTGGGCATCAGCATCCTGCGCATCCCGGGCGTGGAGGCCGATGATGTGATCGGCACTCTCGCGCTGCAGGGCCTGGCGCAGGACCTGAAGGTGACCATTTCCACCGGCGACAAGGACTTCGCCCAGCTGGTGCGGCCGGGCCTGGAGCTGGTCAACACCATGACCGGCAGCCGCATGGATTCGGATGCGGCGGTGATGGACAAGTTCGGCGTGCGCGCCGACCAGATCATCGACCTGCTGGCATTGATGGGCGACACCGTCGACAACGTGCCGGGCGTGGAGAAGTGCGGGCCGAAGACCGCCGCCAAGTGGCTGGCCGAGTACCAGCACCTGGACGGGGTGATGGCCGCCGCGCCGACCATGAAGGGCAAGATCGGCGAGAACCTGCGCGCCGCGCTGGAGCGGCTGCCGCTGAACCGCGAGCTGGTGACCATCCGTACCGACGTGGAGCTGGACGCCAGCCCGACCACGCTGGCCCTGCGCGAGCAGGACGTGCCGGTGCTGACCGAGCTGTATGCGCGTTATGGCTTCACCCAGGCGCTGAAGGAGCTGGGCGCGCCGTTGCCGGCACCGGCCGTCGCCAGTGAGGCCACGCCGAGCCTGCGTGGCACCGCCGCAGGGTTTGCCCGTGGTAGTGCCGAAGCGCCGGCTGCCGGCACCCTGGATCCGGCATTGGCCGCACCGGGTGAGTACGAGACGGTGCTGGACGCCGAGCAGCTGCAGGCCTGGGTCGAGCGCCTGCAGCAGGCAGAGCTGATCAGCTTCGATACCGAAACCGATGCGCTGGATGCGATGCGCGCGCGTCTGGTCGGCATCAGCCTGGCGGTCGAGCCAGGCAAGGCGGCCTACATTCCGGTCGGCCACGATTACCCGGGCGCACCGGCGCAGCTGCCGATGCAGCAGGTGCTGGATGCGCTGCGCCCGGTGCTGCAGGACCCGGCGAAGAAGAAACTGGGCCAGCATGGCAAGTACGACCTGCACGTGCTGCGCCGCCATGGCGTGGACGTGCAGGGCTACCACGACGACACCATGCTTGAGAGCTTCGTGCTCAATTCCACCGCCACCCGCCACGATATGGATTCGCTGGCGCTGCGCTACCTGGGCTATAGCACGATCAAGTTCGAGGACGTGGCCGGCAAGGGCGCCAAGCAGATTCCGTTCTCGCAGGTGGGCATCGACGAGGCCAGCCGCTATGCGGCCGAAGATGCCGACATCACCCTGCGCCTGCACCGTGCGCTGCAGCCGCAGCTGCAGGCCGAGCCGAGCCTGGACAGCGTGTACCGCGACATCGAGATGCCGCTGGTGCCGGTGCTGACCACGATCGAAGCCAATGGCGTACGGATCGACTCCGATGAGCTGCGCCGGCAGAGCCAGGACCTGTCCTCGCGCATGCTGGCCGCGCAGCAGAAGGCCACCGCCCTGGCCGGCCGCAGCTTCAACCTGGATTCGCCCAAGCAGCTGCAGGCGGTGCTGTTCGACGAGCTGAAGCTGCCGGCGGTGGTGAAGACCCCGAAGGGCCAGCCGAGCACCAATGAAGAGGCGCTGGAGGCGATCGCCGACCAGCACGAACTGCCGCGGGTGATCCTCGACTACCGGGGCCTGGCCAAGCTGCGCAGCACCTACACCGACAAGCTGCCGGAAATGGTCAACCCGGACACCGGCCGCGTGCATACCAGCTATCACCAGTCCGGTGCCGCCACCGGCCGCCTGTCCTCGTCGGACCCGAACCTGCAGAACATCCCGATCCGCACCGAGGATGGCCGCCGCATCCGCCGCGCCTTCATCGCTCCGGAGGGCTTCCAGCTGCTGGCGGCCGACTATTCGCAGATCGAACTGCGGATCATGGCCCACCTGTCCGAGGACCCGGGCCTGGTGCGTGCCTTCGAGCAGGGCGCCGACGTCCACCGTGCCACCGCTGCCGAGGTGTTCGGACGCACGCTGGAAGAGGTGACCCCGAACGAGCGCCGTGCCGCCAAGGCGATCAACTTCGGCCTGATGTACGGCATGAGCGCCTTCGGCCTGGCCCGCAACCTGGGCATCGACCGTGGCCAGGCACAGGACTACGTGGCGCTGTACTTCAGCCGCTACCCGGGCGTGCGCGACTTCATGGAGCGGATGCGGCAGCAGGCCCGCGAACAGGGCTATGTGGAAACCCTGTTCGGCCGCCGGCTGTACCTGAACGACATCAACGCCCGCAACCAGGGCCTGCGGGCCGGTGCCGAACGCGCGGCGATCAATGCGCCGATGCAGGGCACCGCCGCCGACATCATCAAGCGTGCGATGGTGGATGTGGACCAGTGGCTGCGCGACAGCGGGGCGCCGGCACGGATGATCCTGCAGGTGCACGATGAACTGGTGTTCGAAACCGAAAGTAGTTTCGTGGAAGACTTGCGTTTGCAGGTGGTCGAGCGCATGTCGCAAGCGGCCAAACTGCGGGTGCCGCTGGTGGTTGATACCGGTATCGGCAACAACTGGGACGAAGCGCACTGAGCCTGTTTCAAGCCGAAAACGACGTGAATTTGTTCATCCGTCGGGGGTTTCTGACTCGATCATGAATGTTGCCCTGATTGACGTTCATTAAATTGGGCCCCTTCACGAACCGTTAGTGTTCGGAGTGCTTCTATAACTCCCGACAGGCGCAACGCCTGTTGTGGATCTCTCCCATCCCCTGGAGCAGATCTCGGAACGGGGACTCCTCCCCAAGTGCCCGTTCCCCGGCCCCGTTGACCTCCCCCTGGTCAGCGGGGCTTTTTATTTGTGCCGCCGGAAATGCGTGGTGTCCGGGGTCAGATCCCTTTGCCCGCCGGGCAAAGGGATCTGACCCCGGATGCTAGTCTGGGCCACCGCTCCACAGGGGAAAACAATGCCCGATCTGTTCGCACTGGCGATGCCGTGGTGGGAGTTCATCCTGCGCGCGGTGGTGGTCTATACCGTGGTGCTGGGCATGGTGCGGCTCAGTGGCAAGCGCGCGCTGGGCCAGATCACCCCGTTCGACGTGCTGCTGATCGTGCTGCTGGGCAATGCCGTGCAGAACGCCCTGCTGGGTACCGATACCTCGCTGGGCGGCGGCCTGTTGCTGGCCGCCACGCTGATCCTGCTCAACTACGGTGTGGGCTGGGTGAGCACCCGCAGCCGCCGTATCGAACGCCTGGTCGAGGGCGAGCCGGTGGTGATCGCACGCGATGGGCGGCTGTTCGAGGCCGTTCTGCGCCGCGAACAGGTCACCCGCGCGGATGTCGAGGCCGCCATGCGCCAGCAGGGCTGCCTGGGCGTGGAGGATGTCGAGCTGGCCCTGCTGGAGATCAACGGGCACATCACGATCATCCCCAGGAAGAGCGCCTGACCATGGCCGGGCAGGGGCTCGGCGCCACCGCTACCTTGCGTCAGCGCACGGCCTTGGCCTTCAGCGCCGGCCAGTTGCGCGTCGCGTCCACGTCGCAGGCCACATGGGTGCCCTTGCCGTCTTTCGCGCACAGTGCTGCCATGGTCTGCGGAATCTTCGGGTCTGCCGTCTGCGAGTACACCTCTACCAGCGACAGGCACCCTTCGCGAACGCCAGCGCTGCACAGCGTCTCGAAATAGGGCAGCGCGGCGCTCCATTTTTCAGCCTTGAACCGTGCTTCGCCGGCGACCTTGCAACCCAGCAGCTTGCCGTCGCTGCAGCAGGCCTCGGCACCGTTCTTGCGGCCGACCGTCGGGCAGTCCAGCGGCATGGGGATTTCCACGAATGCCAGCGGCGGTTGGCAGCTGGCACCAGCGGCTGCCGGTTTACGCACGAAGTAGGCATAGCTGTGGTCGCGGTCGACTCCGGCCAGGTTGCCATTGGCCAACGGCTGCAATACGAAATCGCTGCCGACGTCACGACGGATGTGAATCTGCCCGTCCTGCAGGCGAGCACGCAGGCGGGTGTCCAGGCCAGGCACCTCGACCAGCCCATTGTCGACAAAGCGCAGCTCCGTCAGCAGGCCACGGGTGGACGCATAGCTGCCACACGGCAGTGCGGTGGCGGGCACCGGTGCCAGCGATGCCGCGCTCAGCCCGGACAGCTGCGCCAGTGCCTTGGCCGGCTTGCAGGCGTAAGCTTCGGCGCGATGCGCACAGGAGCGCTGCAGCGCGTCCAGCGACGCCTGCAGACGTCCGCCGGTCCACAGGGAATCGGCCACCTTGTCGCAGAACGTCTCGCCCTGCTGCTGCCGGCACAGGGCGGTCAGTTCGTCCAGCTGCGCGTCCGTCAACGGTGTCCTGCGCGACTTGTCCAGACCCATGATCGAGCGCCCGATCAACTCACTGGCCATGACCTTCATCATGGCCATGCAGTTCTCCGCCTCGAACGCAGGCGATTCTTCGCGGCAGATATCGGGCATTACCGGTTCCGCGCCGGTCAGCTGCGGGCGCTCCCGGTCGGCATCCATCTGATAGTGGTCATACAGGTTGTTGCAGGCGACCTCGATCCCCTCGCTGCACCATGCGTGCAGCTGCGTCGACTCGGCGCGGGGCAGGGCTTCCAGACAATCGCTGGTGTTGGCCATGCAGCTGCCTTCCACCATGTCCGGCACCGGCTTGCAGGCCGCGGCGCGTTCCAGGTGGAAATCGTGGTAACCGCCGGTGATGGTGCGGTCTTCGTCGCTGAACTCGCGGTTCTCCAGCTCGCCGGTGGAGAGGTTGCCCATGGCCAGAATATTGTCCTGGCGTGCCAGCCGCAGCTGCTCGGTGGCCTGGTAGGGGCCGGCGATGAAGCCGTGCGCTCCGCTCTCGATGGTCAGCGTGGCGTTGCCGTCGTCCTGCTTGTAGGTGCCGCAGGCCATCGATTGTGCAGCGGCTGGCAGGCTGGCAGCGGCCAGTGCGAACAACAGCAGGGCGCGCCAGCCCGCAGCGCGGGGGCGAAGGGATACCGCAGGGAACATCGGTTCGTCCTTGAAGGAAGTGGAACGGGGGCCGTACGGCGCGCAGCGCACCGCAGGCGGGGGAGGGCAGCACGCGTCAGGCGTGGCGCCGGACGCTCACAGCCAGTCGCGCGGCACCAGGTAGTCCGCCAGACGTGCCTCGGCACTGCCAGCTTCGGGACTGAAGCCGTATTCCCAGCGCACCCGCGGCGGCAGACTCATCAGGATGCTCTCGCTGCGGCCGCCGCTCTGCAGGCCGAACAGCGTGCCGCGGTCGTAGACCAGGTTGAACTCCACATAGCGGCCGCGGCGGTACAGCTGGAACTCGCGTTCGCGTTCGCCGTGCGCGGTGTCCTTGCGCTGCTGGACGATCGGCAGGTAGGCATCAAGGAAGCCATCACCCACCGCACGCAGGTAGTCGAAATCGCGTTCGAAATCGCCATGTAGATCGTCGAAGAACAGGCCGCCCACACCACGTGTTTCGTTGCGATGGCGCAGGAAGAAGTACTCGTCGCACCAGCGCTTGTGCGCCGGGTAGCGCTCTTCGCCGAAGGGGGCGCACAGATCGCGGGCGACCTGGTGCCAGTACTGCACGTCTTCGTCGAACGGATAGAACGGGGTCAGGTCGAAGCCACCGCCGAACCAGCTGGCCACCACTTCACCATCGCGCTGGGCCTGGAAGAAGCGCACGTTGGCATGGGTGGTCGGCACGTAGGGGTTGAGCGGATGGAACACCAGCGACACACCCGTGGCGCGCCAGGAGGCGCCGGCCAGTTCCGGGCGGTTGGCCGAGGCCGACGGCGGCAGGCGGCTGCCGGCCACGTCGGAAAAGCCGATGCCAGCCTGCTCGAACACGGCGCCGTCGCGCAGCACGCGGGTACGCCCGCCACCCCCCTCGGCACGCTGCCACAGGTCTTCCTGGAAGCGGGCCTGGCCGTCGGCGGCCTCGATGGCCGCACAGATGCGGTCCTGCAGGTCGGTGAGGTAGGCGCGCACGCGCTCGAATTCGTTCATGGCGCGTACTTTACCGCAGGGCCCGCCCGAAGCCGCAGGCAGGCCCTGGCGGGCTCAGCGCTTGCGGTTGGAACTCCGTGGCGCCGGGGCGTCATCCACTGCCGTGTCGTTGGCCGCCTTCTGCAGCGCGCCGCCAAGAACGATCAGTTCCCAGTTCTGGGTTCCAAGCACGTCGCAGGCCACGTGAAGACCGCTGCGATCGGCATTGCACAGCTCTTGCAGAACTCCACGTGCGTCCACCCCGGCACCGTTGCCCTGCGCGGTGACCAGGTTCTGGCACCCCTCGCGGACGCCGGCGCGGCAGACCGTGGTGTAGTGCTCCGCGGCCTGCAGCCAGTGCCCAGACAGCGCAAAGCGGTTGCCGAGAATGTTGCAGCCCTGCAGCTTGCCCTGCGCGCAGCAGGCTTCGGCACCACCGCCATCGGCCAATGCCAGCGGGCAATCCTGTGGTAGCGGCAGCACGTTGAACTGCTTGGGTGTGCTGCAGCGGGCCGCGCCCTCGCCGGTGGGAGTGAACACCTGGAATCGTGTCCAGGTATCCAGGCCCAGCAGCTGGCCGCTCGGCAGCGGGCGCACCACGAAGTCGCCGCCCTGGTCGTGGCGGATGCGGAGGTCGCCCGCTTCGACACGCGCGCGAAGATGACTGCTCCAACCCACGCCGACCAGGCCGGCGTCACCGAAGTCCAACGTGTCCATCAGGCCACCCTCGGCCCGGTAGTTGCCGCAGGGCAGGGCCGTTGCAGGCTGCGGTCGCAACGATGTACCCACGGCCAGCAATGCAGGCAGGCGTTCGCAGGTAGCGGTATCGTTGTTGGATGTGCAGGCCGCAGTCAGCGCCTGCACTGCCTGCAAGGGGTCTCCTGCGTCCCAGGACAGTTCAGCCACCCGGGTGCAGAAGCCACCCTGCGGCACCTTCCGGCACAGCTGCAGCAGCTGTTGGCGGCGCTCAGCCGGCACGATCACCGTATGGGGCGGGGCCGCCATCGTCACCAGTGCTTCGGTCATCGCTGCCTTGACCAGCTGCTCCTGCACCGCGGGCGCAGCCTCCAGGGCCGCAGCACAGGCGGGAGTTCCCCGTTCGAAGCCACTGTCGTGGCAGGCAGCAGGGAGCTCGATGCCGGACAGGGCGGCGTCGAGGGCCGCCTTCTTTACCGCAGGGTCGGTCTCGACGGAGGGTGTTGCCTCATCGCGCCACCGGTCGGCCAGTTGCAGGCACATGCCCGGCACGCCTTCCTGGCAGGCCGATTCAAGAACGGAAAGCGGGGCGATGGTGCGGTTGTCCAGGCATGCAGCGGCATCGGCCAGGCAACTGCCAGCGGCCGGCGCGGCGGCCGCCGCGCACTGCGCCGGGGCCTGCAGGGTGTAGACCGTGCCCTCCACCTCGACGGTGTGGCCGTTGTCGCGCACCTGCAACGCGCTGGGCAGGCCGTACTCCAGGCTCACCAGCTGCAGTTTCCCGTCGATGTGCTGGAAGGCGACCGGCGTCGGTGCGCTGCCGAAATGCTTCTGCTCACCGCGGTTGGGCGAGCCGATGCGCAGCGTGCTGCTGCCTTCATCGGCCTTGAACAGGCCACACTGCGGTGACTGCGCGGCGGCCATCGGCGCGGCCAGCAGCAATGCCCAGGCCAGCCAGGGGCGGCACGGTGCGGGTGAAAGCATGTCGTCTCCTTGACGATCGAACAGAACACTCCAGGCGTTACGGCGAACCACGGCCTTCGCGTGGGGGCGTGCATTGTGCCGCACCCGGCACGGGCTGATATCGCTGGTAACCGGTCTGCGTGTCCATGCCGAGCAGGTCGCCGTTGCCGAGCCAGCGTAATACAAGGGTTTCGCCGTTCTGTTGCAGATGGATGGCACCCTTGTGCAGGCGGGCCCGGGTGCCATCACCGAAGTCGAGCATGTCGATCACGCCCCCATCGGCCTGATAGCGGCCGCACGGTACCTGCCGGGCCGGGACCAGGCGCAGGTCGGCGCCGAGTTCATGCAAGGGTGCAGTACGTTCGCAGGCACTGATGCGCCCTGCATCGCAGACCACCTGCAGGGCCTGCACCGCCAACGCAGGTTCCAGTGCATCCAACTGCTGTGCAGCCACTTCCACGCAGAAGCGGCCACTGCGGTGCTGCAGGCACAGCTGCTGCAGGTGATCGCGTGCAGCGGCCGGAAGGGGCGAATCCAGCGTGTCTTCGCCTTCCTGTTGCAGACGTTCATCCACCCGCTGCATGGCGGCTGCCAGAGCATCTTCGGTCAGCACCTCGCAGGCCAGAAGGTCATGCCCGGGCGTGTGTTCGCGGCACGCGGGAGGCCGCTCGAAGCGCGCGTGGCTGGTGCCGTCGGCTGCTGCCGCTGCGCTGCCATCGCGCAGCTGTCGCAGCAGCGTCGAACAGCCCGCGCCAATGCCTTCGCTGCAGGCGCGCTGGGCCTGGCCGGGTGAGGCAGTGGGCAGCTGCGCGATGCAGTGGCTGCCGGCGGCGCGACAGCTGCCGGCAATCGCGCTGGGTTCGGCAGCGCAGGTGCGGGGCTGGCGCAGGGTGTAAACCACCACCACGTCGTCCTCGATGCGCTGCCCGTCGGCACTGATCCGGATCGGTTGCGCCACACCATCGTCGAGCATGACCAGCCGGGTCTGCGCTGCACTGCGATCAACCCACAGCGGCTCCGGCTCACCGATGTCGTTGGTGCGGTAGCCGGAGCTGGGGGTGGTGAACACGAGCGCCATGCCACCATCAGTGCTGCGGTATTTGCCACATCGCAACGCGTCAGCGGCAGCAGGCAGCGCGGCCAACAGCAGCAGTGCGGGGAAAAGAGTCAGCAAGCGCATGCGACGGTCCTTGTCGTGCGGGAAAGAGATAGGGCTCAGTGGAAGCGCGTGCGGATGTCCGGCCGCAGCAGGCGCCAGCCCAGCCAGCCCTGCAGGCCGAGGAACAGGAACGACATGCCGACGACGGTCAAGGTGATCAGCCAGCGATTCAGCTGCAACTCCTGCAGCAGGCCCGGGTCATCGGCCAGGAACGGGATGAGATCGCGCATGAACACATCCAGCCACCAGGCGATGGCGAAGTTGGTCAGTGCGCTCAGCAACAGCAGCGCCACGAAGCTCCACAGCCCCCAGCGGCGTTCGCGCAGCAGGCCCCAGCTGGCCACGGACGAGACCAGGCACAGCAGCGCTGCGATCATCGAAGCGCCCACCGGGTGCGCCAGGAGCCAGATCAGGCTATGCACGTGCTGACGCTGTACTTCGCTTTCCACCAGATGCCAGAGCGGGAGGTTCTGCAGCGGCCACAGCAGCAGCGCCTGCAACACGAAGTACAGGGTCAGCAGCAGGGACAGCCAGAGCGAGGCCTGCGCGACCGGGCGCACCCAGGCGTGGTGGGCCCGGGTGGCTGGTGTGGGAAGTGGCGGGAGCGGCACTGACATCCGGTGTCCTTGCAGTCGGCGCCCGCCTGCTCAGCGGGCCGTCACCCGGGTGGCGACGGCCGGCAGGATATGGTGTTCGCTCAAGGGTGCCAAGGGCAGGCCGTGTGGCGACCGTAGCGGCACCCAGGCCAGTTCGGCGATTTCGGCGCGTGCCTGTGGTGTGCCGTCCACCTGCACCCACCACGCCTGCGCCTGCACGCGGTGGCCGGGCTCGTTCACCGCCCAGTCCTCGAATGCGCCCAGCGCGATGGCCGAGGTGGTGTGCAGCTGCACGCCCAGTTCTTCGTCCAGCTCGCGGGCCAGCGCCTGCAGCGGCGCTTCGCCGGGTTCGGGCTTGCCGCCCGGCTGGATGAAGCGGTCGGCGCCGTGCTTGCGCACCACCAGCGCCCGGCCGCGGTCATCCAGGATGACCGCGGCCACGATCTGGATCGTGGCCGCGGCAGCACTCACTTCAGGTTCTGCTCGAACAGCTTGAGGATGCGCTTGTACTGGTCCAGCCAGGAATCGGCACGGGTGTAGCCGTGGCGTTCCAGCGGGTAGGGCGCGATCGACCAGTTGTCCTTGTGCAGTTCGATCAGGCGCTGGGTCAGGTGCACCGAGTCCTGGAAGAACACGTTGTCATCCATCATGCCGTGGGCGATCAGCAGGTTGTCCTGCAGGTTCTGCGCATACTCGATCGGCGAGGACACGCGGTACGCCTCCGGATCGATGTCCGGGGTGTTGAGGATGTTGCTGGTGTAGCCGTGGTTGTAGTTGTGCCAGTCCACCACCGGGCGCAGCGCGGCGCCGGCCTTGAAGGTGCCCGGTGCACGGAACAGCGCCATGAAGGTCATGAAGCCGCCGTAGGAACCGCCGTAGATGCCGGCGTGGTCGCGGTCACCCTGCTGGGTGTCCACCAGCCAGTCCAGGCCGTCCTTGTAGTCTTCCAGTTCCGGGTGGCCCATGTTGCGGTAGATCGCCGTGCGCCAGTCGCGGCCGTAGCCCTCGCTGCCGCGGTAATCCATGTCCAGCACGATGTAGCCCTTCTGCACCAGCAGGTTGTGGAACATCTGCTCGCGGAAATAGGCCGGGTAGCGCTGGTGCACGTTCTGCAGGTAGCCGGCGCCGTGCACGAACATCACGACCGGATACTTCTTGCCGGGCTCCTTGGTTTCCGGCTCGTAGTACTTGGCCCAGACCACGCCTGCGCCATGCTTGGACGGCACCGCCACCAGCTTCGGCTGGATCCACTGGCGTGCCTTGTAGTCGGCGGTGCGGGTGTCGGTCAGCACGCGTGCCTGGCCACCGGCGCTGGGCAGCACGGCCAGCTGCGGCGGCAGGTAGGCGCCGGAGTAGCGCACCAGCAGCTGCTGGCCGTCCGGCGACAGCGAGAAGTCTTCCACGCCGTTGAGGCTGGTCAGTTCGCGCACCTGGCGGTTGCCGGTGTCGACCGCGCAGACTTCGTAGTCATGCGGCGCCTGCTGGTTGCAGAGGAAGTAGAAGCCCTTGCCATCGGCCGACGGCACCGGCGCCGAGGTTTCCCACTTGCCGCTGGTCAGCGCCTGCGGCTTGGCGCTGCCGGTCTGGGTGTACAGGTGCGAGAAGCCCGATTCCTCGGACAGCAGCCACAGCGTGCGGCCATCGGCCATCCAGCCGAAATCGTTGAAGCCCCAGTTGATCCAGGCGTTGTCGGTCAGGCGGTGGCGGTTCTGCACGCGGCCATCGGCGGCATTGACGCTGATGATCCAGCGGTCCTTGTTGTCGTTGGCGCGCAGCATCACCGCGGCCTGCTGGCCGTCGGCGCTCCAGCGGATGCCACCGCCCATGAAGTCGCTCATCACCTGCACGCTGCGCTCGCCCTTCAGCGCGTCCTTGCCGGCCTTGCGGCGCAGTTCGGCCAGCGGGTCGGTGCTGATGCCCGGCAGGCTGCCCAGCGAGACCTTCTCGGCCTTGCCGGTGCGCACGTCCACGTACCACAGCGTGTGCGGCTCGAAGCCGTTGCGGCCGACGCGGGTGCGGGTGTCCTCGGTCTCCTCGTAACCCGATTCGGTCACGTACAGCGGCATCTTGCTGGTGCGGCCGTCGTCGAAGTCCTTCGGCTTGGTCACCACGATCAAGTGGGTCAGGTCCGGCGACAGCACGCTGTCACCGATCTCGACGTCGGCGCCCAGGTACACCGGGCCCGGTGCGCGGGTCGGGTCGGCCTGGCGCCAACGCTGGTCCTGGTCCTTCAATGCTTCGCGCTGGTCGCGGTCGCGGCGCAGGGTTTCCAGCGTGCGCAGCTGCTGGTCGCGCAGCACGTCGGCCTTCGGCGGCGTGCGCGGATCCTTGTCGGCCTTCAGGCTGGCCACCTGCTGCACGCCGCCGGCGGCAGTCCAGTGGAACCAGTTCTGGCCGACGCGCCAGATCACGCCGTTGTCGGCGGCGAAGTTCACGTTGCCCGCGCGCTCGTTGCTGCGGGTCAGCTGGGTCAGCGCGCCGCTGCGCAGGTCGCGCACGAACACATCGCCATTGCGGACGAAGGCGCTGCGGCTGCGGCTGCGGTCGTAGACCGGCTCGGCCACGTCCAGGCTGCCGCGCTGGTCATCGGCCACCTGCGCGGCCACGCCGCCGGCCACCGGCTGGCGGAAGGTATCGCGGACCGGGCTGCCGTTGCGCTTGAGCTGGTATTCCACCTGCTGGCTGTTCCACGACCACCAGGCCTTCTCGACCGGCGGACCGATCCAGTCCGGGTCGGCCATGGCCTGTTCGATGGTGATCGGCGTCGGCGCGGCATGCGCAGCCGGTGCGGCCAGCACGGCCGACAGCAGGAGGGACAGGGGCAGCACTCGGGACATGGGCGGACGGCACCAGAAGAGGAAACCGGGCAAGCGTAGCAGCCGCACGGGCCGGGGGAGGGGGCCACAGGTCATGGCAGCGGAATCGGCAAAATGCTGCAACCGGTCGCTGGCGCCGCGCATCCAATCTCCTGAACCCGCATCATCCATCGAACAGGAGCCCGACCATGCAGGAACTGATCCCGATCACCCTCTTCATCTGCACCGCCTACGCGATCCATGCCATCGCCGATGCACGGGCGCGCAGCAAGCTGGTGGCCCCGCACGTGCCGGAGGAGGTGATCCGCTCGCTGGCCATGCTGGAAGAGGAGCGCCGCCGCCAGGGCGCGCTGCGCTGGGGTATCAGCCTGGTCAGCATGGCTGTGGCGATGGGCCTGCTGGAAGCGATCGGTGCGCGCGAGCTGACCTTCGGCGCCGCTGCAGCGTTGGCCGGTAGCGCCGGCCTCGGCCAGCTGCTGGCCTGGCACTTCACCCGCCCCGCCGCACGCAAGGGCTGAGGCACGCATGCCACGGGCACAGGGGGCGCCCCGCGCATGAGCCTGCTGGGCGGAGCACTGGCGGCATTGCGGGGACGTCGTCGTGACGCCCCCGTCGAGCCCACGCCGGACGCGGATGACGACCGCGCCCTGGTCAGCGCCATCATCGAAGGTTCGCAGCCGGCCTTCGCGCAGCTGGTGCAGGCCCATCAGCGCACCTGCGCGCATGTGATCGGGCGCATGGTCGGCGACCGTGACCAGGTAGCCGACCTTCTGCAGGAAACCTTCCTGGCGGTGTTCCGCCAGCTGCACCGGTTCCGCTTTGAATCCTCGTTGCGCACCTGGGTCTCGCGGGTGGCTTACACCACGGCGCTGCAGTACCTGCGGCGGCGACGGTTGGAAGCGCAGTGGATGGTGGCGGTGGAGGTGCCGGAGGAACTGGGCGTCGGCGATGAAGGCCCCGGGCCGGCTGAACTGAACGAGGTGTTGCAGGCCGGGCGCCAGCTGGGCGCGGCACTGGAACGGCTGAGCCCGCCACAGCGGCTGATCGTCGGTCTGCATTACCTGGAGGATTTCGATCTGGCCGAGATCGAGCAGGTGACCGGACTGGCGCGCGGTACCATCAAGAGCCACCTGCACCGCGCGCGCCAGGTCCTGAAGCAGGAACTGACGCGGCATGCCACCGCCGGAGAACTGCTGTGAACCCACCGACCGACCCTCGCGATGCGGAAGCGCGCGCGCTGGCACAGGCGTTGCGTGAGCAGGCGCAGCAGGAGGAAACGCCGGATGTGAGTGAGGCGCTGCAGAAGCGGATTACCTCCGAATCGCGCGACGGTGGTGTGTGGTACGCCGTTGTGCAGGTGCTGCTGGTGGGCGTGCTGGTGGCGGGGGCCGTCTGGTACTTCTGGCATTGAGGTTCCCGCCGGGCGATGGGCCGCTCCAATTGCTGTTGGTGGATGCCGACCTTGGTCGGCGCTTTGCGGTGTGCCAACCAAGGTTGGCACCTGCCAAGGCAGGGCGCCGGCGGCCCCGGCCGGCCCCTGCGACAAAGTGAAGCAGCGCGTCACCCGGTCGCATCCCGCCTTAACCAATTCCTCCTAAAGTGGTCCGGTATCCCACCGGTCGCAGGCAGGAGGCGTCCCTTGGACGCGTTGTTGTTATCCCGGATCCAGTTCGGATTCGTCATCAGTTTCCACGTGCTGTTCCCCGCCTTCACCATCGGCACCGCCAGCTGGCTGGCGTTCATCGAGTGGCGCTGGCTGCGCACGAAGCTGCCTGTGTGGCGCGAGCTGTATTTCTTCTGGCAGAAGATCTTCGCGGTGTCCTTCGGCATGGGCGTGGTCAGCGGCATCGTCATGGCGTTCCAGTTCGGCACCAACTGGCCGCGGCTGAGCGAAGTGGCCGGTACGGTCATCGGCCCGCTGCTGACCTATGAAGTGCTGACCGCGTTCTTCCTGGAAGCCAGCTTCCTCGGCGTGATGATGTTTGGTTGGGGCCGGGTTTCGCCGCGCCTGCATTTCCTGTCCACCTGCATGGTGGCGCTGGGCACGCTGTTCTCCACGTTCTGGATCCTGTCGTCCAACAGCTGGCTGCATACGCCGGCCGGCTACGAGATGGTCAATGGCATCGTGCATCCGGTGGACTGGTGGCAGGTGGTGTTCAACCCCTCGTTCCCGTACCGCCTGGCGCACATGGCGCTGGGCTCGTTCATCACCACCTGCTTCGTGATCGGTGGTGTGGGTGCGTGGTACCTGCGCAGGGGCACGCACGTCGAGGCGGGCCGGCGCATGCTGGTCGCGGCGGTGGCGTTCGCGGCGTTGACCGTGCCGGTGCAGATCTTCGTCGGCGACATGCACGGCCTGAACACGCTCAAGCACCAGCCGATGAAGATCGCGGCGATGGAAGCGCATTGGCACGAAACCAAGGCGGGCGAGGGCGTGCCGCTGGTGGTGTTCGCGCTGCCCAACGAAAAGGAAGAGCGCAACGACTTCGAGGTGGCCATCCCGAAGTTGGGCAGTGTGATCCTCACCCATTCGCTGGACGGTACGTTCGATCCGCTCACCTCGGTGCCGGCCAGCGAACGGCCGCCGGTGACGCCGGTGTTCTTTGCCTTCCGCATCATGGTCGGGCTGGGCACGTTGATGCTGCTGCTGGCCTGGGTCTCGGCGTTCCAGTTGTGGCGGAAGAAGCTGCTGGATTCACCGTGGCTGCTGCGCGGCTGGAACTGGATGCTGCCCAGCGGCTTCATTGCGCTGCTGTCGGGCTGGTTCGTCACCGAGATGGGCCGCCAGCCGTGGGTGGTGTACGGCGTGCTGCGCACCGCCGATGCCGTTGGCCCGCAGAGCGCGTGGATGACCGCGCTGTCGCTGGGTGTCTACGTGGTTGGCTACGCCTTCGTGTTCGGCTGGGGCATCTGGTACCTGGTGAAGATCCTGCGCCATGGGCCACAGCCGTTTGCCGAAGGACCGTCACTGGACCATGGCAGCCACACCCCGGCACGCCCGCTATCGGCGGCCGACGAACCGCTGGAGGAGCGCTGACATGGACCTGATGACCTGGTTGCCGGTGGCGTGGTTCGCGGTGATCGGCTTTGGCGTGCTGATGTACGTGGTGCTGGATGGCTTCGTGCTCGGCATCGGCATCCTCGCCCCGTTCGCCGAGGACGAGGAACAGCTGGACCTGATGATGAACACCGCCGCGCCCATCTGGGACGGCAACGAGACCTGGCTGGTGCTGGGTGGTGCCGGCCTGCTGGCGGCCTTCCCCAAGGCCTACGCGGTGCTGTTGTCGGCGTTGTACCTGCCGGTGCTGCTGCTGGTGGTGGCGCTGGTGTTCCGTGGCGTGGCCTTCGAGTTCCGCTTCAAGGCGCACCGCTCGCGCCGGCTGTGGAGCGTGGCGTTCGGCCTCGGTTCGCTGCTGGCGACGTTCGCCCAGGGCGTGATCCTGGGCACCCTGGTGCAGGGCATCCCGCTGGTGGACGGTGTCTATCAGGGCGGTGCGTTTGCCTGGTTCAGTCCGTTCGCGATGCTGACCGGTGCGGCGCTGGTGGCCGGCTATGCGCTGCTGGGCAGCACCTGGCTGATCCTGAAGACAGAGGGACGCGTGCAGGCGCTGGCGCGGCAGCTGACCCGGCCGCTGGTGGTTGCGGTGATCGCGGCGATGGGCCTGGTCAGCAGCTGGCTGCCGTTCCTGGATTCGCGCTTGATGGCGCGCTGGTTCAGCGACGGCAACTTCTGGTGGCTGTCGCCGGTGCCGCTGTTGACCCTGGCAGTGGCCGTCGCGCTGTGGCGCAGCGCCACCCATCCGCGCCGCGACCTGCCGCCATTCCTGCTCAGCCTGGCGCTGTTCGTGCTCGGCTTCCTGGGCCTGGTGCTGGGCATGTGGCCCTATCTGCTGCCGCCGTCGATGACGCTGTGGGAGGCTGCCGCGCCGGCCTCGTCGCTGGGCTTCACCCTGGTCGGGCTGGTCATTCTGTTGCCGGTCATCCTCGGCTATACGGCGTGGTCCTACCGGGTATTCCGCGGCAAGGTGCACGCCGATACCGGTTACCACTGATCGATCCAATCGCGGGCCGGCGGACGCAGGGCCCGTGTTGGGGAATGTGAAACCTGCACACCCTGCGCAGGACGTGCTAGCGTGCGCTCCTTTCCGGTGGCCAGGGGGGCTGCCGGCGACGTCCTGGACGGACGCACGGCTGCAGGAATGGGGGGCCGCCGCGCGTCGCCGTAATGGCTCGTGCCTATCGTTCTCCCGTTGAAGCACCACCGCGAAATGATCGAATTTTCCATCGTCGACTGGGCTGCCTGGGCGCCCGGCCTGAGCGAGCGTAGCCAGTGGCTGGGCTGGGCCGATGCACCGTCGCTGCCGCAAGGGGAAGACACCCCGGCACTGGCCGAGATACCGGCCATGCAGCGCCGCCGCATCGAACGGCTGGGCCGGATGGCGATCCAGGCTACCTGCTGGTGCGAGGACGGGCAGGGCGCCGACCGCGAGGTGCCGCTGGTATTCGCCAGTCGCCATGGTGACGTGGCCCGTTCGATGGACCTGCTGGGTGCGTTGATCAGCGAGCAGCCGCTGTCGCCGACCGCGTTCGGTTTGTCGGTGCACAACGCAATCGCCGCGCTGTATTCGATCGCCCGAGGCCACCGCGGCAACTACCTGGCGCTGGCCGCCGGGCGGGCCACGGTGGAGGCCGCATGCCTGGAGGCCGCCGGCCTGCTGGCCGATGGCGCCCGCGAAGTACGGGTGGTGGTCTATGAATCGCCACTTCCGGAAATTTACGCGACGTTCGCCGACGAACCTGACCCGTTCTTCGCGTGGTGCTGGCGGCTGACGGCGCCGGTCGCGGGCCAGCCAACCCTGACGCTTCACTGGGACGCCGCCCCCGACGTTGCCGACACTGCACCGGGTACGCTGCCGCATGCGCTCGACCTGCATCGCTTCCTGTTGTCCGGTGCAGCCGCGCTGGACCACGTGACCCAAGGCCAGCGCTGGTGCTGGAGACGCCGTGGCTGAAGCGCCGCGCCGCCTCGACCACGCCTGGCGGGTGCTCGGCACCGGCCTGAGCTTTGCCGCATTTGGCGTGGGCGGCCTGCTGCTGGGCGTGCTGGTGATGCCGGCGCTGCTGCTGATGCGCGATCCGATGGCCCGCCGCCGCCGCGCCCGCCGGGTCGTCCAGACCGCGTTCGCCAGCCATGTCCGGCTGATGTGCTGGCTGCGGGTGATGACCCTGCAGATCGAGGGCCGGGAGCGCCTGCAGCGGGACGGATTGCTGGTTCTGGCCAATCACCCGACCCTGATCGATGTGGTCTGCCTGATCGCGCTGTTGCCCAACGCTGACTGCGTGGTCAAACGGGCCGTGGCCTGCAACCCGTTCATGCGCGGCCCCGTGCGGGCGGCCGGTTACATTTCCAACGATGATGGTGCTGGCCTGGTCGATGACTGCGTGGCGGCGGTCCAGGCCGGCGGCACCCTGGTCATCTTCCCGGAGGGCACCCGCAGCGTGCCCGGGCAGCCACCGCGGCTGCAGCGCGGGGCCGCCAACATCGCCGTGCGCGGCCGGTTGGACATCACGCCGGTGCGGATCAGCTGTACCCCGCCGACCCTGACCAAGGGACAGAAGTGGTATCGTGTCCCCTCACGTCGCTTTCACGTTCGGCTGCAGATCGGCGAAGATATCCCGATCGCGCCCTTCCTGGCCGATGACGACTCGCCAAGGGGGGATGCCTTGGCAGCACGCCGCGTCACCGAGCACCTTTCTCGTTATTTCGACCTGTCTGGAGATCTGCCCCGTGCAAGCACTTGAGCACGAGATCAAGGAATTGATCATTTCCTCCCTTTCGCTGGAGGACATCACGCCGGAGGACATCGATCCGACCGCGCCGTTGTTCGTCGAGGGCCTTGGCCTGGATTCGATCGATGCGCTGGAGCTGGGCCTGGCGTTGCAGAAGAAGTACGGTGTCAGTCTCTCGGCCGATTCGGAAGAAACCCGTCGCCATTTCTCCAGCGTGCGCGCGCTCGGCGAGTTCGTCGCCGCCCGCCAGTCGTAACGGCGCCAGGAATTGCCATGACCAAGAATGAACTGTTCGAACGCATCGTCAGCATCCTGACCGACAGCTTCGAGATCGAACCGGCCCGGATCACCCCCGAGGCCCGTCTGTACGACGACCTGGACATCGACAGCATCGATGCGGTCGACCTGATCGTGCAGCTCAAGCCGCTGCTCGGCCGCAACCTGCAGCCGGAAGCGTTCAAGGCCGTGCGCACCGTGCAGGACATCGTCGATGTCGTGCATGGACTGCTGCCGGACCAGGCAGCCGCCTGACTGCAGCGCCGGCGGCATCGCCATGGCACGCGCACGCACGGTCGTGGTGGCAGCGATTTCGCTTGCCTACCCACTGCTGGTGTATCTGGCGATGGGCCGTTTCGAGCCACGCTGGCTGTCGCTGCTGCTGTTCACCCTGGCGGTGCTGCGCGCGCTGAGCACGCGCCAGCCGCTGTGGTGGGCCGCGGCCGCCGGCACCGGCCTGCTGGCCGTGCTGGCCACCGTGCTCAACCAGGCCCTGCCGTTGAAGCTGTACCCGGCGCTGGTCAATGCGGTGATGCTGGGCGTGTTCGGCACCAGCCTGCGCTTCGGCCCGCCGCTGGTGGAGCGCCTGGCGCGGCTGCAGGAGCCGGACCTGCCACCGTTCGCGGTGGCCTATACCCGCCGCGTCACCCAGGTGTGGTGCGGATTCTTCGTTCTCAACGGCAGCCTGGCCCTGCTGACCGCGCTGTATGCGTCGGACCGGGTCTGGATGCTCTACAACGGATTGTTGGCGTACGTGATGATGGGCGTGTTGTTCGCAGGTGAGTGGCTGGTGCGGCGACGGGTGAAGGCGGCGCACGCGCATGGCTGAGTGGATCGCCCTGGACCGGTTGTTGCTGGAGGCGCGGCCGCAACGCAGTGTCGGCTTCTGCGACGGCGAGCTGATCGATCACGTGCAGTTCCGCCAGCGCGTGCTGGCCTGGCGCGCGGCCTTCGCCGCTGCCCAGGGCCGCGACTGGGTCCTGTACTTCGACGACGCGGTGGCCTTCGCCGCAGCGCTGTTCGGTGCCTGGCATGCTGGCAAGCGGGTGTTCCTGGCGGCCGACAATCTGCCGGCCACACTGCAGGTACTGCAGCCGCAGGTCAGCGGTTTCGCAGGCGATGTCGCGCCCGACTACCGGCCGCTGGTGGCCGCTTCCGGCACCGGGGACGGCGAGCTGCAGGTGCTGAACGAGCGCGCCTGCGAGCTGTGCGTGTTCACCTCCGGCAGTACCGGACAGCCCAGCGCGATCGGCAAGCGCCTGGACCAGCTGGCGCGCGAGGTTGATGCGCTGCAGGCCGCGTTCGGCGCACAGATGGAGGGCGTGCAGGTGCACGGCACCGTCTCCCACCAGCACATCTACGGCCTGCTGTTTCGCGTGCTGTGGCCGTTGGCCGCCGGCCGCCTGATCCACCCGCGCCGGTTCTTCCATGAGGATCTGGTAGGTGCGCTGGCCGGGACTGAAACGGTGCTGGTGGCGACCCCGGCCCACCTCAAGCGCCTGCCCGAGCAGCTCGACTGGGCCAGCCTGCATGGCCGCCTGCGCGCAGTGTTCTCCTCCGGTGGCCCGCTGCCGGAAGAGGCGGCACGACAGGTCCGGCAGTGGCTGGGCGTGGCACCGACCGAGGTGTTCGGCAGCAGCGAGACCGGCGGTATCGCGTGGCGCCGGTGGGACACCGATCTGCCGCCGTGGCAGCCGCTGCCGGGCGTGCAGTGGCGGATCGATGACGGCTGCCTGGCGGTGGCCTCGGCACACCTGGAAACCTCGGACTGGTGGCGCACCCAGGACCGCGTCGAAGCGCTGGCCGATGGCCGCTTCCGCTTGCTGGGCCGCGCCGACCGCATCGTCAAGATCGAAGAACGCCGCGTTTCGCTGGATGCGCTGGAACGCGCGCTGCGCGAGGACGCCGAAGTGGACGACGTGCGCGTGCTGGTGCTGCCGGGCCCGCGCGAGCAGCTGGCGGCGGTGGTGGTGCCGGCCGATCCGGCGCTGCTGGAAGGTGGCGACGCCGCGCGGCGCGCGCTGGGCCAGCGCCTTGGCGCACGCCTGGCGCATGCGCATGACGCGGTGACCCGGCCGCGCCGTTGGCGCCTGGTGCAGGCGTTGCCGATCAATGCACAGGGCAAGGTCACCCAGGCCGCGCTGGCGGCGTTGTTCCAGCCGCTGATGCCGGTGCCGGTCTGGGATCACCGCGATGCCGCCAGCGCAACGCTGCGGATGACTCTCGATGCGACGCTGCGTGCTTTCCAGGGCCACTTCCCGCAAGCGGCGATCCTGCCTGGCGTCGCGCAGTTGGACTGGGCGGTGCGCTTTGGCCGCCAGGCGTTCGCGATGCCGGCCGCTTTCCTGCGCATGGATGCAGTGAAGTTCCAGCATGTGGCCCGCCCCGGCGATGAACTGACCCTGCAGCTGGACTGGGATGCCACGCGCAACGTGCTGGCCTTCCGCTACTCTTCCCGTCACGGTGTGCACGCCAGTGGCAAGGTGGTGTTCGCCGATGCGGACTGACCTGGCCGATACCGGTGCCGCATTCGCGCCACTGGTGGTGATTCCCGTCTACGACCACGAGCACGCCATCGCGGCCGTGGTCGATGGCGTGCAGGCCGCCGGCCTGCCCTGCCTGCTGGTCGACGATGGTTCGCATGCCGGCTGTGCGGCCGTGTTGCGCACGCTGGCACAGCGCCAGGACGTTGACCTGCTGCGCCTGGACATCAACCAGGGCAAGGGCGGAGCGATGCTGGCCGGTTTCGCCGAGGCCAGTGCGCGAGGCTACAGCCACGTGCTGCAGATCGACGCGGACGGCCAGCACGACACCGCCGACCTACCGCGTTTCATCGAGGCCGCGCGCGCGCGCCCGGACGCGGTGATCTGCGGTATTCCGGCCTACGACGCCAGCGTGCCGAAGGCGCGCCTGTACGGCCGCTACGCCACCCACGTCTGGGTCTGGATCAACACGCTGTCGTTGCATCTGCGCGACACCATGTGCGGCTTCCGCGTGTACCCGCTGCCGCCGGTGCTGCGCCTGATCGGCGAAGAGACCATCGGCCGCCGCATGGATTTCGACACCGAGGTGATGGTGCGCCTGTACTGGCGCCAGCTGCCGGTCGAGCACCTGGCCACGCGCGTGACCTACCCCTCCGATGGCGTGTCGCACTTCGATGTGTGGCGTGACAACGTGCGCATCAGCCGCATGCACACGCGCCTGTTCTTCGGCATGCTGCCGCGCGCACCGCGCCTGCTGTGGCGCCGTTTGCGGGGCCAGGGCTGAGATGGCGCGCACGCAGGACGCACCGCACTGGGCGGACATCGGCGAATCCACGTCGGTGGCCGGTGTGCTGTTCCTGTGCTGGGTGCACCGCTGGTTCGGGCGCTGGCCATTCCGCCTGTGCGTGTGGCCGGTGGTGACCTGCCACTGGCTGGGCAACCGTGTAGGCCGCCGGGCCTCGATGCAGTACCTGCAGCGCCTGCAGGCGCACAGCGGCGTGCTGGGCCGCGCACCGACCCGGCGTGACAGCCTGCGCCACTTCTTCGCCTTCGCCGATACGATGCTGGACAAGATCCTCGGCCTGGGCGGGCGCTATCCGGCCGAACGCATCCACCTGCATCGCGACCTGGTCCTGGAGAAGATCGCGCGCCGCGAAGGTGGGCTGATCCTCACCGCGCACATCGGCTGCCTGGAACTGTGCCAGGTGCTGGCCGAACAGGTGCCGGGGTTCCGCATCACCGTGCTGGTGCACACCGCGCATGCGCAGCGCTTCAACCGCCTGCTGCAGCGACTGGACCCGCTGGCGGCGGTGGAACTGGTGCAGGTGACGGAAATGGGGCCGGCCACGGCGGTGATGCTGGCCGAGCGCGTGGCGGCGGGTGGCTTCGTCGCCATCGTTGGCGACCGTACACCGGTGCAGGGCGGCCGCAGCGTCACCGCCGACTTCCTTGGCCATCGCGCGCCGTTCCCGATCGGTGCCTATGTACTTGCAGCCGCACTGGGCTGCCCGGTCTACACGATGTCCTGCCTGCACGAGGGCGGGGGCTATCGCGTGGCCTTTGAACAGTTCGCCGAACGCATCGTGCTGCCGCGTGGCTCGCGCGACGCGGCGCTGGCCGAACAGGCACAGCGATTCGCGCGCTGGCTGGAACTCCAGGTCATCCAGTCCCCGTTGGACTGGTTCAATTTCTTCCCCTTCTGGGATCAGGCTCCGCATGACGACTGACGCCGTACCCGTGTGCCGCTTTGGCGATGCACCGTTGACCATCGAAGACGTGGTTGCTCTGGCCCAGCGCCAGTGCGAGGCCGCGCTGAGCGACGTGCCGGCGTTCCGCGCGCACATCCAGCGCGGTGCCGACTTCCTCGACCGCCTGCTGCGCGAGGACGGGGTGATCTACGGCGTGACCACCGGCTACGGTGACTCGTGCACGGTGAACATCCCGCCGGCGCTGGTGGCCGAACTGCCACACCACCTCTACACCTATCATGGCTGCGGGCTGGGCCGCTACCTGGACCCGGTCGAAACCCGTGCGGTGCTGGCCGCACGCCTGGCCTCGCTGGTGCGTGGCATGTCCGGTGTCAGCGTGCCGCTGCTGGAAGGCCTGGCCACGCTGCTGCAGCACGATGTGCTGCCGCTGATTCCGGCCGAAGGCTCGGTGGGTGCCAGCGGTGACCTGACCCCGCTGTCCTACGTGGCGGCAGTGCTGTGCGGCGAGCGCGACGTGCTGCACGACGGCCGCGTGCAGCCGGCGGCCGAGGTGCTGGCGAAGATCGGCATGACCCCGCTGAAGCTGCGGCCGAAGGAAGGCCTGGCGATCATGAACGGCACCGCCGTGATGACCGGCCTGGCCTGCCTGGCCTGGCAGCGTGCCGATTATCTGTCCCGCATGGCCACGCGCCTGACTGCGTTCAATGTGCTGGCCAGTGATGGCAATGCGCATCACTTTGACGAAACCCTGTTCGCGGCCAAGCCACACCCGGGCCAGGGCCGCATCGCCGCACGCCTGCGCAGTGACCTGCACAGCGAGCGTCCGCCGCGCAATGAACAGCGCCTGCAGGATCGCTATTCGCTGCGCTGCGCGCCGCACGTGATCGGCGTGCTGGAGGACAGCCTGCCGTTCCTGCGCCAGCTGATCGAAACCGAACTGAACAGCGCCAACGACAATCCGCTGATCGATGCCGACGGCGAGCGGATCCTGCATGGCGGCCACTTCTACGGGGGCCACATCGCGCTGGCGATGGACACCCTGAAGAACACCGTGGCCAACGTTGCCGATCTGCTCGACCGCCAGCTGGCACTGGTGGTCGACGCGCGCTACAACCATGGCCTGCCGGCCAACCTGTCGGCGGCCACCGGCCCGCGCGCGGCCATCAATCATGGCCTGAAGGCACTGCAGATCAGCGTGTCGGCCTGGACCGCCGAAGCGCTGAAGCAGACCATGCCGGCCAGCGTGTTCTCGCGTTCCACCGAATGCCATAACCAGGACAAGGTCAGCATGGGCACCATTGCCGCGCGTGACTGCCTGCGCGTGATCGAGCTGACTGAACAGGTGGTGGCGGCGATGCTGGTCGCCGCCCGCCAGGGCCTGGCGCTGCGCGAACGGGTTGGCCTGAACGCGCAGCTGCATGGCAGTCTGGCCGACATGTACGCCGATCTGGGGCAGCGCATCGCCCTGGTTGAAGAAGACCGCGCGCTGGATCGCGAACTGCGGGAACTGCTGGTGGAGATCCGCGCGCAACGCTGGGAGCTGTATGTCGGTGAATGAGGCAATCGAACGGGCTGGCGAGATCGCGCTGACTCCGGCCTTCCATGACTGCGATCCGATGAACGTGGTCTGGCATGGCAACTATTTCAAGTATTTCGAGATCGCGCGCTGCGCGCTGCTCGCCCGCTACGACTACGACTACCCGCAGATGCTCGAATCGGGCTACCTGTGGCCGGTGGTCGACGCGCGGGTGAAGTACGTGCGCCCGCTGCTGTTCAACCAGGCCCTGCGCGTGGTCGCGCGCATCGTGGAATGGGAGAACCGCCTGAAGATCGAGTACGAAATCCTTGACGCGGAAAGCGGCCAGGTACTGACCCGCGCGATGACCATCCAGGTCGCGGTGGACGCGGCCAGCAAGGAAATGCTGTACCAGTGCCCGCCGGTGCTGTGGGAGCGCCTGGGAGTGCCTGCGCCATGAATTTGCTTGCCCGTCTTTCGAGCGTACTGCTGTGCGCGCTGCTGCTGGTGGCCGCGCCGCTGGTGCAGGCGGCTGACCCCGCCATCGATGCGATCACCCAGGCGGTAGCACGCCCGGACGTGCTGCGTGGCCAGTTCAGCCAGGAAAAGCAGGTCAGTGGCTTCAAGAATCCACTGCGCTCGCAGGGCCGGTTCGTGGTCGCGCGCCAGCACGGTGTGATCTGGACCACGCTCAAGCCGTTCCCGTCCGAGGTGGTGGTCACCGCCGACCGCATCCTCAGCCGCCAGCGCGACGGCAGCACCCGCGTCGAGCTTGATGCGCGGCAGCAGCCGGCGATGCGTTCGGTGAACGCGATCATGTTCGCGCTGATGAGTGGCGACGTGCAGGCACTGTCCAGCCAGTTCAATGTTGCTGCCAGCCGTGAAGGGCAGGGCTGGCGACTGCGCCTGACACCGAAGTCGGCGATGTTGGCCAAGGCGTTCCAGTCGCTGACGCTGCAGGGTGACCGTTACGTGCGCCAGGTCGAGATCGTTGAGGCCAACACGGACCGCACGCAGATCCAGTTCAGCGCGTTGAGCGAGGCCCCGGCCACGCTGAACCCCGATGAGGCGCGCCGCTTTGAGTGACGCCGTGGCGTTGAACGCACCGGACCGGTTGCGGCGCTGGTGGCATTGGCTGGGCATCGCCTGGCTGGTGCTGCTGCTGGTGCTGGGCGTGCAGCAGTGGCGCCTGTGGAGCCAGGAATCGCGGATCGACACCGACATTCTCGCCCTGCTGCCGCAGGACGCGCACGATCGCCTGCTCAGCGACGTCACCCGGCGCATTGCCGATGGCAGTTCGCGGCAGGTGGTGGTGCTGCTCGGCAGCAAGGACAGTGTCGCCGCCAAGCGTGCGCAGGCGGCCTTCGCCGCGGCCATGGCCGCGGATGCCGACAGCGCGTTGCTGGTGCCCAGTGGCTCGATCGAAGGCTGGTTCGATGAGGCGCGCGCGTTCTACGCGCCGTACCGCGACCGCCTGCTGACCCCGGCCCAGCGTGACCAACTGCAGCACACCGAACCGGGCGCGCTGGCCGGACAGGCACTGGCCGCGCTGTATGGCCCGATGGGTGCGCCGCGCCTGACCGACTGGCGGCAGGACCCGCTGTCGCTGTGGCCGCAGTGGTGGCAGCAGCAGGCACAGGGGTCGGGTCTGCGGCTGGGCGATGACGGGCTGCTCGAAGCCGAAGGCAGGCATTGGGCGGCGCTGCAGTTCGATACGGCCGGTTCGGCGTTCCAGCTCGACGGCGAGCGTCATCTCGATGGCCTGCTCGAACGGGCCGGTCAGGCCGCCAAGGCGGCTGCGCCGGAACTGGAAATCCTGCATGCCGGTGTGCCGCTGCACGCTGAGGCGGCTGCGGTGCAGGCCAACCGGGAGATCAACACCATCGGCTGGGGTTCGCTGGCGGCGGTGCTGCTGCTGGTGTGGCTGGCGTTCCGTTCCCTGCGGCCGATCCTGCTGGTTGCTGCTTCACTGTTGATCGGTTGCGGCGTCGCGCTGGCGGCCACCGTGCTGGTGTTCGGCAAGGTGCACGTGCTGACCCTGGTGTTCGGTGCGTCGCTGGTGGGCGTGGCCGAGGACTATGGCATTCACTGGTTCGCTTCGCGTCAGGCCGAGCCGGCTGATCGCCGCTGGAAACTGCTGCGACACCTGTTGCCCGGTCTATGGCTTGCCCTGCTGACCAGCGCGCTGGCCTACCTGGCACTGGGCCTGGCGCCGTTCCCCGGCCTGCGGCAGATGGCGTTGTTCTCGGTGGTCGGCCTGGCCGCTGCCTTCCTCACGGTGATCTTCTGGTTCCCGTGGCTGGACGGTGGCGAGATCCGTACCACCCGCTTCGCGCAGTGGCTGGGCAACACGCTGGAACGCTTCCCGCGTCTGCACGGCACGCGACCGGTGACGGTGTTCGTGCTGGCTGCACTGGCGATCTCCGCCATTGGCATCACGCGCCTGCACAGCAACGACGACCTGCGCAGCCTGCAGTCTTCGCCACCGGCCTTGATGGCCCAGCAGATCCGCCTGAGCCAGCTGCTGGGCATGCCCAGCCCGGCGCAGTTCTACCTGGTGCAGGGTGCCGATGCGGCGCAGCTGCTGCAGCGCGAGGAGGCGCTGACCGGGCGCCTGCGCGCGCTGGCCGGTGACCAGCGCATCGGCGGCTATCGTGCGATCAGCGACTGGCTGCCGTCGCCGGCACGCCAGCAGGCCGACGCCGCGTTGACCGCGAAGGTGGAACCCGGCGTGCTGGACGCAGTGTCCGAAGCCGTCGGTGAGCCGTTGCCGCGCCCGGACTTCGCCGCCACGCCGCTGACCGCCGAGGCGTTCCTGGCGTCACCGGCCTCGCAGCCGTTCCGCCACCTGTGGGTGGGCGAGGTCGGTGGGCAGATGATCAGCGTGGTGATGGTCGATGACCTGTCACGCGCCGACGCACTGACGACCCTGCGGGGCGCAGCCGAAGGCCTGCCGGGCGTGCGCTGGGTTGACCGCACCGCCGACTTCTCGCAGCTGCTGGGCCACTACCGCAAGTTGATGGGCGGGCTGCTGCTGGTGGGCATCGTGCTGGTGTTCGGTGCGCTGTGGCTGCGCTACCGCCGACAGGCCTGGCGCGTGTTCGCGCCGACCCTGATTGCCAGTGCGTTGACCCTGGGCCTGCTGGGCCTGTTCGGCCAGCCGCTGCAGCTGTTCAACGTGCTGGCGCTGATGCTGCTGCTGGGCATGGGCATCGACTACGGCATCTTCCTGATCGAGCACCGTGGTGACGCCAGCGCCTGGTTGGCGGTGTGCGTGGGCGCGGCCAGTACCTGGCTGTCGTTCGGCCTGCTGGGCCTGTCGCAGACCCCGGCGTTGCGCGCCTTTGGCCTGACCCTGCTGTTCGGCATCGGCCTGGTCTGGCTGATCTCGCCCCTGTTCCGGCCACCGCCGCACGACCTGCCTTCGGCCTGATTCTGCCTTCCGGCTTTTTTCTTTCCACTTGATCGAGCAACAAGGACGCACCGATGAATACCGCTGTGGACGCTGTCGAACGTACCGAGATCCTGATCATCGGCGCCGGGCCCGCCGGTTCCGTGGCCGCGGCCATGCTGCGCCAGCAGGGCCGCCAGGTGCTGATGCTGGAACGACAGCAGTTCCCGCGCTTCTCCATCGGCGAGAGCCTGCTGCCGCAGAGCATGGAGTACATCGAAGCGGCCGGCCTGCTGCAGGACGTGGTCGAAGCCGGCTTCCAGCACAAGAACGGCGCCGCCTTCGTGCATGGCGAGGCGCGCACTACGTTCGATTTCAGGAAGAAGTTCTCGCCGGGCTGGGGCACCACCTACCAGGTGCAGCGCGCCGACTTCGACAACGTGCTGGCACGCGGCGCCGAGCGCATGGGCGCCACGCTGCGCTTCGGCGACGAGGTGCTGTCGGTCGAACCCGGTGAACAGCCCGCGGTGAACGTGCGCCGCCCGGATGGCAGCGAGTACCGCATCGAGGCCGATTTCATTCTCGATGCCTCAGGCTTCGCACGCCTGCTGCCACGTTTGCTGCAGCTGGAATCGCCGTCCAATTTCCCCGTGCGCGGCGCGATCTTCTGCCATGTGCGCGACAACATCCCGGCTGAAGCGGACTTCGACCGCAACAAGATCCTGATCACCACCCATCCCGAGCACATCGATGTCTGGTACTGGACGATTCCGTTTTCCAACGGCTGCTGCTCGCTGGGCGTGGTCGCCGAACCGTCGTTCTTCGAGCGCTACGAGGGCGATGATCTGCAGAAGCTGCAGGCCATCGTCGGCGAGGATCCGAACCTGACCGGGCTGCTGGCCAACGCCGAATGGGCTGTGTTGCCGGTGCGCCGCATCACCGGCTATTCGGCCAATGTCAGCTCGCTGTGGGGCCCGGGCTATGCGCTGCTGGGCAACGCCGGCGAATTCCTCGATCCGGTGTTCTCCTCCGGCGTGACCATCGCCTTCAAGTCCGCGCAGCTGGCCAGCGACTGCCTCAAGCGGCGCTACGCCGGGGAAGTGGTGGATTGGGAGACGGAGTTCTCGACCCCGCTGCGTGCCGGCGTGAAGACCTTCCGCCGTTTCGTGGAAAGCTGGTACCAGGGCGGGTTCCAGAAGATCATCTACCACCCGCAGCAGCAGCCTGAAGTGCGCAACATGATCAGTTCCATCCTGGCCGGCTATGCCTGGGACACCAACAACCCGTACGTGGCCGACGAGAGTGGCCGCCGCATGCGCGTGCTGGAGGAACTGTGCAGCGTTTGATGGCCCGGATCGCGGCGCTGCTGCTGTGCGTGCTGGTGACGGCCTGTGCCGGCCGCATGCCGAAGCCGCAGGTGGAACTACCGCCGCTGCGCCTGTCGCCGGCCAGCCTGCCGGCGCCGCTGGCGTTGCAGCAGCAGCTGCATTTCCGCTTCGGCAGCCATGAACGCGACCTCGATGCGCTGCTGGAAGCCGATGCGCAGCAGGTACAGCTGGCGGTGCAGGCGATGGGCCAGACCGGTGTGCGCCTGCAATGGGATGGCCAGCAGCTGACCCAGCAGCGCGCTCCGTGGCTGCCGCCGCAGGTACGCGCCGAGCGTGTGCTGGACGACCTGCAGTTTGCGCTGTGGCCGACTGCCGCCATCGCCGCCGCGTTGCCGGCCGGCTGGCAGGTCAGTGATGATGGCCATCAGCGCAGCCTGTCGCGCGATGGCACGGTGTGGTTGCAGCTGCAGCGCCTGGACGATGGCAGCGTGCAGCTGGACAACCGTGCCGAAGGCTATGCGCTGCGCATCGAATCGATCGACATGGCCGGGCAGGACCGATGAGCGCACCGATCTACCTGAACGACCTGGGTGTGGTCTGTGCGCTCGGCGAGGGTCGCGCCGCGGTGGCGTCGGCGCTGTTCGCCGACGCGCCAGGCGGGCTCAGCGACAACGACAGCCTGCTGCCGGGCCGCACCCTGGCGCTGGGCGAAGTGCGCACGCCGCTGCCGGCGCTGGATGACCTGCCGGTGGCTCTGCGCGGGCGCAACAACGCACTGCTGGATGTGGCACTGGCGCAGATCGCACCGGCGGTAGCCGCGGCGATCGCCCGGCATGGCGCCGAGCGTGTGGCGGTGGTGCTGGGCACCAGCACCTCGGGCATCGGTGAATCCGAGCAGGCACTGCGGACCCACGCCGAGCAGGGCCAATGGCCGCAGGGATTCGATTACGCCCAGCAGGAAATGGGCACCGCCGCGCAGTTCGTGCGCCAGCGTAGTGGCGCGCAGGGCCCTGCATGGACCCTTTCCACCGCCTGCTCGTCCAGCGCGAAGGCACTGATGTCGGCCGCACGCATGCTGCGCGCCGGCATCGTCGATGCGGTGATCGCCGGGGGTGCCGATTCGCTGTGCCGCTTCACCGTAGCCGGCTTCAGTGCATTGGAATCAGTGTCGGCGCTGCGCTGCAATCCGTTCTCGCAGCACCGCGCCGGCATCAACATCGGCGAGGGGGCCGCGTTGTTCCTGCTCACCCGCGAGCCTGGCCCGGTATGCCTGGCCGGCTGGGGCGAGTCGGCCGACGCGCACCACATGTCCGCCCCCGACCCGCAGGGCCTGGGCGCCATCGACGCCCTGCAGCAGGCGCTGATGCGCGCCGGTTGGGCGGCCGATGAGGTGGACTACGTGAACCTGCACGGCACCGCCACCGGCCACAACGATGCCATGGAGAGCCTGGCGGTCTGGCAGGTGCTGGGCAACGGTGTGCCGGCCAGTTCGACCAAGCCGTTGACCGGGCATACGCTGGGCGCCTCGGGCGCGATCGAGGCGGCGTTGTGCTGGATGCTGCTGGCTGAAAACCCGCAGCAGCAGTTGCCGCCCCACTGGTGGGACGGCGTCGCCGACCCCGCACTGCCGGTGCTGCCGCTGGTCGCGCCCGGCACCCGCCTGGCGCAGCCGCCGCGGCGGGTGCTGAGCAATTCGTTCGCCTTCGGCGGCAGCAATGCCGTGCTGGCGCTGGAGCGTCGATGAACACGCTGTACGCGATCGAAGACGTGGTACCGCACCGCCAGGACATGTGCCTGCTGGAACGCATCACGCACTGGGACCAGGACGCCATCGAAGCCGAGCTGGTGGTGCCCGAGGCCGGGCTGTTCGTCGAGGCTGGCGAGGTTCCGGCGTGGGTTGGCATCGAGTACATGGCGCAGGCCATCGCGGCCTGGGCCGGTTGCCGTGCACGCGCAGCCGGCAAGCCGCCGCAGCTGGGCTTCCTGCTGGGCAGCCGCCGTTACAGCAGCCAGCGCAGTGGTTTTCCCAGCGGTTCCCGCCTGCGCGTACAGGCGCGCTGCGAGCTGTTGGGTGACAATGGTTTGGGGATGTTCGCCTGCCGCATCCTGGCGGGCGAGGACGAATGGGCGACAGCCAACGTGTCGGTGTTCGAACCGGCCGATGCGATGGCCTATCTGGAGAGTGGACAGGCATGACAGGGAATCGAAGCGTGCTGGTGACCGGCGCCAGCCGGGGCATCGGCCGGGCCATTGCGCTGCGCATCGCGCGTGATGGCTTCGACGTGGTGGTGCATTGCCGCAGCCGCCTGGACGAGGCACAGGCCGTGATGGCCGAGATCCATGCATTGGGCCAGCAGGCCCGCGTGCTGATGTTCGACGTGGCCGACCGCGAGGATGCACGCGCCGTGCTGGAGGCCGATGTCGAAGCGCATGGCGCGTACTACGGGGTGGTCTGCAATGCCGGCATCGCCCGCGACGGCGCCTTCCCGGCGCTGTCAGCGGACGATTGGGACCAGGTCATCCACACCAATCTGGATGGCTTCTACAACGTGCTGCACCCGTTGATCATGCCGATGGTGCGGCGGCGCAAACCGGGCCGCATCGTCACCCTGTCGTCGGTGTCCGGGCTGGCCGGCAACCGCGGGCAGGTCAACTACAGCGCTGCCAAGGCCGGCATCATCGGTGCCACCAAGGCGCTGGCGCTGGAACTGGCCAGCCGCCAGATCACCGTCAATTGCGTGGCCCCGGGCCTGATCGAGACCGAAATGCTCAACGATGAAGTGATCGAACACGCGCTCAAGCTGATTCCCGCCGGCCGCGTCGGCCGTCCCGACGAAGTGGCCGCCACCGTGGCGTTCCTGCTGTCCGAGCCGGCCGGCTACATCACCCGTCAGGTGATCTCGGTGAACGGGGGCATGCTCTGATGGCCGCCGACCGTCGCGTGGTGGTCACCGGTGCCGCCGCCATCAGTCCGCTCGGTCATGACTGGCCGACCATCGAGGCGCACCTGCGCAGCTGCCGCAACGCGGTGCGCGCGATGCCCGAGTGGGACGTCTACGCCGGGCTGAATACCAAGCTGGCCGCGCCGGCGCAGGACTTCGAGCTGCCGCCGAACTACAACCGCAAGACCACCCGTTCGATGGGCAAGGTCGCGATCATGTCGGTGCGCGCCACCGAGGTGGCACTGCGCGAAGCCGGTCTGCATGAGCACCCGGTGCTGCGCAGTGGCCGTACCGGCGTGGCCTACGGTTCCTCGTCGGGCAGCCACGAGGCGACCGGTGAGTTCGGGCGCATGCTCAACGAGTTCACCACCGAAGGCATCAGCGCCACCACCTACCTGAAGATGATGAGCCACACCGCACCGGTCAACATCGGTGTGTTCTTCGGCCTGTCCGGGCGCGTCTACACCACCTCCAGTGCCTGCACCTCGGGCAGCCAGGGCGTGGGTGCGGCCTATGAAGCAATCCGCAGCGGCAAGCAGACGGTGATGGTCGCCGGCGGCGCCGAGCAGCTCGACGCCACCGCCGCCGCAGTGTTCGACACCCTGTTCGCCACCAGCGTGCGCAACGATGCACCGCAGACCACGCCGCGCCCGTTCGATGCCGGCCGCGATGGCCTGGTGCTGGGTGAAGGTGCCTGCACGCTGATCCTGGAAGACCTGGAGCATGCGCAGGCGCGTGGCGCCACCATTCTTGCCGAGGTGGTCGGCTACGGCACCAACAGCGATGGCCAGCACGTCACCCAGCCCAGCGCCGACACCATGGCCCAGGCCATGCGCCTGGCGTTGGAGGACGCCGGCCTGGACGCTGCGCAGATCGACTACGTCAACGCCCATGGCACCGCCACCGACCACGGTGACATCGCCGAGACCCAGGCCACCGCGCAGGTGTTCGGCAACCGCGTGCCGATCAGCTCGCTGAAGAGCTACGTCGGCCACATGCTGGGTGCCTGTGGCGCGTTCGAGGCCTGGCTGAGCATCCAGATGATGCGCGCCGGCTGGTTCGCGCCGACCCTGAACCTGGCCGAGGTCGACCCGCGCTGCGGCCAGCTGGACTTCATCACCGGGCAGGGCCGCGATCTGCAGGCCGAGTACGTGATGAGCAACAACTTCGCCTTCGGCGGCATCAACACCTCGCTGGTGTTCCGCCGCTGGAGCGAGTGATCCACCGCCCCCTGTTCCCGCACCTACCCGCACCCTCGACAAGGAGATGTTCCGATGCGCCGTACCCTGATGATCGCCACTGCCACCGCGCTGCTGGCCCTGACCTCCACCGCCTCTGCCCGCGACACCCGCGTCGAGCAGTCCCTGCAGGAACTGGTCAGTTCGCAGGCCGCCAGGGATGCCGGCATCGACGGCAGCGTGCGTTTCTACCTGGCCGGCCAGCCGGTCAGCGTGCAGCAGCGCCTGGGCGAAGACGTGACCAACAAGAAGACCAACGCCGCCAACAAGAGCGATGCCGAGGCCTGCCGCTGGGTCGCGCTGTCGGCGCTGCGCGCGCTGCAGGATGGTGCCAGGTCGCGCGGTGCCAACGCGGTGGTCGACATCGTCAGCTACTACAAGAAGAACGAGTTCAAGAGCAGCACCAACTATGAGTGCTACGCCGGCGCCATCCTTGCCGGTGTCGCGCTGAAGGGTACCTACGCCAAGGTCAAGTAAGCGCCCGCAGGGCGGTGGCGCTGGCTGAACGCCGCCGCCACATTGCTGAACCCCGCCGGGGAAACGCCGTCGATCACGCCGCCATCGTCGGCTGACGGCTTTCCCCGGTGTCGGCTTTCCGACACAATCATGGCTCTTCCCGGGTTATCGTCCCGCGGACATGCACGCCTACGTCTATAAAAGCCAACTCAAGCCGGACACCTTCGTCTACGTTCCCCGACGCGATGATTTCAGCGCGCTGCCCGCGCCGCTGCTCACGTCGCTGGGGACGCTCACCTTCGTCCTGGACGTTGCCCTGGATGCCGGGCGCCGCCTGGCCCAGGCCGACCCGGACAAGGTCCGCAGCGAAATGAGCGAGCGCGGGTTCTACCTGCAGGTGCCACCGTCGGTGGCCAGCCTGATGCCGCGACACTATGACTGACCCCTCGCGTCCGCGCGCCCTGTCGGTCGCCTTCGCCGTTGGCGCGGTTCTGGCGCTGGGCGCCGCCGTGGGCGGCGTCAGCGGGGCCCTGCTTGCCGCACTCGCGCAGCCGGCGTTCGCGCTGGGCGTCTCGTGGTGGCGGCGCAGCCGCGCGCTGTTGCCGCTGAAGGTGGTTGCGCGTCAGGATCTGCCCGCGCTGCTGGCGCTGTGGCTGGCGGCTCCTCTGCTGCTGGCGCTGCTGCTGGCGTGGCCGCTGGCCGCGCTGCGCGACAGCGGCAGCCTGGCGGCCGTGCTTGGCCTGAGCGTGCTGGTCAGCGCCGGCCTGCTGGCAGCCTGGCGCACCTGGCCGCTCTGGAACGATGTCGAACGCCTCGATGGCAGCCTCGCCCAGCACTGGCAGGCGCTGGCCGGGCGCGACCTGACCGCCTGGCGTGGCCTGGGCGTGGCCGCGCTGGTGATCGCGCTGGCGGCGCTGGTCGTGCTGCCGGCCTGGCCGGGCCTGCTGCCGGAAAGCGCACGCTGGCCTGCTGCGCTGGCAGGAGTACTGTTGTCGCCCGTGCTGCACCTGCTGCTGCAGCGGGTGGCGCCGGCACCGCTGCCGTCGCTGCGCCCGGGCCCGCTGGCCACCGCCGACGGCGCGCACGAGCCGATGTTCTCCGCCGTGGCCGAAACCGTGCCGCTGGAGGCGATGGCACCTCAGGAGCTGACCCCGGCGCTGTATGAAGCCGCGCGCCATGGCCGTATCGATCGCGCCCTGCAGCTGCTGCAGGCCAGTGCTGATCCCTATGCACTGCCAGACCCGAACTGGCGCGACCAGCGCAGCCTGGCGGTGCTGGCCGCGGTGCTGCCGGACCTGCGCCTGCTGCGCGAACTGATCGCCCGCGGTGTCGACGTGAATGCGCCGCACCGGGGCATGACCCCACTGCTGGCTGCGACCCGGGACAGCTGGCATGGCCGCCCCGAAGCGGTGATGACCCTGCTGGCCAATGGTGCCGATTCGCGCGCCACCGACAGCGATGGCAACACGCCGCTGCACCATGCCGCGCGCAGCTCCGACCCGGGTGTGGCCGCGCTGCTGCGTGATGCCGCCGCCGAAGTCGATGCACTGAACCGCGATGGCTGGTCGCCGCTGGCAGTGGCCTGCCAGGTCGGCAACTGGCGTCTGGCCCGCTTCCTGCTCGAACGCGGCGCACGCAGTGAACCGGCCGATGGCACCCCGGTGCTGCTGGCCGCTGCCGCCACCGAGGACGACGACCCGGCCGGCGTGCAGCTGCTGCTCAAGCACAAGGCACGGGCCGATGCCCGTGATCGCCAGCGCCGCAGTGCGCTGCACGAGGCGGCACTGGCTGGCCACGTGGAGATCATCGGCGTGCTGCTCGGCGCCGGTGCCAACCTTGAAGCACGTGACGCGCTGGGGCGCACACCGTGGCTGGAAGCAGCGCGTGCCGGTCGTGCGGGCGTGGTCGAACACCTGCTGCCGCACAAGCCCGACCTGGCTGCGGTGGACGGCGACGGCCGCAACGCCGTGCAGCTGGCAGCGATGGCCGAGGATGTCTCGCCCTTGCTGATCAAGCGCCTGGTGGATCTGGGCATTGCCGCCGATGCCACCGATCCGGCCGGCCGCCGCGCGGTGGACTACGCCGCTGAAGCCGGTCGCTGGGCGATCGTTGCCCTGCTGGATCCGTCCTATCCGTTGCCGGCGGCAGTCAGCGATGGCCTGGCCGAGCGTGGCGAAGCGGCCAGTGCCAGCGGTCTGCTGCCGGACCGCCCGCCGCTGACCCTGCTGCGCGAAGCGCTGGGCTTCGGCAACACCGAAGGCATGGCGGCGCTGGCCAGGCTGTGCCAGCCGGAAGAACTGGGTGGCCTGCTGCTGGACCCGGAGCTGGCGCTGGAGCCGCGCGCGGTCGATTGGCTGCTGGGCCACGGCGCCGATCCCTATGTCCGCGATGCCTGCTCCGACACGCCGATGTTCGCCCTGCTGTCACGCGGCATCGATGCGGTACCGGCACTGCAGGTGATGCTGCAGCGTGGCCTGTCGCCGGCCGGCCGTGGCGGCCTGGCGCGATTCCTCGCCGCCTGCGCACAGCACGACCAGGCCGCCCGTGGCCTGGAACAGCTGGCGCTGGAACTGCTGGAACGCGGCGCCGACCCGTTCGCGGCCTCGCCGGCCGGCGACCCGCCGCTGTCGCTGGCGGTGCGTCTGGGCTGGCTGCGCCTGCAGCAGGCCCTGCTCAAGGTGGGCGTCGATCGTGAAGCACGCGACAGCCATGGCATGACCGCCTTGCACCTGGCCACCGCGCTGGCCCGCGAGGGCGCGCTGAAGCTGCTGGTGCAACACGGTGCTTCGCCGGAAGCGCGTGCCGCCGATGGCCAGACGCCGCTGGGCGTAGCGCTGTCGATCGGCCGCCGCGATCTGGCCGACTGGCTGGACTGGCGGGTGTGGCCGTTGCCGCGCCGCACCCTGCGCGAGGCCGATCTGCCGGCCGCCGCGATGGCCGGCGACGTCGATGCGGTACGCCGCCTGATCGACCTGGGATTCGCCGTCGACGCCGTCGATGCACAGGGCTGCACTGCGCTGCTGCGTGCGGCCGGTGGCGGCCATCTGGCGGTGACCGACCTGCTGCTGGCGCGTGGCGCCGATCCGCAGCATGCCGCTGCCAGTGGTGCGACACCGCTGTCGGCCGCCGTCAGCATGCGCCAGGTGGATATCGTTTCGGCCCTGCTCGATGCCGGCGCGAAGCTGGAACATCGCCTGCCGGGCGGTGTGACCGTGCTGATGCTGGCCTCGGCGCTGGGTCTGCCGGACATCGTCGCGCGCCTGCTCACCGCCGGTGCCGATGTGCATGCTGGCGATGCACAGCAGCTCGGTCCGCTGCATTGCGCTGCGCTGTATGGCTTCAGTGCGCGCGACCGCTCGCGCCTGCTGGCGCTGCTCGACACCCTGCTGCTGGCGGGGGCCGAACCAGACCAGGCCGCTGCTGGTTCGGTCACGCCGCTGCTGCTGCTGCTGGGCGCGCGCGCCGAGCCGGGCACCGCCTGCGACGAACAGGTGGTGATGGCGGCGGTGGAGCGCCTGCTGGATGAAGATGTAAGTCTGGAGGTGCGCGATCCGCGCGGCTTCGGCCCGTTGCATCTCGCGGCGCTTCACGGCCTGCCGCTGCTGGTGCAGCGCCTGCTGCGCGCCGGTGCCGATCCGGAGGTGCGTGACAGCCTCAACCGCAGCCCGCGCGAAATCGCGGTGATGCGTGGTTTCATCGATGTGGCCGGTGAGTTCGAACCGCGCGTGCCGGGTGTTTCGTCGATGGCGCGGTTCCTGCGCGACAACGGCTGAGGATCCGGGGTCAGATCCCTTTCCAATGGAAAGGGATCTGACCCCAATACCGTTGGATCCTGCTTCGTGTGGGTGCCGACCGTGGGCCGGCAGGATGCTTTCAGTAGATCCACGCCATGCGTGGATGATCGTGCCCGGAAACCAACGCATCCACGCATGGCGTGGATCTACTTGTCGTCGCTTTCCGCATCGGCCTCGAACAGGTGCATCAGGTCGTTGCGTGCATCGCGCGAGGTCTGGATCACCGCCGCTTCGTCGTCGTAGACCAGGTACTGGTCGCGCAGCAGCTGCTCGTCGTGCTCGCGGAAGCGTTGCACATGGCGTTCGGCCACGTTCGGCGCCACACCCAGTGCGGTCAGCACGCGCCCGCTCATCTCCAGGCTGGTGCCGAACACTTCGCGGAACGGCTCGGCCGACATGTCCATCAGGCGCCACGCATGCTGGCGGTTGCGCGCGCGCGCCAGTACCTTCGCATCCGGGTACAGCCGGCGCACCATGCGCACCGCACGCAGGTTGGTTTCCGGGTCGTCCACCGTGATCACGAACACATCGATGTGTTCGCCGCCGGCGGCGCGCAGCATCTCCGGCCGGGTCGGGTCGCCGTAGTACAGCTGGTTGCCGAAACGGCGCAGGTCGGCCACGGTATCCGGGTTCGCTTCCAGCGCCACGAACGGCACCTTCTGTGCGGTCAGCAGGCGGGCGATCACCTGGCCGAAGCGGCCCATGCCGGCGATCAGCACCTTCGGCCGATTGTCCGGGGCCACCTTGTCGGCCTCGGCCGGCTCGCGCGGTGCGGCCTTCTCCTGGCCGAGCAGGCGCAGCAGCGCGATCATCAGCAGCGGCGTGATCGCCATCGACAGGCCGACAATCGCCACCAGCCGGTCATGGTTGGCGTTGCCCAGCAGGTGCGCACGCTGGGCTTCGTTGAACACCACGAAGGCGAACTCGCCGCCCAGCCACAGCACGCTGCCCAGCAGCAGCGACTGCCTCGAACTGAGCCTGGCGACGCGGCCGACCGCGTACAGCAGGCTGAACTTGACCACCAGCAGGATGCCGACGCCGCCGGCGATCATCCATGGTTCGGCGGCGATACGGTCCAGGTCGATGCCCATCCCCACCGCGATGAAGAACAGGCCCAGCAGCAGCCCCTTGAACGGCTCGATCTGCGATTCCAGTTCGTGCCGGAACTCCGAATCGGACAACAGCACGCCAGCCAGGAACGCGCCCAGGCTGGGGCTGAGGCCGGCTTCCTGCATGAACCAGGCGGTGCCCAGCACCACCAGCAACGCGGTGGCGGTGAACACTTCAGGGCTGCGCGTGCGCGCGATGATGCTGAACACTTTGCGCAGTACCGGGCGTCCGCACAGGATCACCACCGCCAGCGCGCCCAGCGCCACCGCGGCATCTTCCCAGCGCAAGGTCTCGTTCTTCACCCCACCCAGCAGCGGAATGGCCGCCAGCAGCGGGATCGCGATCAGGTCCTGGAACAGCAGGATGGCAAAGCCCAGCCGGCCATGGTCGCTGTTGATCGCCTTGTGTTCGGACAACAGCTGCAGGCCGACCGCGGTGGACGACAGCGCCAGCGCCACGCCCACCACCAGCGCGCTCTTCCACTGGAACTGGTCGAGCAGCAGCAGTCCACCCAGCACCAGCCCGGACAGCGCCACCTGTGCTGCGCCGGCGCCGAATACCGAGCGCCGCATCACCTTCAGGCGCGCCGGCGACAGCTCCAGGCCGATCACGAACAGCAGCATCACCACGCCGATTTCGGCCGCGCCCAGGATGCGGTCGGCGTCCTGTACGAAGCCCAGCCCGTCCGGTCCCAGTACCACGCCCGCCGCCAGGTAGCCCAGCACCGCACCGAAGCCGAACTTCTTGAATACCGGCACGGCGATGACCGCCGCCAGCAGCAGCACCAGGGCCAGTTCCAGACCACCGCTATGCATGGGAATACCTGGTCATCGGGGAAGCCCGCAGTGCGTCCGTTCGGGTGGGGAAAGCGCGGCGAACGCCACAGCGACATTATGCGCGTCGGTCTGTGTACGGACGAGAACAACCGGCCGGGCCGTGGTTCGCCACAGGGCTGCCGGGTTGACCTGCATGGCCGGCGGGTCCAGACTGCCCGCCGCTGGCGGCGCGTCCGCCGGCACACGCATCCCGGAGTCCCCAACCCATGTCCAGCGACAGTAGAAGTCGACCTCGTTCGACGCCAGTGATGGCCACCGCCTGACATCGGGACGGTTTGCCTGCGTTGGCGTTGCGCGAGGTCGCACCCCCACAGGGCAAAACCGATGAACCAGAAGCAATTGCTGCGCCCGGTGGCCGATGCCGCCGCACTGGCCGCGCCACTGGCGAACTACAACACCGCCGATGCGGTGGAATTCCTCAACACGCTGGAGCTGGGCCGCGCCGCGGAAACGCTGGCTGCGCTGTCGCTGCCGCGTGCGGTGAAGATGCTTGAAGCGCCCGAACTGCAGCGCAGCGGTGAGCTGGTGGCCGCACTGCCGCCGGCCCGCGCCGCCGCCCTGCTTGGGCTGATGGCCGATGACCGCGCCACCGATATCGTCCATGAGCTGGACGAGGACGAGCGCGCGCGACTGATACCGCTGCTGGGCACCGACGCACGGCAAGCCATCCAGAAGCTGCTCAGCTACCCGCCGAATACCGCCGGTGCACTGATGACCACCGAGTACGTGGCGGTGCCGGCCAGCTGGAGCGTGGCGCAGACCCTGCAGCATATCCGCCAGGTCGAGCGCACCCGCGAGACCGTGTACGCGATCTACGTGCTGGACCCGGCCAGCCAGCAGCTGCAGCAGGTGGTGACCATGCGCCGGCTGATCACCGGCCTGCCGGAGGAATCGATCCTGGACGTGGCCCAGATCAATCCGCCGGTGACGGTGGACGCGCTGATGGACCAGGAAGAAGTGGCGCGGCTGATCCGCCGCCACGATCTGCTGGCGATCCCGGTGGTCGACGCGCAGCAGCAGATGCTCGGTATCGTTACCGTCGATGACGTGCTGGATGCGCTGATCGAGGAATCAACCGAGGACGCGCACAAATTCGGCGGCATGGAAGCGCTGGACAAGCCGTACATGCAGATCGGCTTTCTCGAGATGCTGCGCAAGCGCGCTGGCTGGCTGAGCGTGCTGTTCCTGGGCGAGATGCTGACCGCCAGCGCGATGCAGCATTACGAAGACGAGCTGGCACGCGCGGTGGTGCTGACCCTGTTCATTCCGCTGATCATGAGTTCGGGTGGCAACTCCGGCTCGCAGGCGACCTCGCTGCTGATCCGCAGCCTGGCGCTGCGCGAACTGCGCCTGAGCGACTGGTGGAAGGTCGCCCTGCGCGAGATTCCGACGGGCATGGTGCTGGGCGCCATCCTCGGTTGCCTGGCGATCGTACGTATCGTGATCTGGCAGCTGGGTGGCCTGCACGACTATGGCGAGCACTGGATCCTGCTGGCGATCACCATTGGTGCCGCACTGATCGGCATCGTCACCTTCGGTTCGCTGTCCGGCTCGATGCTGCCCTTCATCCTCAAACGGCTCGGCTTCGACCCGGCCAGCGCCTCGGCCCCGTTCGTCGCCACCCTGGTGGACGTGACCGGCCTGGTGATCTACTTCAGCATCGCCGCCCTCATCCTGCACGGCACCTTGTTGTAACGGGGCGTCATCCACGCATGGCGTGGATCTACTGGTCCCGGTAGTAGATCCACGCCATGCGTGGATGCGGTGCCAGGGTCGTGCAAGATGACCGGTAGATCCACGCCATGCGTGGATACGGTGCCCGGGGCCTGCGCACGATCATGCCGCTGCAGCGTCAGTCCGTGTACCGTAGGCGCATGAGTACCTACCACCTGCAGTCCGTGTTCCGTCCACAGTCGGTCGCGGTGATCGGCGGCAGCCCGCGCGAGCGATCGGCCGGGCGAGCGGTGATGCGCAACCTGCGCGGCACCGGCTTCCCTGGCAAGGTGGCGTGGATCAACCCGCGGCATGCCGAGATCGATGGCATCCGTACGGTCAAGCGGCTGAAGGACCTGGACTGGGTGCCCGACCTGGTGGTGGTCACCGCGCCGGCGGCGATCGTGCCGCAGGTGGTGCGCACCGCCGCCGAGCGTGGCGTGCACGCGGCGATCATCCTCACCGCGCATCTGGGCGAAGGCCCGGGCTCGCTGTCGGCGCAGGTGGAGGCGGTGGCGCGCAAGCATGGCCTGCGCATCCTCGGCCCGCACTGCCTGGGCGTGATTGCGCCGCATGCACGGCTCAACGCCAGCATCGCCGCGCACTTCCCGCAGGCCGGCGACCTCGCGCTGATTTCCGAATCCTCGGCGATTGCTGCGGCACTGGTGGAATGGGGAGTGGCGCGCTCGGTCGGTTTTTCCGCGGTGGTTTCGCTGGGCGACACGATGGATGTCGACTTCGGCGACCTGCTCGACTACTTCGCCACCGACTACCGCACCCGCGCCATCCTGCTCTATGTCGAGCAGATCAAGGACGCGCGCAAGTTCATGTCGGCCGCGCGTGCCGCGGCCCGTGCCAAGCCTGTGGTGGTAGTGAAATCCGGTCGCGCCGAACGCGTGCAGCCCGGCAGCGGCGACACCCATGTGCAGGCACTGGCGCGTGCCGACGATGTGTACGGTGCGGCCTTCAACCGCGCCGGCCTGCTGCGCGTGGGTGCACTGGACGAACTGTTCACCGCTGCCGAAACGCTGGGCCGGCTGGGTACGTTCCCCGGCCGGCGGTTGGCCATCCTCAGCAATGGTGGCGGCGTTGGCCGACTCGCGGTCGATCAGCTGATCGCACTGCGCGGCACGTTGGCCAATCTGTCCGAAGGGACGGTCGAAAAACTCGATGCGGTGCTGCCGCAGGGGTGGTCGCGCAGCAATCCGGTCGACATCGTGGTCGATGCGGATGGCGATCGCTACGCTGCCGCGATCGAGGCCCTGCTGGCCGACAACGAGAATGACGCGGTAATGGTGGTCAACGTGCCGACCGCCTTCACCTCGTCGGCCGATGCAGCACAGGCGTTGACCCGCACGCTCGGCCTGCGCCCGCGCCATCATCGCGACAAGCCGGTGTTCGCGGTGTGGCTCGGCAACGATGACCAGGCCACCGCCACCCTCAATGCAGCACGGGTGCCGACCTATCCGACCGAGGCCGAGGCGGTACGCGGCTTCCAGCATCTGGTGCGCTATCGCGAAGCGCAGAACGCGCTGATGGAAACGCCGCCCAGCCTGCCGCAGGATTTCAACGTCGACACCGTTGCCGCACGCGCGCTGGTTGACGCCGCACTGGCCAAAGGCCAGCAGTGGCTGGACCCGTTGGCCACCCACGAACTGCTCAAGGCCTACGGCATTCCGTCCGCGCCGGTGATGCATGCGCGCGATGCGCACGAGGCGATGGACCTGGCCCAGCCGTTGCTGGAACGCGGCGCCAGCGTGGCGCTGAAGATCCTGTCACCGGACATCCCGCACAAGTCGCAAGTGGATGGCGTGCGCCTGAATCTGGCCACGCTGCCGGCCGTGCAGAACGCGGCCAATGCGATACTGTCGCGCGCACGGCAGCTGCGCCCGGATGCGCGCATCGACGGCCTGCTGGTGCAGCCGACCATTGTTCGCCCGAAGGCGCGCGAGCTGATCGTCGGCATCGCCGATGATGCGACGTTCGGTCCGGTGATCGTGGTCGGCCGGGGCGGCACCGCCGTTGAAGTGATCAACGACAAGGCGCTGACCCTGCCACCGCTGGATCTGCGCCTGGCCCACGAATTGATCGGCCAGACCCGTGCCTCGCGCATCCTGAAGGCCTATGGCGATGTACCGGCCGCCGACGAGCGCGCACTGGCGCTGGCGCTGGTGAAGCTGGCGCAGCTGGCGGCCGATATTCCCGAAGTGCGTACGCTGGACATCAATCCGCTGCTGGTCGACAGCGCGGGCATCCTCGCACTCGATGCGCGCATTGCCGTGGCGCCGTCGCGCATCCTGCACAAGGGGCGCGGCCATCCACGCTTCTCGGTCTTCCCGTACCCGAAGGAGTGGGAGCGCACCATCGAGCTGTCCGATGGCGGCCGTGCCTTCGTGCGCCCGGTGCGCCCGGAGGACGATGCGCTGTTCCGCACCTTCTTCGCCCATGTCAGCGACGAGGACCTGCGGCTGCGCTTCTTCCAGTCGGTGAAGCACTTCAGCCACGAGTTCATCGCGCGCCTGACCCAGCTTGACTACGCACGCTCGATCGCGCTGGTGGCGATCGAACCACGCAGTGGCGACATGCTGGGCGCGGTACGACTGCATGCCGACGCCGATTACCACCGTGGCGAGTACGGCATCCTGATCCGTTCGGACCTGAAGGGCCACGGCATCGGCTGGCGGCTGATGGCGATCATGATCGAGTACGCCAAGTGGCTGGGCCTGGATGTGGTCGAGGGCCAGGTGCTGCGCGAGAACAGCACCATGCTGGCGATGTGCCAGAGCCTGGGCTTCAAGACCAAGCTGGACCCGGACGACCCGACGGTGATGATGGTGACGCTGCCGGTGCAGCAGGTCGAGGTGCCCGACGTCCCACCGGTGGCGTGATCGTCGCCCATCGGTAGCGCCGGGTGATGCCCGGCGCTCAGGTCAACGCAGCGGTTCCACCACCACCGCCGTGCCATAGCACAGCACTTCGGTCAGTCCGGTCATCACATCGGTGGCGTCGTAGCGCATGCCGATGATCGCGTTGGCGCCCAGCTGCCGCGCGTGTTTGACCATATCGCGGTAGGTTTCCTCGCGGGCCTGTTCGCACAGCTCGGTGTAGATGGTGATGTTGCCGCCGAAGATCGTCTGGATGCCGCCGAGGAAGTTGCCGACGATCGAGCGCGAGCGCACGGTGATGCCACGCACCACGCCCAGATTGCGGGCAATGCGGAAGCCGGGCAACTCGAAGGCGGTGGTAACCAGCGAATCGTCGAAGCGTGTCAGCGAGGTGGTCGGGTTGCCGCTGTTGTAGGGGTCTGCCATGTTCGCGTCCGTGTCGTAGCGTCGAGCCTGTGGCCCTGAAATGTAGAGTCGAGCTTGCTCGACTGTCGCAAGGCCGGAGCAGTCGAGCAAGCTCGACTCTACAACGCAAACACCCGTTGCAGCATGGTTCCGTCACTCCGCTGGCGCGACAATGGCGCCATGACCGACCGAATCCCCCTGTTGCTGCTGCCCGGCCTGCTCAACGATGCCGAGCTGTGGCGCGCGCAGCTGGCCGACCTGGCCGACATCGCCGATTGCATCGTGGGCGACCAGACCCGCGGCGAGACCCTGCAGGCGGTGGCCGAGGATGTGCTGGCACAGGCGCCGCAACGCTTCGCGCTGGCGGGCTTCTCGCTGGGTGGCTTCGTCGCTCAGCAGATCCTGCGCATCGCACCGGAACGGGTGATGCAGCTGGCGTTGATCGATACCTCGATCCATGCCGACTCGCCGGATCGCGCCGAGCAGCGCCGCAGCCAGCGCGCCAGTGTGCGCCTGCCGGGCAAGTTCCATGGCTTCGGTGACACGCTGATGCGCAGCTACATCGACGCTTCGCGGCTGGATGACTATGTGCTGGTACAGCGTGTGCGCGACATGACCGCTCGGCTGGGGGCCGACGTGTTCCTGCGCCAGAGCGCGCTGGAACGCCGCGACGGCCATGACGTGCTGGCCGGCTACCGTGATCCGCTGTTGATCGTGTGTGGTGCGAATGACCGCATCACGCCGTTGGCGGTGAGCGAGGAAATGCACGCGCTGGTGCCGCATTCGGAGCTGGTGGTGGTGCCCGACTGTGGACATCTGGCGCCGATGGAGAAGCCCGACGAGGTCAGTGCGTCGATGCGCGGGTGGTTGTTGCAGGACTGATGGATCCGCCGGGCATGGCCCGGCGCTACCCACGGTAATCCGGTAGCGCCGGGCCATGCCCGGCGGCTTGGGCTCAATCCCAGGCCGGAGCGATGCCTTCCGGGTTGGCCAGGCGGTGCCCACGATCGAGCTTGGCGATCTGCGCCATGTCTTCGTCAGTCAGGCGGATTGCAGCCGCTTCCAGGTTGCTGGCCAGGTTCTCGCGCTTGGTCGAGGAGGGAATGACCGAATAACCCTGCTGCAGCGCCCAGGCCAGGGCGACCTGGGCCGGGGTGGCCTGGTGGCGGCCGGCAATGGCCTGGATCACCGGGTCCTTGATCACCTCGCCATAGGCCAGGCTCATGTAGGCGGTGATGTGGATGCCGTTGTCCTGCAGGAACTTCACCAGCAGGCGGTTCTGCAGGTACGGATGGATCTCGATCTGGTTGGTGGCGATGGCATCGGCACCGAGGATCTCGATGGCCTTGCGGGTCTGCGCGATGGTGAAGTTGGAGATGCCGATCGCCTTCGTCAGCCCCTGTGCCTTGGCTTCGGCCAGCGCCGGCAGGTACTCCTCCATCGGAACGTCGACCTTGTCGTTGGGCGACGGCCAATGGATCAGCGCCAGATCGACGCGGTCGGTGCGCAGCTTCTGCAGGCTGGTACGCAGGCTGGCCAGCAGCGCATCGCGCTTGAACTCGGTGATCCACACCTTGGTGGTCAGGTACAGATCATCACGCGGCACGCTGGACTCGGCGATGGCCTGGCCGACCTCGGCTTCGTTGCCATAGATCTGCGCGGTATCAACAGCGCGGTAGCCGACGTTCAGCGCGTTGCGCACCGAGTCGATCACGGTCTGGTCCTTCAGGCGGAAAGTGCCGAGGCCAAAAGCGGGGACAGTCATGGGAAGCTCCAAGGGGGGAGGGAGTCGCAAAGGGAAGAGGGTAGGGCAGGTACCGTATGCATGCCGGCAACGCTGCATTGCATGAATCAATGCGCGGCCACGGTGATGCCGTCGGCCCGGTCATCGATGCCATCGCGGCGGTCCAGGCGGCCACTGAGTACGGTCAGCGCGTACGCGCCCACCACCACCAGCGCGCCCAGCCATGGGGTGTGCATCAGGCCGATGTGCTCCACCACCAGGCCGCCCAGCGAGGCGCCCAGCGCGATGCCGATGTTGAACGCGGCGATGTTGAGGCCCGAGGCCACGTCGCTGGCCTGTGGTGCATAGCGCTGCGCCTGCTTCACCACATACACCTGCAGGCCCGGCACGTTGCCGAACGCCACCGCACCCAGCGCCAGTACCGTCAGCAGCATCAGCCAGATGTTGTAGGCGGTAAAGGTGAGCACGAACAGCACGATGGCCAGCAGGGCGAAGATACGCTTCAGCGCGGGCACCGGGCCCATGCGGTCGGCCATGCGGCCGCCCCACAGGTTGCCGATCGCCACCGACACGCCGTACACCAGCAGCACCAGGCTGACCGCATTGGCCGAGAAACCGGTGACGTCCTGCAGGATCGGCGCGAGGTAGGTGAAGGCCAGGAAGGTACCGCCGTAGCCCAGCGTGGTCATCGCATAGACCAGCAGCAGGCGTGGCTGGGCCAGTACGGCCAGCTGCTGGCGGAAGCTGGCCGGCGCGCTCTGCGGCACGCTGCGCGGCACGAACAGCAGCGCGCCGACCAGCGCGACCACGCCCAGCCCGGCCACCGCCAGGAAGGTGGCGCGCCAGCCCAGGTGCTGGCCGATGAACGTGCCCAGCGGCACGCCGGTCACCAGCGCCACGGTCAGGCCGGTGAACATGATGGCGATGGCACTGGCGGCCTTTTCCTTCGGTACCACGGCGGTGGCGATGATCGAGCCGATGGAGAAGAACACACCGTGGGCCAGACCGGTGAGGATGCGGGCGACGATCAGCGAGGTGTAGCCCGGGGCCATCCAGGCGATGACGTTGCCCAGGGTGAACAGCAGCATCAGCGCCACCAGCAGCTGCTTGCGCGGCACGCGGCCGGTCAGTGCGGTCAGCACCGGCGCGCCGATGGCCACGCCCAGCGCATACAGGGACACCAGCAAACCGGCTGAGGGCAGGCTGACCTGCAGGTCGGTCGCAATGGTGGGAATCAGCCCGACGATGACGAATTCGGTGGTGCCGATGGCAAATGCACCGAGGGTCAGGGCCAGCAGGGCGAGGGGAATGCCACGGATCATGGCAGGCTCCGGAGGGAAGGAAGGGGCGCAGTGTGCGCGGCCGACCTTTGCCGAAAAACCAGTCTTCACGCCAATCACTCTTGCCGCGTGGTCAATAATGGCCGCATGAAAACCACTCTCGATGAAATGCAGGCGTTCCTGGCGGTGATCGACAGTGGCTCGATCAGCGCTGCCGCCGAGCAGCTGGGGCAGACGCCTTCTGGCGTGAGCCGCGCGCTGGGACGGCTGGAGGACAAGCTGGGCACGACGCTGCTGACCCGCACCACCCGCCGCCTGCACCTGACCGCCGAGGGTGAGGCCTACCTGCGCCATGCGCGCGCGATCATCGATGCGGTGGAATCGGCCGAGGAACAGATGGCGGCGCGGCGCGAGCGCCCGGCTGGGCGCCTGCGCGTGGATGCTGCCATGCCGTTCGTGCTGCATGTGATCGCGCCGCTGGTTGCCGGCTACCGCGTCCGCTACCCGGAGGTGCAGCTGGAGTTGAACAGCTCCGAGCGCTACATCGACCTGCTGGAACGGCGCACCGATCTGGCGATCCGCATCGGGCCGCTGGCCGATTCCACCCTGCATGCGCGGCCGCTGGGCCGTTGCCGGTTGCGGCTGGTGGCCAGTCCGGCCTATCTGGCCGCACATGGCGAACCGGCCAGCGCGGCGGCACTGGGCCAGCACACGCTGCTCAGCTTCAACGAGCCGGAATCGCTGAACCTCTGGCCGCTGCCGGGTGATGCGGATGGCCAGCTGTTGATACGCCCGGATATCGCGGTATCCAGCGGCGAGACCCTGCGTCGGCTGGCGGTGGAAGGTGTGGGCATTACCTGCCTGTCCGACTTCGTCACCGATCGCGACCGTGCCGCCGGCACCCTGGTGCCGGTGCTGGCGGCGCAGACGCTGGATGTGTACCAGCCGATCCACGCGGTGTACTACCGCAACACGGCGGTGTCGGCGCGGATCAGCTCGTTCCTGGATTACCTGGGTGAAGCGATGGCGCAGAGCGCCTACCTGCGCTGATCGGATTCGGGTGGGTGCGGACCGTTGGTCCGCACTGATCCTGCCGTCGCCCGACCAACGGTCGGGCGCTACCCCGGCCGGTAGCGCCGGGCCATGCCCGGCAGATCCCTCAGGCCGCGCGTGCCAGTGCGTCCCTGGTCGCTGCGGTGGTCGACAGATCGAACACATCCACCGCATCGATCAGGCGGTTCGCCTGCTGCTCCAGGCTGCGCGCGGCGGCGCTGGCTTCTTCCACCAGCGCGGCATTCTGCTGGGTGGTGCCATCCATCTGGATCACGGTCTGGCTGACCTGCTCGATGCCCGCGCTCTGTTCCTGCGAGGCGGCGGAAATCTCGGCCATGATGTCGGTCACGCGCTGCACCGAGGCCACGATCTCGGCCATGGTGTCGCCGGCTTCGCGCACGCGCTGTGCACCGTGGCCGACCTGCTCCACCGAGGCTTCGATCAGGGTCTTGATCTCCTTGGCGGCAGCAGCCGAGCGCTGCGCCAGCGTGCGCACCTCACTGGCGACCACCGCGAAACCACGGCCCTGCTCGCCGGCGCGTGCGGCTTCCACTGCGGCGTTCAAGGCCAGGATGTTGGTCTGGAACGCGATGCCATCGATCACGCTGATGATCTCGGCGATCTGCCGCGACGAGGTCTCGATCGCCCCCATCGTCGTCACCACCTGGCCGACCACGTCGCCGCCGTGCGAGGCGACGCTGTGCGCGCCGATCGCCAGCTGGTTGGCCTGGCGCGCGTGCTCGGCGTTCTGGCGCACGGTGGAGGTGAGTTCCTCCATCGACGCGGCGGTTTCTTCCAGGTTGGCCGCCTGCTGCTCGGTGCGGCGTGACAGGTCGTTGTTGCCGGCCGCGATCTCCGCCGCGGCGGTGTGGATGTTGCCGGAGGCGTGCTTGATGTCGGTGACGATGGTTGCCAGCTGTGCGGCGGTGGTGTTGGCATCGCCCGCGATCCGCGCGAACACGCCCTGGAAGTCGCCGTGCATGCGCGTGCCAAGGCGGCCATCGGCAATGGCGCGCAGCATGCCGGATACCTCGCCCAGGTTCAGCTCGGTGGTCTGCATCAAACGGTTCAGACCTTCGACCATCGCGCGGAAGTCATGCTCGAAACGCGCGCTGTCGCCACGCTGGCTGAAGTCGCCGGCAGCGGCTGCTTCGGCCAGGCGGCGGATCTCGCCGTTGATCGCGCCAAGGTTGTGCTTGACCGCGTCCAATGCTTCGGTGATTACCGCCTTCTCACCGGGCAGGCGCTCCATGTCCTGGCTGAGATCGCCGACGGCGTAGCGGCCCATGATCGTGATCGCGCGCATCTTCACCCGGATGTGTGCATCGACCAGTGCATTGCTGTCGGCCACCATCTCGCCGAATGCACCGGGGAAGACCGCGGCGTCCATGCGGTGGCTGATGCTGCCGGCCTCATGTGCCTGCGCCATCGCGGTCTGTGCATCCAGCACGCCACGCAGCGTGGACTGTACCGCCTGCATGGCCTGCGCCAGCCGGCCGATCTCGTCGCGGCTGCGCACCTGTACCACGTGCTGCAGGTCGCCTGCGGCCACGGCGCGGGCGGCCGCTTCCACCGCCAGCACCGGCTGCACCACCGCACGCCGCAGCCACCAGGCCAGGCCCATCAGCAGCAGTACGGCGGCCAGTACGGTCAGCGCCGCGCACAGCAGCAGGGTCTGTCGTGCCTGCTGTGAACGTGCGGCCACTGCCGCCTCGGCCACCTGCGTGGCGTGCGTGCTCAACGCGTCCAGCGCACTCGCCACCGGACGATCCTTGCCGCGTACCAGATTGTCGCCGGCGGCCGGGTCGTAGTGGGCTTCGGCGAAGGCCTGCAGCGCTGCGTGGTAGTCCTGCTGCAGCTGTGCATGCAGGCCGATGAACGCCTGCGCCAGTTCACGCGTGCGCGTGTCTGGGCTGGTTACGAGGCTCTTTGCCAGCTGCTCGACCAGGCGTCCCTCGCTGTCGAAGGCGTCCAGATGGCGCTGGCGCAGCGCATCGTCGTGGCCGCGCAGCAGCACGTTCTTCCATTCCTGCACCTGACCGCGGAATTCGCGCTGCAGGCGTTCGGCGTCACGGCTGTGCGCGACTTCGGGTGGAACCTCGGTGGACAGTTTCAACCAGGCAGAGGCCAAGCCGGCGAGGGCGCACAACAGGACCACGGCCAAGCCAACGGAAACCGCGCCAAGCAGCTTGGACTGCAGGCGCGGCGCACGGACAGACGCATTCATGTGGAAGGACTCTCGGGAAGGGGCACTGCGGTATCGACCCGTCGGGCACGCACTGAAGTGCGACGGACATCACATTCGCGTTTCGTTTAGTGATGTGAAGGAGATGTTTCATAGGACAAATGTGTCCATATGGAACGAAAGCAGACCCTCGACAGGGGATTTAAATGTAACTATTGTTGTTACATGAAATCCGCCAATCCGCTCTCCGACGCACTGCACGTGATGGCCCATCTGGTCGGCCAGCCCGGCCCGCGCACTTCCGAACAGCTGGCCTCCTGCCTGCCCACCCACCCGGTGGTGATCCGTCGCCTGCTGGCCCAGCTGCACAAGGCCGGGCTGGTGAGCAGCACACGCGGACACGGCGGTGGCAGCCAGCTGGCGCGCGATGCCGCTGCGATCACCCTGCACGACATCTATCTGGGGGTAGGGGCGCCGCCGCTGGTGCAGGTCGGCACGCGTGATTCCGGCCGTGGCTGCCCGATCCAGCAGCTGGTCAACAACGCGCTGCTGGAAGGCGCGCGCGAGGCACAGCGGCTGCTCGAACAGCGCCTGCAGGCGACTACGCTGGACCAGCTCGGCGCCGACTTTGCCCGTCATCTCGCCCATCACCGCTCCCTGGAAGGTCACCATGAATCCTGATGTGCTCATCGTCGGTGGCAGCTATGCCGGCATCGCTGCCGGCCTGATCCTGGCGCGTGCCCGTCGCCCGGTCACCGTCATCGACGCCGGATCGCCGCGCAACCGCTTCGCCAGCCACTCGCATGGCGTGCTGGGGCTGGACGGCATCAGTGGCGCCGAGCTGCTGAAGACCGCGCGCCAGCAGCTGCTGGACTACCCCAGCGTGCGCTGGCTGCAGGCCGAGGCCGTGCAGGCCAGTGCCACCACCGACGGCGTGGACGTGCGTACCGCCGATGGCCAGGTGCTGGCTGCGCGCAAACTGCTGCTGGCCAGCGGCATCGCCGACCAGCTGCCGGCGTTGCCGGGGCTGGCCGAGCGCTGGGGCAGCACCGTGCTGCATTGCCCCTACTGCCACGGCTACGAAGTCGGTGGTGGCGCAGTCGGCCTGCTCGGGGGTCATCCGATGTCGGCCGCCAAGGCACCGTTGTTTGCCGACTGGGGCAATGTCACCTTCTTCAGCCAGGGCCTGGCGACCACCGACGAAGAGCTCGCCGCCATGCAGCAGCGCGGCGTGCAGATCGAGACGACGCCGGTGGTGGGTGTGCAGGGCGAGCAACCAACCTGGCTGGAAGTGGAACTGGCCGACGGTCGTCGCATCGCCCAACGCGCGCTGTTCGTGCCGGCCACCCAGGCGATGGCTACGCCCCTGGTGCAGCAGCTGGGCTGCGTGCTGGCGGAAAGCCCGCTGGGCGTGCTGATCGAGGTCGATGCGATGAAGCAGACCTCGGTGCCGAACGTCTACGCCGCAGGTGATGCAACCACGGTGGGCAATATCACTCTCGCCGCGGCCGAGGGCGTGCGCGCGGGTATCGGCATGCACCACGCGCTGGTGGGCGAAGACAGCCTGCCGCGCTGATCGCCGCCCGTGCGGCCGGGGTCGGATCCGATCCCGGTGGCGCAGCATCCACGCATGGCGTGGATCTACGGCAGCAGGCATCCGGATCCGGGCGTTGACACCGCGACCATTGTCGGGCCACCGCCGAGCGCAGATAGTGACGGCACCCCCGCCTGCGCCCCGGACCCGGCATGGACGAAGTGAACCGCCTCAGATCGCTGTTGGCACCGTTGCAGGGCCTGCGTGGCTGGCGACCGGCGCAGGCCACCCGCGATGCCATCGCCGGCGTGACCCTGGCCGCGATCACGCTGCCGGAACAGATGGCGACGGCGCGGCTGGGCGGCTTCGAGCCGCAGGTCGGCTTCTACGCTTTCGTGGGCGGCACGCTGGGCTTCGTGCTGCTGGGCCGCAACCGCCGGCTGACGGTCGGCGCCGATTCCACCATCACGCCGATCTTCGCACTTACCCTGGCGGGCCTGGCCGCGCAGCAGTCTGGCGCGTTGGCCGGCAGCGCCGTGGTGCTGGCGTTGCTGGTTGGATTGTTCCTGGCGCTGGCGGCGCTGCTGCGGATCGGCGTGGTTGCCGCACTGTTGTCGGTGCCGGTGGTGACCGGCTTCCTGGGGGGCATCGCCGTCCATATCGCGGCCTCGCAGCTGCCGGTGGCACTGGGCGTCAGCCTGCCATCGAGCGAGCTGCCCGAACGCCTGTACGAGCTTTTGCTGGCCTTGCCCCATGCGCAGCTGCTACCGACCTTGATCAGCTTTGGCGTGCTGCTGGCGATGGCGCTGTGCGACCGGATCAACCCGCGCGTTCCCGGTGCGTTGATCGCGGTGGCCGTCGCCACCTTGCTGGTTGCAACATTCGGGGCCAAGCGGCTGGGTGTGGGCACTCTCGGCGCGGTGTCACCTTACCCGCCGGCGTGGCAGCTGCCTTCACTGGAGACCTTCACTACCCTGGTGCCGCTGGCACTGCTGCTGACTCTGGTGATCATCATGCAGGTCGCCGCGGTGGACCGTGCGTTCCCCGGCGAGGAAGAGCCCGACGTCAACAAGGACTTCCTCGGGGTCGGCGCCGGCAACCTGCTGTCGGCCGCGTTCGGAGCCTTCCCGGTCAATGCCAGCCCGCCGCGCACGGCCGTGGTGGTGGAAGCCGGTGCGACCTCGCAGCTGGGCGCGTTGATCGCCGCGGCACTGGTGATGCTGCTGGCCTTCTGCGGTGGCGGTGTGCTGGGTGCCATCCCCGATGCAGCGCTGGCGGGCGTGCTGCTGTTCGTGGCGGTGCGCCTGTTCCGCCTGCGCGTGCTGATCGATATCGCCCGGCGCGCGCGTGGCGAAGCGCTGCTGGCGGTGCTGACCTTCCTGGCGGTGGTGTGCCTGCCGATCCAGTCGGGCATCGCGATTGGTGTGGGCCTTGCCCTGCTGCACGGGGTGTGGATGATCGCGCACAGCCCGATGCTGGCGCTGTCGCGCCTGCCGGGCAGCACGGTCTGGTGGCCGGGCAACCGTGGCGAGACCGAGCCCGGCGTGACCGTGCTGGCCTTCCAGGCACCGCTGCTGTTCGCCAACGCCGACAGTTTCAAGCGGCAGCTGCTGGCCAGCATGGAGGCGACGCCGGCGCCGGGCCTGATCGTGCTGGAAGGCAGTGCGATCGTCGAGATCGACTACAGCGCGGCGCAGACACTGCGCGAGGTGATCGGTCTGTGCCAGCAGAAGGGCATCGTGTTCATCATTGCCCGGCTGGGCTCGGTGCGCGCGATGCAGGCGCTCGACCGTTTCGGCATTGCCGCACTGCTGGGGCCCGACGGCGTGAGCCACAGTGTGCAGCAGGCCATCGACCACTACCACGCACGAGGTACGCCATGACCCGCATTCCCGAACCGCGGCTTTCACCGGTTGCCATTCTCGACCTGCGGCCGACACAGATGAGCGTGGGCCTGCTGGAAGTGCAACGCAAGCGTGCGCAGTGGAAGACCCTGCCGAAGCAGGGCGAGGAGCGCTACCTCGGCCGGCACATGGTGCCGGTGGTGATGGGACCATCGAACCGGCCCTACCTGATCGACCATCACCATCTGGCGCTGGCGCTGCATGAGGAGGGCATCGAGCATGTGCTGACCGTCGTGCAGGGCGATCTTTCACACCTGCCGCGCAAACTGTTCTGGACGGTGATGGAGCGCTACTGCTGGGCCCATCCGTTCGATGCCGAAGGAACACGCCAGCCACCCTCGGCGATGCCGAAATCGCTGCTGGATCTGGCCGATGACCCGCATCGTTCGTTGGCCGGCGAGGTGCGTCGCCGTGGCGGCTATGCCAAATCGGTGCAGCCGTTCGCCGAATTCCTGTGGGCCGACCATTTCCGCCAGCGGATGACCCGCAAGTTGATCCGCCGGGATTTCCAGCAGGCGGTGGCCACCGCGACCGAACATGCGCGGCACGATGATGCGCGCTATCTGCCGGGGTGGTGCGGCATCGAGCACGGGTGAGGGGTGTTGGCCATTGCGCCATCCACGCGTGGCGTGGATCTACTGCAGGTCCGTTGAATGCGGCGGGTGCCGGCCTTGGCCGGCACCGCTCCATCATCCCTTCACGCACAGCACCTGCCGCAGCGTGTGCACCACATCCACCAGGTCCAGCTGTGCCGCCATCACATCGTCGATCGACTTGTAGGCCGCCGGCGACTCGTCCAGCACACCGCTGTCCTTGCGGCACTCTACGTGCGCGGTCGCTTCGCGGTGCTGTGCCAGCGTGATCTGCTGGCGCGCGGCACCGCGGCTCATCACCCGGCCGGCGCCGTGGCTGCAGCTGTGGAAGCTGTCCGCATTGCCTTTGCCACGCACGATGTAACTGCGCGTACCCATGCTGCCGGGAATGATCCCCAGCTCGCCTTCGCGGGCACTCACCGCGCCCTTGCGCGTCACCAGCAGCTCCTGCCCGCGATGCGTTTCCTTCTGCACGTAGTTGTGGTGGCAGTTCACCGCCATCGCTGCCAGCTGGAACTTCGGCAGCCGGTGACGCATCTCGGCCAGCACGCGCGACATCATCGCCTCGCGGTTTTGCCGCGCGTAGTCCTGCGCCCATGACACCGCTTCGACGTAGTCGTCGAACAGCGGCTCGCCTTCCATGAAGAACGCCAGGTCCTTGTCCGGCAGGTGGAAGCCGAGCACGCGTCGCGCCAGCTCCTCGCGCGCCTTCTCGATGAAGTACGTGCCGATCAGGTTGCCGGTGCCACGTGAACCACTGTGCAGCATCACCCACACCGCGTCCGTTTCGTCCAGGCACAGCTCGATGAAGTGGTTGCCACCGCCGAGCGTACCCAGTTGCCGGTCGAGCTTGTCGGTGCGGATCCTGCGGTGCTTGTCCTTGATCTTCTCCAGTCCGGCGGCCAGCCCGGATTGCACCAGCCGGGTGTGGATGCTGTCGGGCATGCGGTGGTGTTCACCGCCGCGCCCGTTGCCGACCGGAATGCTGCGCTCGATGCTGTTGCGCAGCTGCCGCAGGTCATCGGGCAGGTCGTTGGCGCGCAGCGTGGTGCGCACGGCGGCCATGCCACAGCCGATGTCGACGCCGACCGCGGCCGGAATGATCGCGCCACGGGTCGGGATCACCGAGCCCACGGTTGCGCCCTTGCCCAGGTGCACGTCCGGCATCACCGCCACCCACGGCCCGACGAACGGGATCGCGGCGATGTTGCGCAGCTGCTCATGCGCCTGTGCCTCCAGTGGGACACCGTTGACCCAGCCCTTGATCGGCGTGCTGCCCTCGGCATGCAGCCATTGATAGTTGTCTTGAATGTCCATGTTGTCTCGAATGTCCCTGATGGGCCGGCGGCGCGTCCCTGCGCCGCCGCTGCCCCCTACTTGATCGTCACCAGCTGCTTCAGCACGCCGTCCAGGCCGCCGAACACGGTGAGCTTGTCGATCTTCTCGGTGACCTTCTCCAGTGCCTCCAGCTCCTTCAAGCGCATCAGCACCGGGTTGTCCTCGATCAGCTTTGCGGTGTTGAGCTGCGAACGCGTGGCGTTGGCCTCCTCGCGGCGACGGATCACACTGGCCTGGGCCTGCTTCTCGGCCAGCACCACACCGTTGAGGATCTCCTTCATCTCGCCCGGCAGGATCACGTCCTTGATGCCCACGCCGAGCAGCCGTACACCGTGGCCCTCGATCGCGGCCTGCACATGGGCGGCGATCTCGCCGTCCAGCGCGGCCTTGTCGCCCAGCAGCTCGTCCAGGCTGCGTGCGGCGATTGCCTGGCGCAGGCCGAACTGCAGCTGCCGATAGACGAACTCATCGGCATTGCTGAGCGTGCGGTGTGCACGCACCGGATCGGTCACCTGCACGCTCGCGGCAAGGTTCACCCGCAGGGTCACCTTGTCGCGGCTGAGCAGCTCCTGGCCCGACACGTCCAGCGAACGCGCACGCAGTTCCACTCGCTCCACCGACACGTTGCCGTTGAAGTTCCAGAACGCGTGCAGGCCGGCGCCCAGCGCCTGCCGCAGCGTGCCATCGATGAACAGCAGGCCGACCGACTCGCTCGGCACGGTGCTGATCACTGCAACGCGCGGCAGCACGCCCAGCTGCCCCAGGCGCTGCTGCACGTCTGCCGGCACGTATGGCTCGACACCCAGCGCCATCACGCGGACCTGGGTGTCGACCGAACCGCGCCAGTACAGACGGCGGCTGCCCGGCGGCAGGACCTCATCGATGCGGCCGTTGCGCAGCAACAGGCCGACCTCGCTGGCACCGACGTTGGCCAGCACGAAGTGCGTGTCCAGCGTCGCACCCAGTGCTTCGATCAGGCTGTCCTGGTCGCTGCCGGTATAGGCCGCGCCCTTCGATGCGTTGTACACGTCCACGTGCGGGCGGCCGCCGAACGGCGACAGCTGGTGCACGCCCGGCAGCAGGATCTGCTGGAAACGACGGTTGCGATACACCAGGCCGCGCTCGCCGTCGCCGATCACGACCTTGATGGTCCAGAACATGGGAGTCTCTCCTTGTATGGCTCTGGTGGTTCGACCCGACGGAATGAATGCCATGACCCGGGTCGATCCGGTCATGGCAGGGCCGGCTGCACACTCCGTGCAGCCAGCGGAAAAGGGCGGCCATCGGCAGACGGTCCGCGCGCGGGGCCTGCGGTGCGTCATCACCATTGACACTGTTCCTGCCGGCAAACAGCACCGGAGCGGAGCGGGGCGGGTGGTGCTGACAGGCCGAGGCCCGGCGTGCGCTCCGTTGCCGTTCCTGCGGCGCCCGGAGGCGTTCGCAGGACCGGCGACGATGGCCGCTGGGGCTTGCGCCCCGGGTGTTGCTTCAGGCAATGACGTGAAAGGTCACTGATTGGAGTGGGAATCGAACCCACGACAGACGGATTACGGATCCGTTGCTCTACCCTACTGAGCTATCCAGTGGTGAACCGCGCGGAATCGAACCGCGTACCGGCGAACCGGCGCCTGCCTCCAGCAGGCGATCCAGGCGATGGCATGTCCGCGACCTCCGGCATACGCCACGGCAACGCCGCGCGCACCAGCCCGTGGTTGAAACGGGACCGTTGGATAATCGAGGGTGCAGGCCACCGACATTATCGGCGAGCGATAATGTTTGGGTGCGATGCAGATAATGTCCAGGCGTTGCCGTGCGCACGGAGAAACTCCTCCGGCGCGGCGGGAAAACCTGAATCAGTGTGCGGCGGGGTGCCGCGCGGGGTGCAGTTCTGGCATCGCGGGTCCTTGTGTCGACGCAAACGAAAACGCCCCCGGGACTTGCGTTCCGAGGGCGTCGTCAGGCCTCGGAGATCGGGGTGGCCGATCTCCGCAGGGCGGGTATCAGGCCGTTGTCAGCTGGACTTCCTTGCCGAACGCGCGCGCCAGCACGTCCATGCGCAGGCATGGCAGCAGTTTGGCGATGGCGACGGAATGCGCGTTCAAGGGAGGTTTCCAGTGGTTGTTGAAACGAGGTTCGCACGATAAACCACGATTTAGTCGTGCGCAACCATTTTGTTGAATTATTTTCTCGGCCGCGATGGCGATGCCGACCCGCGGCCGGCATCGCGCGCGCTCAACCTTCCGCGCTGGCCGCATCCAGTTGCGCGACATCCTGCACGCTCAGCGACACGTTCGCTGCGGCCAGCAGGTCATGCAGCTGCTCGACGCTGGTGGCGCTGACGATCGGTGCAGTGATCGACGGCCGCGCGATCTGCCACGCCAATGCGATCTGCGCGGCAGTTGCGCCGTGCTTGCTGGCCACGTCATCCAGTGCCTGCAGGATGCGCAGGCCGCGTGGGTTCAGATAGCGCTTCACCACCGTCTCGCCACGCGCCGGGCTCTTGGCCGCATCGGCCGGCGTACGGTACTTGCCGCTGAGGAAGCCACTGGCCAGCGCGTAGTAACCAATCACGCCGATCTGCTCGCGCTGCACCAGCGGTTCCAGTTCCTTCTCATAGCCGGCGCGGTCGTACAGGTTGTACTCCGGCTGCAGGGTTTCGTAACGCGGCAGCTTGTAGTCGGTGGACACCTTCAGCGCATCGGCCAGGCGCGTGGCGCTGTAGTTGGAGGCACCGATGGCCCGCACCTTGCCGGCTTCGATCAGGCGACCGAACGCGGCCAGGGTCGCTTCCAGCGGCGTCGACTCATCATCCTCGTGCGCCTGGTACAGATCGATCACATCGGTCTGCAGGCGGCGCAGCGAATCCTCGACCGCGGCATTGATGTTGTCCGGGGTCAGCCCGGGGCGTTCGGCCCACTTGGCCACCTTGGTCGCCAGCACCACCTTGTCGCGCTTGCCGCTGCGGGCGAACCACTTCCCGATCAGCGTTTCCGATTCGCCGCCCTGATTGCCCGGCACCCAGGCCGAGTACACGTCGGCGGTATCGACCAGATTGAAACCGGCATCGACGAAAGCATCGAGCAGGGCGAAGCTGGCCTTTTCATCGGCGCTCCAGCCGAATACGTTGCCACCGAAGGCGAGCGGACGTACATGCAGGCCGGAACGGCCCAGTTCGCGGGTTGCCGTCATGGGCACGGACTCCTTGGGGGAAGTGTTCCAGAATAGAACGCGTTGTGTGACCGTGCTGCGGCGATGGCCACAAAACAGTGTTCCGCGACACGCACGCAGCTAACGTTTTGTGAACACCTGGGACGCTGCGACTGCTAGTCTCGCCGCATCTTCCGTTGGAGTCGTCCCGATGATGCCTGCTTCGTCCCTGCGTGGTTGCCGCCTGCTGCTTGCCTCGGCCCTGCTTGCCGCTGTTCCCGCGTTCGCCGCACCGGCCACGGTGGCGCCGGCGAAGATCCAGGTATCACCGGCCATCGATGCCGCGGTGAAAGCGCCGACCCGCGATGCCAACAACGTCAAGCGCGACGCCTATCGCCATCCTGCGCAGACGCTGGCCTTCTTCAAGGTCGCGCCGGAAAAGACCGTCATCGAGATCACCCCCGGCAACGGCTGGTACTCGGAAATCCTGGCGCCGCTGCTGCATGACAATGGGCGTTACGTCGCCGCCGTGGTGGATCCGATGGCGGTGGCCGAAGGCCGTGGCCGTGACTACCAGCAGCGCAGCCGCGACAGCCTGGAAAAGAAGTACGCCGGTGCACCGGCGCAGTTCGGCAAGACCGCCGTGGTGGCCTACGACCCGGCCAAGCCGGTGTTCGGCCCGGCCAACTCGGCCGATGTGGTGCTGACCTTCCGCAACGTGCACAACTGGCGCAAGGCCGGCCAGGCGCAGGGCATGTTCCAGGGCTTCTTCAGCGTGCTCAAGCCGGGCGGTGTTCTGGGTGTGGTCGAGCATCGTGCCAAGACCGATGTGGCCGACGACGATGACACCGGCTATGTCGGCCAGCAGCAGGTGATCGCGATGGCCGAGGCTGCTGGTTTCAAGCTCGATGGCCGCACCGAGGTCAACGCCAACCCGCGTGACACCAAGGATCACCCGAACGGTGTGTGGACGCTGCCGCCGACCAACCAGCACGACAAGGCCGATGATGCGAAGTACCAGGCGATCGGCGAAAGCGACCGCATGACCCTGCGCTTCATCAAGCCGTAAATCGGCAGCGCGGTATGGCGTGCACGCATTGACTCTGTAGAGCCGAGCCATGCTCGGCTCATCGCGCGCAGAGCGACGGAGCGCAACAGCAGTCGAGCATGGGCTCGGCTCTACCGTTGGGGGGCGCGTGGCGTGGGACAATGCGCCATCCGCCCCCCGCCGTTTCCGCAATGCTGATCGCCTTCAACAAGCCCTTCAACGTGCTCTGTCAGTTCACCGACCGCAGCGTACCGCCGCGGCCGACCCTGGCCGGATTCGGCCTGCCGCCGCGCGTATATGCCGCCGGACGCCTTGACCATGACAGCGAGGGCCTGCTGCTGCTGACCGACAACGGCACGCTGGCGCACAAGCTGACCGACCCGAGGCACAAGGCCGACAAGACCTACTGGGTGCAGGTGGAAGGCATGCCCGGCGATGACCAGTTGCAGCAGCTGCGCGATGGGGTGCTGCTCAATGATGGCCCAACGCTGCCGGCGAAGATCGAACGCCTGGATCCGGCACCATCATTGTGGACGCGTGATCCGCCGGTGCGCTTCCGCAAGACCGTGCCCGACAGCTGGCTGGCGGTCACGATCCGTGAAGGCCGCAACCGCCAGGTGCGGCGGATGACCGCGGCGGTGAACCTGCCGACGCTGCGGCTGGTGCGGGTGTCGATGGGACCGTACCGGCTGGACGATCTGCAACCGGGACAGTGGCGGCAGATTGGCTGAAAGAAAAAGGGCCGGAGGCCTTCCGGCACCCGACCCTCATGCAGCGTTGTGAGGTCGGAGCCCCTCCTGCGGAAGGGATCCGACCCCGGCGAATCAGGCGTCGCTGCCGATATCGCTGTGTTCGTCCACGACGGTGGCGTTGCGACGGTCGCGTGCGCTGATGCGATGCGCCTGGCCGTCGACCAGCTGGCCATTGGCGGCCTTCTTCTTCTGCTGCTTGCGGTACAGCGCGTAGCCCAGCAGGCCAACACCGACCGCGGCAGCGGCGATGGTCACTGCCGGGTTGCGCTTGGCGAACCGGGTTGCGGCCTTGCCGCCGGTCTTCACCGCGCCGATGGCGGCGCCGGTCTTGATCCAGTCAGCGTTGCGCAGGCTGCCACCGGCGCTCTTCAAACCATCACCTGCACTGTGGGCCAGGTCCAGGGCGCGCTCGAGAGCGCGGTCGGTGATTACAGTCAGTCTGCTCATGCGGGGGTCCTTGCCTCGGGTCGAAGTCCAGTGTGTCGCGTTGCCTGTAAACGGTATGTCAGTCGCACGGGCGTGTGGTGTGACTCTACCCCAGCCATTCAGGATCAGGCAGGGTGGGGTCGGATCCCTTTGTTTCGGGAAAGGGCTTTGACCCCAGCAGGGATGTACGGGGTCAGAGCCCGTTGCGTTGCAACGGGATCCGACCCCATGCTCAGGTTCCGCGCGGCTTGGCCCGGTGCGTGGCCGTTGCGGTCCAGGGGTCATCCGGCCATGGATGGCGCGGGTAGCGGCCCTTCATTTCCTTCTTCACCTCGGCGTAGGTGTTCTCCCAGAAGTTGCGCAGGTCCTGGGTGACCTGCAATGGGCGACCGCCGGGTGACAGCAGGTGCAGGGTCAGTGGCACGCGGCCATCGGCGATGCGCGGGGTGTCAGCCAGGCCGAACAGCTCCTGCAGTTTCACTGCCAGCACCGGCGGTAGCGGCTCACCCTTCTCGCTGTCCAGCGCATAGGTGATCGGCCGCTCCAGTCCGGATGGCACGGTGATGCGGGTCGGAGCATGACGCTCGACCAGCTGCCGCTGCGACCACTCCAGCGGTGACTTCAGCGCCTCGCTGAAGCTGGACTCGTCCAGCGCATCCAGGCGGCTCTTGCCGGCGAAAGCGGGCTGCAGCCATTGCGCGCGGTTGGCCAGCAGGGCCGCGTCGCTGCAGTCGGGCAGCTCCAGCTCCGGCATCCAGCGCCGTAATGACTCGACCCGTGCCTGCCACTGGCGCAGGCCCTCGGTCCACGGCAATGCCTGCAGGCCGAGTTCGGCCACCGCATCGGTCAGTGCCTGTGCGGCGAGCTGCGGATCGACCCGGCCGGTCGAGCGGCTGTCCAGCACGATGCGGTCGAAGCGGGTCTCGCGCAGCGCCACCAGCGCACGGCGCTCGCCATCCCAGCGCACCACATCTTCGGTGACGAAACGCTCCGGCCACGCCTTGCGCAGCTGACCTTCGTCCACCGGTGCGGCGCGCAGCAGCAGCGCATCACGGGCCTCGAAGCGCAGTTCGCTGGCCACAAGCCACGGTTCGCCACGCAGGTCGCTCAATTCGTGCAGGCGCGTGCTGCGGCCGTTGGCCAGCAGGTAGCGCAGCGGGTCGCTGGGATGCTGGAAACCGATGCGGTCGGGGAAGGCGTGTGCGAGCAGGTCACCGAGCTCGTGGGCCTCGATGCTGGCTGGTGGCGCGGCCTCGCAGCGCAGGCGCCGACGCCATTGCTTCGCGGCGGCGTCGATGGCCGCCAGTCCACTGCGGTTGGCGTCGGCGGGTGCGCGGCCATTACGGAAGGCCGCCAACGCGCGCCAACGTGCCGCCAACGCGTCACCACCCTGGCGCAGCGGATCGCGTGCCTCCAGCAAGGCAGCCAGATCGGCGGCCAGCGCCTGCGCGCGTGCATCAGGTGCGGCCAGCAGCATCGCCGCCATCCGCGGATGCGTACCCAGTGCCAACACGCGGCGCCCGAGTGCACTGATCGTCCCGTTGCTGGACAACGCACCGAGCCGTTGCAGCAGTTCGCGCGCTGCACCCATCGGCCCGGCGGGCGGAGGATCGAGGAAGCGCAGGTCGCTACTGCCCCAGGCCGCCAGTTCCAGCGCCAGCCCGGCCAGCTCCACCTGGTCGATCTCGGCGCGGCGTTGCGGTTCCGGCCGCTGCGATTGCGGCCACAACCGCCAGGCCACGCCTTCAGCCACGCGCCCGGCGCGGCCGGCACGCTGGTCGGCGGAGGCCTGCGCGATCGCCACCACGTCCAGCCGGGTGAAGCCGCTGTTGGGGTCGTAGCGGGGTTCGCGCGCCTGTCCGCTGTCGATCACCACGCGCACGCCGGGCAGCGTCACCGAGGATTCGGCCACGTTGGTGGCCAGCACCACGCGGCGGCGGCCGTCGCTGGCCGTCTGCAGCACGCGCGCCTGCTGTTCCACCGGCAGTTCGCCGTGCAGGGCCAGCACCTCGATGCTGCTGTCCAGCGACTCCCGCAACCCCCCCTGCACGCGCGCGATCTCGCGCTGGCCAGGCAGGAACACCAGCAGGTCTCCCGGGTGTTCGGCCAGCGCCTGCTGCACCGCGCGACGCACCTGCAGTTCCAGCGTCTCATCACGGCGTGCCGGGAAGTGGCTGATCACCACCGGGTAGCTGCGGCCTTCGCTGCTCAGGCGCGGTGCATCGAGGAAGCGCGCCAGCCGCTCGCCATCCAGCGTTGCCGACATCACCACCAGGCGCAGGTCATCGCGCAGCTGGGCCTGTACGTCCAGCGCCAGCGCAAGGCCGAGATCGCCACTGAGATGGCGCTCGTGGAATTCGTCGAACAGGATCGCACCGACCGTCTCCAGCATCGGGTCGTCCTGCAGCATGCGGGTCAGGATGCCCTCGGTGACGACCTCGATGCGGGTACGCGCGGAGATCCTGTTCTCGAAGCGGATGCGATAGCCCACGGTATCGCCCACCTCTTCGCCGAGCTGGCGTGCCATGAACAGCGCAGCGCTGCGTGCGGCCACCCGGCGCGGCTCCAGCAGGATGATCCTGCGGCCCTGCAGCCACGGCGCATCGAGCAGCGCCAGCGGCACCTGGGTGGTCTTGCCGGCGCCCGGGGGCGCTTCCAGCACCAGTCGCGGCTGCGCGGCCAGGTGCTGCTGGATCTGCGGCAGCAGCGGGGAGATCGGGAAGTGCGGGGTGTTCATGTGCAAAGGATAAGGGGCCGCGGCGGGCACAGGTACAATGCGCAGGCACTTTTCCCTCGCGATGACCATGCACCTGATCGATATCGGCGCCAACCTGACCCACGACTCCTTCGACCGCGACCGCGATGCCGTGCTGGACCGCGCGCGGCAGGCCGGCGTGGTGCAGATGGTCATCACCGGTGCAAGCCGTGAGCATTCGCCGCTGGCCCTGCAGCTGGCGCAGCAGCACCCGGGCTTCCTGTACTCCACCGCGGGTGTGCACCCGCACCACGCGGTGGAGTACACCGAGGAGTGCGATGCCGAGATGCGCGCGCTGCACGCCCATCCGGAGGTGGTGGCGGTGGGTGAGTGCGGGCTGGACTACTTCCGTGATTTCTCCCCGCGCCCGGCCCAGCATCGCGCCTTCGAGCGGCAGCTGCAGCTGGCGGTGGACACGGGCAAGCCCGTATTCCTGCACCAGCGCGACGCGCACGCCGATTTCATGGCGCAGATGAAGAACGTCGAGGGCCGTCTTGGCCCGGCCGTGGTGCATTGCTTCACCGGCGAGCGCGATGAGCTGTTCGACTACCTCGACCAGGACTGGTACATCGGCATCACCGGCTGGCTGTGCGACGAACGTCGTGGCGCGCATCTGCGCGAGCTGGTGAAGAACATCCCGGCCAACCGCCTGATGATCGAGACCGACGCGCCGTACCTGCTGCCGCGTACGCTGAAGCCGATGCCGAAGGATCGCCGCAACGAGCCGATGTTCCTGTCGCACATCGTGGAGGAGCTGGCGCGTGACCGTGGCGAGGAGGTGGCAGTGACCGCAGCCAACGCCACCGCCGCCACGCGCGCGTTCTTCCGTCTGCCCGACGCGCATTGATCTGGTAGTGCCGGCCGCTGGCCGGCAACCTCAAGAACGCCGTAATTGCCACGCGATGGCCTGCCAGCGGCCGGCACTACCGGAGCAGATTGCGCAGCCCTTCCCGATACGTCGGGAACCTCGGCTCCCAGCCCAGCACCGCACGCGTGCCGCGACTGTCGATGCGCTTGTTGCTCTGGTAGAAGCGCCGCAGCGTCGGGCTCAGCGCCGGGTCGTCCCAGGCCACCGCCGCTGGCATCGCAAAGCCGCCCAGCTGCGCGGCGAAGGCCAGCACATCCTGTGGCGGTGCCGGTTCGTCGTCACTGGGCAGATACAACCCCTGCGCGGCCGGCCGTTGCAATGCGGCGATGATCACCGCCGCCAGATCCTCCACGTGCAGGCGGTTGAACACCAGCCCGGGCCGCACGATGTGGCGTGCACGGCCCTGCGACAACTGCAGCAGCGCATTGCGGCCGGGCCCATACAGACCCGGCAGGCGGAACAGTGCCGACGTAATGCCGCGTTCCACTGCGAGCGCACGCCACTGGGCTTCAGCCCTTCTGCGCTGCATGCCGGTGGCTTCAACCGCATCGGCCTCGCTGCTCTCGTCAATCCAGCCACCTGCGCGATCGGCATACACCGACGTGGACGAGAGATAGCCGACCCAGCGCAGGGCCGGGCTGGCCTGCAGTGCCGGTAGTAACACGCGCAGCGCCGGGTCACCCTCGGCATCGGGCGGCACGCTGCACAGCACGGCCTCGGCCTGTGCGATTTCATCGAGCAGCGCCGCTGATAGCGTGGTGTCGGTACGCAGTGGATGCCGCAACAGGCCGTCGTCCGGTGCCGACGCCGGGTCGCGCGTCGTGCCCACCACCCGCACGCCCAGCGCCTGCAGCTGCGTGGCCAGCACGCATCCGCTCCAGCCCATGCCGAGGATCACCACCCGCGCGGGCAGCGGGCTCACCTGCGGGGCCAGGCTCACGCGCCGCGCAGTGCCTGGTAGGCCTGCAGGCTGCTGTAGGCCACCTGCAGCAGCAGGCCCTCCTGGTCGGCCTTGCGTGCCCGTGCCAGCATGTCGCCGACGATCTGCTCGGCTTCCACCTGCTGGCCGGCTTCCAGGTCACGCAGCATCGAGGCCTTCAGCGCCGAACCGGCCTGGGTCAGCGTGCCACGCGCGGTGTCCTGCGCCGCATCGGGAATCGGTTCGCCGGCGGCCTCGGCCACGGCCAGGCACTCGTCGTACAGGCCGCGCACGATGGCCTGGCCATCATCGGTGGCGACGATCGTGCCGATGTCCGCGCGCAGCAGGCAGGTGGCCGCGGCCAGTGCGGTCAGGAACGTGTACTTGATCCACTGCTCCTGGCCGATGTGCTGGCTGGCGAGGTGGTCGAGATCGGCCTGCGCGCAGAGGGCGGCGAACGCGCGAACCCGCGGGGAGATCGCACCACCATCGCGTTCGCCGAAGGTGAGTTTGGCCGGCTTGCCCAGATGCAGCACAGCGCCATCGGCTGCCTTGGTGGCGCTGATGAAGCACAGGCCGCCCAGCACCGCCTCGCGGCCGAAGCGCGCATCCAGCGTGTTGTAGTGATGCAGGCCGTTGAGGATCGGCAGCACCGTGGTGTCGGCGCCCACGGCAGGCGCGATGGCGTCGATCGAGCTGTCCAGGTCGTAGGCCTTGCAGCTGAGCATGACCAGGTCGAACGGCCTCTGCGCAGCGAGCGCGCGCAGCGCATCGGCAGTGACGTGCTGCACCGGGAAGCTTGCATCGCCCAGCGGGCTGCGGATGACCAGGCCGTCGCGGTCCAGCTGCGCGGCGCGTGCGGAACGCACCAGGAAGGTCACGTCCACACCGGCCTGGGCCAGGCGTCCACCGAAGTAACCGCCGGTACCGCCGGCGCCGAGGATCAGGATGCGCATTGCACGTTCACCGTTTTCTGGGGGAATCAATGCAGCGATTGTGCCGGAGATCGCGGCTGGCGGTGGTGCCCGGCGTGGTGCTTGGCCGGGCTGCAGTCTCCTGCAGGGCCGGCCGGGGGCTTCGTACAGAACCGCGCGAAACCCCCGGGCCGCCCCTGGCAGGGGTTACCCATCAGTTGATCGCGGTGATGAACGCCGGATCCTGGATGGTCTGCTCGATGTTGAGCTTGATGGTCTCGTTCAGTGCGCCGAACACGTTGGCGAACTTGGTGGTGTTGCGTTGCACGTTCTTGACCTGGTCATAGACGACATCGCCCTTCGGCGTGGTGACGACGTAGCGTACGCGCAGGGTCCAGTCGACGCTGTAGCCCAGGTCGTCGATCAGGAACTCTTCCACTTTTCCGCTGAGCACGTTGCCGCTCTTGTCCATCTTGACCCCGACCAGACGCAGCTCGGAGAACACGGCGTCACGCATGATCGCATCGACATTCTTCTCGAACAGGATGTCGCCCATGGCGGTGTTGCGCACCTGGTTGGGCTTGATCTTGCCGCCCTTGGCGGGAAGGTACTCGAACGCGGTGACATCCACCTTGCCTTCGGCGGTCAGTACCGAGCTGGGCGCATAGTTCAACGGAAGGGGCCGCGTGGAGCAGCCGGCAAGAACGAGCAGGAACAGCGAAGCAACGACGAGCCGGCAGCGGCCGGCGGTACGGTGGGCCAACATCTGTGTGGATCCCCTGTGTGCGTCCATGGCATATGAAAAACCAGCGGGCCCGGAGGCTCGCTGGTCGGTCGGGTGAAGCGCGTCGATTAAACGACTGAACGGGGAGCGTGGCAAGTGCCTGCCACGCCGGATCCATCAACCGCCGCCGGCCCCGGGTACGAGGGCACGGCAGGTCAGCTCAACTGCGCATGCCCACGCCGCGGCGCAGCAGCCACAGCGCCAGCGCCGTCAGCACCACCACGAAGCCGATCATCAGCGCATACGCCACCACCACCGGCACATCGCTGCTGCCGAGCAGGCCATAGCGGAACGCGTTGACCATGTAGAAGATCGGGTTGGCGTGGGTGGCCGCCTCGGCCCAGGTCGGCAGCAGCTTCACCGAATAGAACACGCCGCCCAGGTAGGTCAGCGGGGTCAGGATGAAGGTCGGCACGATCGCCACGTCATCGAACTTCTTCGCATACACCGCATTGATGAAGCCGGCCAGCGAGAAGATCGTCGCGCCCAGGATCACCGTGGTCAGCGTCACCAGCGGATGCGGAATGCGCACCGGGGTGAAGAACATCGCGATGATCAGCACGATCACGCCCACCATCAGGCCGCGCAGCACCGCACCGGCCACGTAGCCCCACAGGATCACCCAGTTCGGCATCGGGCTGACCAGCAGTTCTTCCACGTGGCGGCCGAATTTGGCGCCGAAGAACGACGAACTGATGTTGCCGTAGCTGTTCTGGATCACGCTCATCATCACCAGGCCCGGCACGATGAACTGCATGTAGCTGTAGCCGCCCATGTCGCCCACGCGCGAGCCGATCAGGCCGCCGAAGATCAGGAAGTACAGGGTCATGGTGATCGCCGGCGGCACCAGGGTCTGGCCCCAGATGCGCATGATGCGGGCCACTTCGCGGCGCACGATGGTCATCAGTGCGATGCGGTTGCGCTGGCCGTCGGTCAGGACCGGGGTCGGGGTGCTGCTCATGCGGACGTCTCCTGGTTGCCGGTGAGGCGCACGAACAGTTCCTCCAGGCGGTTGCTCTTGGTACGCATCGAGCGCACGCGGATGCCGGCTGCGTTCAGTGCTTCGAACACGCGGTTCAGATCCATCGCACGCGGCATGTCGATATCCAGCGTATGGCCATCGGTAGCGGTCAGCACCGCGCCTTCGATCACCGGCAGCTGCGCGGGCAGGGTGCCGTCGATGTCCAGCAGGAAGCCTTCCACATCAAGCTTGGCCAGCAGTTCGCGCATCGGGCCCTGGGTGACGATCTGGCCGTGGTTGATGATGGCCAGGTTGCGGCACAGGTGCTCTGCCTCTTCCAGATAGTGGGTGGTGAGGATGATCGTGGTGCCGGCGGCGTTGATCTCCTTCAGCACCCGCCACATGTCGCGGCGGATCTCGATGTCCACGCCGGCGGTCGGCTCGTCCAGGATCAGCAGGCGCGGCCGGGTCATCATCGCGCGGGCGATCATCAGCCGGCGCTTCATGCCACCGGACAGGGTGCGGCTCATCACCTGCGCCTTTTCCCAGAGGTGGGCGCGCTTGAGCTCGACTTCGGCCATCTGCTCGGCTTCCGCGCGCGGCACGCCGTAGAAGCCGGCGTAGTTCACCAGGATGTCGAAGGGCTTCTCGAACAGGTTGAAGTTGATTTCCTGTGGCACCAGCCCGATCAGGCGCATGGTGGCGCTGCGGTTGCGCACCAGGTCGCTGCCGAACACCTCCACCTGGCCCTCGCTGAGGTTGACCAGGGAACTGATGATGCCGATCAGGGTCGACTTGCCGGCGCCGTTGGGGCCGAGCAGGGCGAAGAAGTCGCCCGGAGCCACTTCCAGGGAAACCCCTTTCAGGGCCTGGGTGCCGTTGTCATAGGTCTTGCGCAGGTCGCGCACGCGCAGGGCGGGCGCCGTATCGTTCAGGGAGGCCAAGCTCGAAGCCTTCGCGCCCATGGGCTGGCGCTGGAGAGGGGCGGGGAGCGGCTATTATAGAAGACCCCGAGGGCTTGCCCCGGCTACACACTGTCCCGAAAAGCCGTGCCTGTTCAATTTCCCCTCAAGCTGGTCGGTCGCCGCATGCTGGCCCCGACCGTCGGCCACTACCAGTTCGTGCGTGACGACGGACAGCCGCTGGACTTCCAGCCCGGCCAGTTCATCCAGGTCCATTTCAGCTACGCCGACGGCACTGAAACCAAGCGCAGCTACTCGCTTGCGACCATCCACGACCATGCGCTGGGCCCGGGCGAGGCGGTCGATATCGCGGTCAGTTTCGTGCCCGGTGGCGCCGCCACGGCCCTGTTCGAGGCGCTGGAGCACGGCGGCCAGATCAGTGCGTCCGGTCCCTACGGCCGGTTCTGCCTGAACCCCGGTGACCACAACGCCCGCTACCTGCTGATCGCCACCGGTACCGGCGTTACCCCCTACCGCTCCATGCTGCCGCTGCTGGAAACGGCCATGGCCGAGCGTGGCGTACAGATCGTGCTGCTGCAGGGCGCGCGAAGCCCGGGCGAACTGCTGTACAGCGACGATTTCTACAGCTTCGCCGAAAAGCACGAGAACTTCCGTTATGTTCCGTGCCTGTCGCGCGAACTGCCGGCCGATCCGCATCCGGACGTGCAGCACGGCTACGTGCAGCAGGCGCTGGCCGGCTTCACGCCGGACCCGGCCACCGACATCGCCTACCTGTGCGGCAACCCGGACATGGTTGATGCCTGCGCCGAGCAGCTGAAGGCCGCCGGCCTGGGCAACCCGCAGATCCGCCGCGAAAAGTACGTCAGCAGCAAATAAGCCAGGGTAGTGCCGGCCGCCGGCCGGCAACCCCATGAACCGGAGGCGGCCTCATGCCGCCCCCGGAACCTGCCTCAGTATGCGATCCACGCATCGCGCCAGGCCGAGCCCACGCCCGGCCGGTACGCTTCGGCATTGACGTTGCACCATGCGCCTTCCGGGAACGGGCGGCAGGCATACAGCTTGCCATCGCTGCCCTTCACTACGGTCTGGCCGGGCACGTAGCTGCCGATGCCGGCAGGGTACACGTGGTCGAAATCACCCCCCGGCGACGGCGTGCCCGGGTCCGGCACCTGGGTGTCGAGCTGGAAGCGGTTGCCGTCCTTCAGATACACGCGGTTGTCGGTGGCCGAGGCGGCCGGCGTGATCACGCCATTGGCAAGCACGCCCACGCGTGCGTGCTGGGCGCTGGCGTTGACCTTGCGGGCCAGCACCTGCGGCCACTGCGCGGCGGCGGTCTGGCCGTTGGCCAGCGTGGCCTCCACGCGCTCGACATCATTGCCGTTGGCGTTGAACACGCGCAGCGCCAGGGTGGTGCCGACCGGCAGCTCGCCGCGCGCGGTGACCGGACCGGCATCCTGCCACTGCGGTGCCGGCGCAGTGCCACCGCCCTGGAAGCGCACGTCCATGCAGGTGTAGAACGCCTCGGTCGAATCCGAACGCTGCCAGGTGTTGTAGATCACGTGCTGGCCGCTGCGCTGCGGCAGCGTGCACTGCAGCTTGTAGGTGCCATCGGCCGACAGCGGCGTATTGCCCAGCGTGCAGAACTCCTGCAGATCGGCCCAGCGCAGCGCGCTGCCCGGCTGCCAGCCTTCGCGGGTGACGAAGAAGCGCCAGTCACGCGTGGCATGCGGCGCGGTGGCCTTGAACACGAAGGTGAACTTGCCGTTCGCATCGGGCTGGATCGGCGTGGTCTGCCAGTCGCTGCGGTTCACATCCAGGCCACGGAAGGTCGGGTTGTTGCCGCTGCACAGCTTGCCGTCGGGCACCACCGCCTGATGGTTGCCGTTGGCGTTGGCCTGGTTGATGCCGTTCCAGTCGTAGAACGCCTGCGAACCACCGACGGCCTTGGCCGCGGCGCAGGCCGGATTGGTCGGGTTCTCCGGATTGCCCTGGAAGCAGGCGTAGACGCGGCTGACCGGCGTGGTCATGGTGCCGTGCGCGAACGCGGTGCCGGTCAGGCACAGGCCCGCAGCAGCGAACGAGGTAGCCAGCAACAGCGGTGTGGATCGGAATGACATGGCGCATCCTTGTGGTCGTCGAAAGGGAACGGTGACCGCAGGAGCTGCGCTGCGCGGCGGACTTTCGGCGGCACCACGGCGAGTATCGAGTCGCGCTTGAGAGTGCGGAACCCTGGGAACGCCGATCCGTGACTGCGCATGTGAAGCCTTTCCCGCAGGCTTCACGCGGGGCTGAATGGATGCGCTGGTGGTCACGCCATCGGCGTGGCATCGATCACGACATGGAGATCGCGTCCAGCGCCACGGTGGCTGCGCGACAAGGCGCTAAGATGCGCGCGCCGCCCCGGCAGACGAGTGCCGCATGTCTTTGGATTTCCCCACCATCACCGTGCTTGGCTTCCTGCTGTGCATCGGCATTGCGGTGGGCTTCTCGCTGTTGCTGATCGTACTGCGCGGGCAACCGGTGCTGCGGCAGTGGACCGTCAGCCTGTGGCTGCTGACCCTGGGGGTGACGCTGCTGGCGTTGCGGCCCTATCTGCCGCTGGTACCGGCGGTACTGGCCGGCAACGCGGCGATGGCCGGCTGCGGGTTGATGATGCTGCGCGGTGTGGCCCTGCATCTGGATCAGCCGTTGCCGCTGTGGCGACCGCTGTTGATGGCGGCTGCGTTCATGGCCTGCATCTTCGCCTTCCTCGTGCTGTGGCCAGACCTGGGCCTGCGCCTGCAGGTGTTCAGCGTGTTCGCGCTGATCGTCGACGGCTGGATTGCCGGGCTGCTGCTGCGCCATGCGCCGCCACAGCAGCGCACCAGCTGCCGCCTGGCCGCCGCCGTCTTCCTGGCGGAGGCGGCGCTGTACGCATTGCGCCTGTTCCTGCCGGTGGCGCCCGACGCCGGCGAGGACATCATGCGGACCGGCTCGCCGATGTTCGCTACCTATATCGCCGGGGTATTGCTGGAACTGGCGCGCTGCTTCGCGATGGTGCTGCTGCTGGTCGAGCGCATGCTGGTCGATCTGCGCAGGACGGCGCGCACCGATGGCCTGACCGGCCTGCTCAACCGCAGCGCGGTGCTGGCCGACGGCCAGGCGCGGTTGCAGCAGGTGCGCCGCCAGCGCAGGCCCCTGGTGCTGCTGCTGGTGGATGTGGACCACTTCAAGAAGATCAATGATCGCTGGGGCCATCTGGCCGGCGACCAGGTGCTGTGCCACTTCGCGGCTGTGCTGCAGCACTGCGTGCAGGACCGTGATCATCTGCTGGGGCGCTATGGCGGGGAAGAATTCGTACTGGTACTGGCCGGCAGTACGCAGCACGAAGCCATCGAACTGGCGGCGGCGATCCGTGTGCGTCTGCAGCAACGGCCGGCGCCGCTGGCCGGTGCGCAGGTGGCCGTTACCGCCAGTGTCGGTCTGGCCGTGGATGAGGGGCAGGGCGATCTGTCCACCCTGCTGGCGGCTGCCGATGCCGCGCTGTACCGGGCCAAGGCCGAGGGGCGCGATCGCCTGGTCTGTGCGTCGCGCGCTGCGGATTCGCCTTCGCCCATCGCCGTCGACGCCGCGCCCGTGTAAGTTGGGTCACATCTTCCGCGGCAGCCCGTCGTGGTCGACAGGAACATCCTCCAGGGGAATTGAGCACGATGCAAAGACACCACCTCGCGCTGGCTGCGACGCTGGCCAGCCTGTTGCTTGCCGGATGCAGCCCGCCACCGTCGGGCGGAGCCGATGCTGCCGGCGACGCGCCCAGCCGTCGTTACGGCAAGATCGATTTCCAGCCCTGCACGCTGTCCACCGAAGGCGCCAGCGCCAACGTGGAGGCGCAGTGCGCCACTCTGCAGGTGCCGGAAGACCGGGCCCGGCCGGAAGGCCGACGCATCGGCCTGCGTATCGCCTGGCTGGAGTCGGGCAGCAGCGGCTCCAGCCAGCCTGACCCGGTGTTCTTCCTGGCCGGCGGCCCTGGCCAGGCTGCCAGCGAAGTGGCGGTCGTGGTCGATATCGCGCTGCGCCAGGTGCGCAAGCAGCGCGATGTCTTCCTGATCGACCAGCGTGGTACCGGCGGTTCCAACCCGTTGAGCTGCCTCGGCGCAGATGGCAAGCCGCTGGCCATGGATGAAAACGCCGCCCCCAGCGAGGCGCTGTTGCGCGACTATGCGCAGCGGTGCGCGGCCTCGCTGCAGGGGCGTGCCGACGCACGCTTCTACACTACCGGTGAAGCCATCGCGGATCTGGACGCCGTGCGCGAGGCATTGGGCGTGGAGCAGGTCAACCTGGTCGGTGCCTCCTACGGCACCCGCGTGGCCCAGCGCTATGCCGGCGCCTACCCGCAACACACCCGCAGCATCATCATCGATGGTGTGGTGCCGAACGAACTGGTGGTCGGCGGTGATTTCGCCACCACGTTCGAAGATGCGATCGCCCTGCAGTCGGCGCAGTGCCGCAAGGATGCCGCCTGCAGCAAGCGCTTCCCGACCGATACCCGCGCGCAGCTGCGCAGTGTGGTCGATACCCTGCGCCGCGCGCCGGTCAGCGTCGACTACCGTGACCCGGGGACCAATGCACCACGGCGGGACGTGTTGACGCCGGACAGCGTGGTCGGCCTGGCGTTCGCTTTCTCCTACCTGCCGCAATACGCCTCGTTGTTGCCACTGGTGCTGGATGAAGCCGCGCAGGGCCGCTACGCACCGCTGGCATCGCTGGCGCGTGGCGCGAGCCGCAGCATGGATTTCCAGATCAACCGTGGCATGCAGTGGACGGTGATCTGCAGCGAAGATGCCCCGCGCTACCATGCCCCGGCCGAGAATCCCGAGCGCCTGTTCGGCAACGACGTGGCCAGTGCCTTCTTCGCCGCCTGCCCGGTGTGGCCGCACCAACCTGCCGCGGCCGCCGCTGCGACGCCGTTGCGCAGTGATGTCCCGGCGCTGCTGCTGTCCGGTGAACTGGACCCGGTGACGCCGCCGCGCTATGCCGAGCAGGTGCTCAAGGGCCTGCCGAGCGGCCGCGCGCTGGTCGCTCGTGGCCAGGGCCATGGCACGCTGACCGCCGGCTGCATGCCACGCCTGCTCGGCCAGTTCATGGATACGACCGATGCCAAGACGCTGGATGCCGGCTGCCTGGACACGCTGAGCTACGTGCCGGCGTTCACCTCGTTCAACGGATGGGAACCATGATCGTCGCCGACAACCTGCACAAGGCCTTCGACACCCGCACCGGGCGCATCCAGGCGGTGTCCAACGTCGGCTTCCGCGCCGAGGATGGCCGCATCACCGGGCTGCTTGGCCCCAACGGCGCCGGCAAGACCACCACCATGCGCATGCTGTACACGCTGATGACGCCCGACCAGGGCAGCATCACCGTCGATGGCATCGATGCTGCGCGCGATCCGGTGGAAGTGCGCCGCCACCTTGGCGTGCTGCCCGATGCTCGTGGTGTCTACAAGCGCCTGACCGCACGCGAGAACATCGCCTACTTCGGTGAGCTGCACGGCCTGTCGGCCGAGCGCATCCGCGAACGTATCGAGGTGCTGTCGCACGCGCTGGACATGGGCGACATCCTCGACCGCCAGACCGATGGCTTCTCGCAGGGCCAGCGGACCAAGACCGCGATTGCCCGCGCGCTGGTACACGACCCGCGCAACGTCATCCTGGACGAGCCGACCAACGGCCTGGACGTGATGACCACGCGCGCGCTGCGCCGTTTCCTGCTGGGCCTGCGCGAAGAGGGTCGCTGCGTGATCCTGTCCAGCCACATCATGCAGGAGGTGGGCGCGCTGTGTGACCACATCGTGATCATCGCCAAGGGCACGGTGATGGCCGCTGGCAGTGCCGACGAACTGCGCGCACAGGCCGGCGAAACCAACCTGGAAGATGCGTTCGTGAAACTGATCGGCAGCGAAGAGGGCCTGCACGCATGAGCATGATGTCGACCCTGATGACGGTGATGCGCAAGGAACTGCGCGATCTTTCGCGTGATCGCCGCACGCTGCTGCTGACCCTGCTGTTCGGCCCCCTGCTGTACCCGGTGTTGCTGTTGGGCATGGGCAAGCTGGCCGAGAGCCGGGTGCGCACCCAGATCGAGGAGCCGCTGCAGATTCCGACCATCGGTGCGGAGAATGCCCCCAACCTGGTGCGCTTCCTCGCCGCGCAGGGGCTCAACGCGGCACCGGCACCCAAGGACCTGGCCGAGGCCATCCGCACCCAGGACATCGATGTGGCACTGCGGATCGGCGATGACTTCAGCAAGGACTGGGCCGACGGCAAGCCGGCGCTGGTGGAGGTGATCAGGGACAGCACCCGGCGCGCGGCCGAAGTGCCCGGCGCACGCCTGGAGGCGGCACTGGCGACCTACAACGGCCAGGTCGGCGCGCTGCGGCTGATGGCGCGCGGCATTGATGCACAGGTGGCCCGCCCGCTGGATGTGGCACGCCAGGATCTGGCCAGTGCCGAAGCCAAGCGCGGCATGATCCTGTCGATGCTGCTGCCGGTGCTGCTGACATTGACCTCGTTCATCGGTGGCGCCTACCTGGTGATGGATGCCACTGCCGGCGAGCGTGAACGGCAGTCGCTGGAGCCGCTGCTGGCCACGCCCGGATCGCGCAGTGCGATCGTCAGCGGCAAGATCGCCGCCGCCTGTGTGGTGGGCTTCGTATCGCTGCTGCTGACCCTGGTCGCGTTCAAGGTGAGTGCGCAGATCGCGCCCGGCAACATCGGCCGCCAGTTCAACATGAACGTCGGCTCGATGCTGCAGATGCTGCTGGTGATGCTGCCGATGCTGCTGATCGGCACCTCGCTGCTGACCTTCCTGTCGGCAGCGGCCAAGAGCATGAAGGAAGCGCAGAGCCACATGACCTGGCTGATGCTGCTGCCGATGCTGCCCGGCTATGCGCTGGTGGCCTACCCGCTGAAGAGCGAGGTGTGGCAGTACGCCGTGCCGTTCCTGTCGCAGAACCAGATGCTGTTGAAGGTGATCCGCCACGAGACCATCACCCCGACGATCTGGGCGGTCTACCTCGGCGCCAGCCTCGGCCTGGCCGCACTGCTGTGGTTCGCCGCCGTGCGCCGTTACCACAACGAACGCCTGGCAATCTCCGGCTGACCGTCGGGTCGCGCCGGGCCATGTCCGGCGGATTTCGAACGAGGCCCGGTCATTCCAGGCCTCGTTGTTCTCAGGTTCGAGTTGCTTGCCAGGCGACGAAGCGTTGGGCGATCACCGGTGCCAGTCGGTCGAAGTTCTCCCAGGTATCGGCGACGTGGTACAGCGAAGGGAGATCGTCTGCCAGCAGTTCGACGTAGTCATCGGGATACAGGCAGTCATCCGCTTCGTAATACTCCAGCGTGAATGCGTTCGCCTCATCGTTGATCATTTCGTCAAGAAACTTGCCATCGCACACCAGCAGGAACTGGCCGGGTGTCATCGCACGTCGGGTCAAGGCTTCCAGCTCATCCTGCATGTCGTCGGCCAGTTCTTGACCTGCCATACCCCGCAGTAGGAGCCAGGCCACGTACATGCCGATATGCGTCGCACCGGCTTCGGCGGGAAGCTCGGCGGGAAAATCGCCGTCGGAATGCCAGCTGGCGTCGTCGTACTTCATCTGTTCTCCTCCTGAATTCAGCAAATAGCTTAGGTCGCAAGGGTAGACAGCGGGAGCGTCGAATGCGTCAGCCGCCGGAATACCGTGCAGGTGTCACCCCCATCTCGCGCTTGAATACGGTGATGAATGCGCTGGGCGTTTCGTAGCCCATCGCCAGGGCGACGCTGGTCACCGGCTCGCCGGACAGCAGCCGTGGCAGCGACAGCAGCACGCGCAGGCGCTGGCGCCACTGGCTCAGTGGGATGCCGGTCTCGGCGTGCCAACGACGGGCGAGGGTGCGGCCGGACAGGCCGCTGCTGGCGGCCCAGTCCTCGATGCTGCGGCCGTCATCGGGTGCGCGTGCCAGTGCCGCGGCGATCTTCTGCAGTCGCCGGTCACGCGGTTGTGGCAGGGCAAGCGGCAAGGGCGTGCTGGCGCCGATCTCATCGGTGATCACACCGGCCAGTCGTGCCTGCGCGGCATCCAGTGGCTGATGGGGCCATTGCAGTGCTCGTATCGTCGCAGCCTGCAGCAGCGTATTGGGTTGGAAAATGCGCGGTGTGGCGGGCAGACCCAGGCAGGCCTCGGCGCTGAAGTACAGGCTCCAGCCATCGAAGGCCGCAGTGCTGGCCAGCGCGTGCGACAGGAAGGGCGGAATCCAGGCGACGTGGCCGGCCGGCAGCAGCCAGTGCAGGTCGCCGGCCGCGATCCGCAACAAACCCTGATGCGCGCCCAGCAACTGTCCGCGCGCGTGCTGGTGACGGGCGGTACTGCGCGGACCGTGCAGGCGCAACTGGGTCGCCAGCAACGCCGGCCCATCGGCGGCATCGGCCAGTGCGGGGTCGATCAACGCAGTGGGTGTCTGATTTGCCATATCAATTGGCAGTTATACGGCAGAACTGTCGCCGTCGGGCCTCGACACTGGTGCCTCTTCAACCGAGTACGCCGCCATGCAGCCGCAGGACATTCTTCCCGACCACCAGAACGACGTGCAGGTGAACGGTCTGACCGTGCGCAAGGGCAGCGTCGGCGCCTTCCTGGCCAGCGTCCGCGACTGGCAGGATCCGGCCAGCGATCCCGGCACGCGCGCCACTGCCGAAGCGGATCTGCGCGCGCTGCTGCCGGGCCTGCACGCGTTGGGCCTGTTCCAGCTGCTGGTGGCGCGTGATCCGGCCCTGCAGCGGCTGATCGACGCGGCAGCCTGAAAAGCACAAGGCCCGGACATGCCGGGCCTTGATCCAGAACCGCCGGGCATGGCCCGGCGCTACCACCGCGTTCCTCAGTTGTTGCCCGGTGCGAATACCAGGGTGCGGCGGGTGGTAACCGGCGCGCTGACCGGCTCAAAACGCCAGCGCTTGACTGCGTTCATCGCTTCGCGATCGAAGATGCGCGACGGCGTCGCACGCAGCACTCGGGCATTGATCACCGAGCCGTCGGTACCGACCGTGATCTCCACCAGCACCTCACCCGAGGTGCCGGCACGCAGCGCCTCGGACGGATAGCGCGGTGCCGGCGTGCTGACCGGGCGCAGGTTCGGTGCCGCTGCGGCGGCCGGAGCGGCAGCTTGGCGTGCGGCGCTGGCCTGCTGCGCGGCGGCCTGCTGCTGCTTCTGCTCGGCGTCGCGGCGGGCGGCGGCCTGGCGCTCGGCTTCCTGGCGCTCGTTGTCGCGGCGCGCGGCATCCTGCTGGGCGGCGATCTGCTTGGCGGCGTCGGCTTCCTTGGTGCGTTGTTCGGTCAGGCGCTGCTGCTCGGTCTGCTGCTTGCTGCGGTCCTCGGCATCCTTCTTCGCCTTCTCGGCTTCGGCCTCGGTGCGCTTGGCCGCGTTCTGCACGCCCTTGGCCAGGCCTTCCTTCAGGCGCGGCAGGGCGGGCGCGGTGGCATCGACCTTCTCGATCAGCGCCACCAGGCGCTGCGCTTCGGTGTAGTCCTCGCGGCCCAGGTGCTGCTCGGCAGCGATCAGCGTGTACGGCAGCAGGTCGGTCAGCGCGCTCTTCACCGAGGCGTCGTCTGGGGTCTTGTCGCGCAGGGCCAGGTAGTACTCGATGGCGTTGTCGCCGGCCGGCGCGTACATGCGGTTCTCGCGCAGGGCCTGGCTGGCCGACTCACGCAGCTGTTCGGTACCCATCGACTGCACCTTGGCGGCGACCACCGGTGCAGCCGGGGCAGCAGCCGTGGGCGCTGCGGCGGGCGTCGGTGCCGATGATTCTTCCTTGCCCGAGCAGGCGGCCAGCGCCAGTGCAAGGGCAACCGGCAGCCACCGGCGCGCGGCGGTGATCGTTGAGACGTGCGACATCCTGCTCCCCTCTAGAAGACGACGTGACGTAAATCATTGATACGCATGGCCGGGACCTGCGGTCCGGGCGCGGCAGGGTGACGTTTCCCGACGCCACCGCCGGCAACGGCGAGGGTGCAATCTAGCATCCCGGCCGCCGCCGCGTACAAGGGGCGGTGGCCGGGACGGGCAACGACGGTCCTGCCGCTGCCGGCGACGACATCAGTGGTCGTTGGCCTTGTCGTGCGTCTTGCTGTGGCTGTTGGACATCAGCTTGTCGGTCCAGGCGATGCCGATGGCCGACAGGATGAACACGCAGTGGATGATGGTCTGCCACAGCACGCCTTCCTGGGTCAGCATCGAGCAGCGGGCGACACCGATGTTGGCCGCGGCCACGCTCATCTGTTCCGGCGTGCACAACGGGATGCCGCCCAGCGCGCCACTGGCGATGAAAGTCTTCAACAGATGGATCGAGGAAATGCCGATGATCGCCATCGCCAGCTTCACCTTCAGTACGCTGGCATTGACGTGGCTCAGCCATTCCGGCTGGTCCGGGTGGCCTTCCAGGCGCAGGCGCGAGACGAAGGTCTCGTAGCCGCCGACGATCACCATCACCAGCAGGTTGGAGATCATCACCACATCGATCAGGCCCAGCACGATCAGCATGATCTGCTGCTCGCCCATCGAGGCGGAGTGTGAGATCAGGTGCCACAGTTCCTTGCCGAACAGGAACACGTAGACGCACTGCGCGACGATCAGGCCGAGGTACAGCGGCAGCTGCAGCCAGCGCGAGGCGAAGATCAGCGTGGACAACGGGGAGAGCGGCGGGCGGTTTGCACTCATGCGGAGGATGCTGCGTTTCGGGGGAGAGGCGAGGTTACCGGCCCGCCATGACGGTGCCAACCCACCTCACGCACTAGACTTCAGGTTCCTTTCCGCACCCCGAGCCGACGCCATGATCGACCTGTATTACTGGCCCACCCCGAACGGCCACAAAGTGACCCTGCTGCTGGAGGAGGCCGGCCTGGAGTACCGCATCCATCCGGTCAACATCGGCTCGGGCGACCAGTTCAAGCCGGAATTCCTCGCCATTTCCCCCAACAACAAGATGCCGGCCATCGTTGACCAGGCCCCGGCCGATGGCGGCGCCCCGCAGAGCGTGTTCGAGTCCGGCGCGATCCTGCTGTACCTGGCCGAGAAGACCGGCCGCTTCCTGCCGAGCGACCCGCGCGGCCGCGTGACGACCCTGGAATGGCTGTTCTGGCAGATGGCGGGCCTGGGCCCGATGAGTGGCCAGATGGGCCATTTCAATGTGTATGCGCCGGAGAAGATCCCCTACGCGATCGAGCGCTACGACAACGAAGTCCGGCGCCTGCATGGGGTGATGGACAAGCGTCTGGCCCAGCATGCCTTCCTGGCCGGCGACGACTACACCATCGCCGACATGGCCAGCTATCCGTGGATCGGCGCCTACGACAAGCTGCCGGTGGACTTCGCCGCCTTCCCGAACCTGAAACGCTGGCATGAGGCCATCGCCGCACGCCCGGCCACCCAGCGTGCCTATGCGCTGCGCCAGCAGGTCAACCCGAACGCCGGCACGCCGCTCAGCGACGAAGAGCGCAAGCACCTGTTCGGCCAGCGCTGAGGGCTGAGGAGGCATCATCCACGCATGGCGTGGATCTACTGGCGGTGGGTGCCTACCGGTGAGTGCCGACCGTTGGTCGGCACTCCGTATGGGCAGAAGGTCATGCTGCCTTCCTGCATGGGCTTGGTTAGGATGGGGGACCACCGCCCCCGCGCCCACCGCCGGGGCGGACCTGCCGTTTGCCGGGATCCTCCATGCGCCATCTGTTCGCCTCACTCGCCCTCATGCTCGCCACCAGTACCGCCGCCCACGCCGAAAAGCTGACCCTGGAAGCCATCACCGGCCCGCTGCCGCTGTCCGGTCCGACCCTGATGAAGCCGAAGGTGGCGCCGGACGGTTCGCAGGTCAGCTTCCTGCGTGGCAAGGACAGCGACCGCAACCAGCTCGACCTGTGGACCTACGACATCGGCAGTGGGCAGACCCGGTTGCTGGTCGATTCCAAGGTGGTGTTGCCCGGCACCGAAACCCTCAGCGATGAGGAAAAGGCGCGCCGCGAGCGCCAGCGCATCGCCGCGATGAGCGGCATCGTCGACTACCAGTGGTCGCCGGACGCACAGCGCCTGCTGTTCCCGCTGGGCGGCGAGCTGTACCTGTACGACCTCAAGCAGGAAGGCAAGGCGGCCGTGCGCCAGCTGACCCACGGCGAGGGCTTCGCCACCGATGCCAAGCTGTCGCCCAAGGGCGGCTTCGTCAGCTTCATCCGCGGCCGCAACCTGTGGGTGATCGACCTGGCCAGTGGCAAGCAGCTGCAGCTCACCCACGATGGCAGCACCACCATCGGCAACGGCGTGGCCGAGTTCGTGGCCGACGAAGAGATGGACCGCCACACCGGTTACTGGTGGGCACCGGACGATTCGGCCATTGCCTTCGCCCGTATCGATGAGGCGCCGGTGCCGGTGCAGAAGCGCTACGAGGTCTATGCCGACCGCACCGATGTGATCGAACAGCGCTACCCGGCCGCTGGCGACGCCAACGTGCAGGTGAAGCTGGGCGTGATCTCGCCGGCGGAACATGCGCAGACGCATTGGATCGACCTCGGCAAGGAGCAGGATATCTACCTGGCGCGAGTCGATTGGCGCGATCCGCAGCACGTGAGTTTCCAGCGCCAGTCGCGCGATCAGAAGAAGCTGGACCTGGTGGAAATCACCCTGGCCTCGAACCAGCAGCGCGTGCTCGCTCACGAGACCAGCCCGACCTGGGTGCCGCTGCACAACAGCCTGCGCTTCCTCGACGATGGCAGCGTGCTGTGGTCGTCCGAGCGCACCGGTTTCCAGCATCTGTACCGCATCGACAGCAAGGGCAGGACCACCGCGCTGACCCACGGCAACTGGCCGGTGGACGAACTGCTGGCGGTCGATGAGAAGGCCGGCAAGGTCTACTTCCGCGCCGGCATCGAGAGCTCGCGCGAAAGCCAGATCTATGCGGTATCGCTGCAGGGCGGACAGCCGCAGCGCCTGTCCAGGGCGCCGGGCATGCACAGCGCCACGTTCGCACGCAATGCCAGCGTCTACGTCGACAGCTGGTCCAACAGCACCACGCCGCCTCAGATTGAACTGTTCCGCGCCAACGGCGAGAAAATCGCCACGCTGGTCGAGAACGACCTGGCCGATCCCAAGCACCCCTATGCGCGCTACCGCGATGCACAGCGCCCGGTCGAGTTCGGCACGTTGACCGCCGCCGATGGCACGACGCCGCTGAACTACAGTCTGATCAAGCCGGCCGGCTTCGACCCGTCCAAGCGCTATCCGGTGGCGGTGTACGTCTATGGTGGCCCGGCCAGCCAGACCGTCACCGACAGCTGGCCCGGCCGCGGCGATCATCTGTTCAACCAGTATCTGGCCCAGCAGGGCTACGTGGTGTTCTCGCTGGACAACCGCGGCACGCCGCGCCGTGGCCGCGACTTCGGTGGCGCGCTGTACGGCAAGCAGGGCACGGTGGAAGTGACCGACCAGCTGCGCGGGGTGACCTGGCTGAAGCAGCAGTCGTGGGTGGACCCGGCACGCATCGGCGTGCAGGGCTGGTCCAACGGCGGCTACATGACCCTGATGCTGCTGGCCAAGGCGTCGAACCAGTACGCCTGCGGCGTGGCCGGCGCACCGGTCACCGACTGGGGCCTGTACGACAGCCACTACACCGAACGCTACATGGACCTGCCGGCGCGCAACGAAGCCGGTTACCGCGAAGCGCGCGTGCTGACCCACATCGACGGCCTGCGTTCGCCGCTGCTGCTGATCCATGGCATGGCCGACGACAATGTGCTGTTCACCAACTCGACCAGCTTGATGAGCGCGCTGCAGAAGCGTGGCCAACCGTTCGAACTGATGACCTACCCGGGTGCCAAGCACGGTCTGTCCGGTGCCGATGCCCTGCATCGTTACCGCACGGCCGAAGCCTTCCTCGGACGTTGCCTGAAGCCCTGATCCACACTCGGGAAGGAGCCCGTCGATGACCCTGCCACCGCCCATTCCCACCCATGGCCCGAAGCCCGCCGGCTGGTGGGGCCGACACTGGCGCTGGGCGATGCCGTTGACGGTGCTGCTGGCGCTGGCCGGAGCGGGAGGCGTCGTGGCCTGGAGCGTGCTGCGCTGGAGCGAGGCGGCACGCGAGAGCCCGCCGATGCGTGAGGCGATGCGCCGCGCGGGGTGCAGCATCGAGCTGGTGGAGGCGTTTGGTGAGCCGCTGCGCACCGAATCGATGCCGCTGGGCAGCATGCAGACGGCGATCAACGGCCAGCGCGATGTCGGCCTGACGGTGGCCCTGGAAGGACCCCATGGGCACGGCAGGCTGTTCGTGAAGGGCACGCGCAGCGAGGACGTCTGGGATTACCCGGTGATGTACGTGCTGGGCGAGAACAAGCAGACCTTCGACCTGACCGCGCTGGATGACGACGAAGCCGCGCGGGAATGCGAACTGCAGGCCTGCCGCGATCGCGGCGAATGCCCGCTGACTGCGGCGCTGTGACTTCCCACCGATTGTCGCCACCGTCGTGAGCGCGTAGGGTGCGGGCAACCCTGTCCTGGAGTGCACCATGAAGCCGATCGCGTTGGCCGTTGCCCTGGCCCTGACCGCCGCCCCGTTGCTGTCCGCACCGCCGGCGCTGGCTGCACCCGCCGCCAAGGCCGCTACGCCGGCCAGCCCGGCCTGGGTTGCCCGCAGCAATGCACTGGCGCAGATCCTGCTCGATGCCCAGGGCCCGTTCCAGCCGGAAGAAACCGGCTTCTTCGGCGTGCCCGGCTATGACGACAAGGTGGCCGACCTCGGCCCGGACAACGGCAAGCGCTACCGCGCCGCGATGGCCAAGGCACGCGACGAGCTGAAGGCCAGGCTGGCCACCGAAAAGGATCCCAACGTCCGCCAGGACCTGGAGATCATGATCCATGCCGCCAACCAGAACATCGAAGGCAGCGAGCTCAACGAGAAGTACCTGCTGCCGTGGAGCGATGCGCCGCAGACAGTGTTCAGCGGCCTCAACCTGCTGCTGTCCGACCAGGTGCCGGCCGAGCGCCGGGCCAAGGCGATCGACCGCCTCAAGGCCTATGCCGGCCTGCAGCCGGGCGGCACCGCCTTCACTACGCTGGCCCGCCAGCGCTACGAGGAACGGCTGAAGGAGAGCAGCCTGCTGCAGCCGACGAAGATCGAAGTGCAGCAGTCACTGGACAACGTCGAGACCTATATCACCGGTATCGAGTCGCTGTTGAAGAAGTACCAGATCGCCGGTGCCGACGAGGCCATGAAAGCGCTGGCCGGGCAGATGAAGGATTACGCCGCCTGGACCCGCAAGGAGGTGTTGCCGAAGGCGCGCGCCGACGCACGCCTGCCGGCACCGCTGTATGCCTACCAGCTCAAGCAGGTGGGCATCGACATCGACCCGAAGGTGCTGATGCAGCGCGCGCAGCTGGAGTTCATGGAAACCCGTTCGGCGATGCAGCAGCTGGCGCCGCTGGTGGTGAAGGACAAGGGCCTGAAAGTGGCCGACCCGAGCGACCCGGTGGCGGTGATCCGCGCGCTGAAGGCCGACAAGATCGCCGATGATCATCTGGAAGGTCATTACCGCAAGGTCATCGACGCGATCGATCCGCTGATCCGCGAGCACGCCATCGTCGACGTGCCCAAGCGCGCCATGCAGATGCGCCTGGGTTCGGCTGCCGAAAGCGCAGCCAGTCCGGCCCCGCATTTCCTGCCGGCGCCGCTGGTCAACAACACCGGGCAGCAGGGCACCTTCGTGCTGCCGCTGGGCAACCCGGCCGCCGGCCCGGGCGCGCAGTACGACGACTTCAATTTCGGTGCTGCAGCATGGACGCTGAGCGCGCATGAAGGGCGCCCCGGTCACGAGCTGCAGTTCACCGCGATGGTGGAGCGTGGCGTGTCGCTGGCACGCACCATGTTCGCGTTCAATTCGGTGAACGTGGAAGGCTGGGCGCTGTATGCCGAGGCCGAGATGGTGCCCTACGAGCCGCTGGACGGCCAGATGATCGCCCTGCAGTTCCGCCTGCTGCGCGCGGCGCGCGCGATGCTCGACCCGATGCTCAACCTCGGTCTGACCGACCGTGCCAACGGCGAGCGCGTACTGATGGAGCAGGTCGGCCTGTCCAAGGCGATGGCCACCCAGGAACTGGACCGCTACATGGTGCGCATGCCGGGCCAGGCGGGCAGCTACTTCTACGGCTATACCCGAATCCTGGAACTGCGCATGCAGACCGAGCTGGCACTGGGTGCGAAGTTCGACCGCCTTGCGTTCAACAACTTCCTGCTGGACCAGGGCCTGCTGCCGCCGGACCAGCTGGCCGAGGCGGTGAACAAGGTGTTCGTGCCGAAGTACAAGCGCTGAACTTCGCCGGGTAGTGCCGGCCGCTGGCCGGCATTCCCATGGCGCAGGAAGGATTGCTGAGGTTGCCGGCCAGCGGCCGGCATTACCGGCGGTGGCCCATTCGGGTCACCGCTGCGGTTGCGGGGTGATCACCTGCGTCGGCAGCCGCGCCGGCGGTTCCGGGTTCGGTACCCAGATCGCCACGCCGGCGGCGCGTTTCTGCGTGGTCGGAATACCAATGCCGACGCCACCGCCGACATGTGAGCCGAATGTGCCGGCGCCTACAGACATGCCCACCGGTGAGCCGCTGCTGCCCACGCCCATCAGCACCACGCCGTTGGCGCCCAGTGCCGCGGCCTCGCGCTTCAGGCGCGCCACCGCCGCATCGGTCTGGCCCTGGGTGCCGAAGCCCACGGCGGATGCCGATTCCAGCTGGGCGATTTCCTGGGAGCCGGCCGGCGGGGTCGAGTAGATCTGGACCAGTGCCGGATCGATCGGTGCGCGGGCGCGGCCCAGCATCACCTTGGAGGTGCTGGCGCAGCCGGCGGCGACCAGCAGGATGGCCGCCACCGCGGCCCAACGAATGTTCATGGCACGACCCCTGTAGGACTGGTTGCGATCATCGGCGGGCCACTCTGAATCGGCGCCAACACCCTGGCACGGGCACGCACCAGCACACGCTAGCACGCGCCCGGTGACAGCCCCGCCAACGGCAGTAGGCGGCAGCCGCAGGAACGACTAAGGTGGGGACAGGAACCAACTGCGGGAGAGCGGAATGGGTGTGATCAGTCTGTTGTGGGGTGTGCTGGCGCTGCTGTGGATGATCCTGGCGCTGATTCCGCTGCTGGGCTGGGGCAACTGGTTCCTGATTCCGTTCGCCGCCGTCGGTGCGGTGATTGCCGCGCTGGGCATTCTGTTCACCCATCCGACCAAGCGTGGCCGGGCCTGGGCCGGGCTGGTGCTGAACGGCATCGTGGTGGTGGTCGGCATCCTGCGCCTGGGCCTGGGCGGCGGCGTGGTCTGAACCCCGCCGCGGGTGCGACAGGGCGTCGCAGGTGCGCGGCCGGCGGCTGGGCAGGGGCGTACAATAGGCCGCTGCGCGAGCCCCCCGCGTGCCTGTGAATCCGTGCCCTGCGCGGCAGCCCCATGATCATTCGACCCCGCCCCCACGGCTGGCAACTGCTGTACATCCTGCGCGGCTCGATCGTTCCGGCGATCGCGCCGAAGGTGCTGGCCATCCTGATCCTGTCCATCGCCGTGGCGGCGGTGGTGGAACTGGCCCCGCCGACCGGCATTGAACGTGTTTCCGTTACGCCGTTCACCCTGCTCGGCCTGGTGCTGTCGATCTTCCTGAGCTTCCGCAACAGCGCCTGCTACGACCGCTGGTGGGAAGGCCGCAAGCTGTGGGGCCAGCTGGTCTACGAATCGCGTTCGCTGGGCCGGCAGGTGAACCTGCTGCTGGCCGATGACACCGGCCGCCGGCGCCGCATCGCCTACCTCACTACGGCCTTCGCGCATGCGCTGGCCGCGCGCCTGCGTGGCCGCATCGTGGCCCTGGCGGCGTTGCCGTGGCTGGACAAACCGCAGCGCGAGCAGCTGGGCCAACGCGAGAACGTGCCCGATGCGCTGCTGGCGATGATCGCCGCCGAACTGGCCCAGGCGCTGCGCGCCGGCCAGCTCGACCCGATCCTGTACACCCAGCTGGAGGAGCGCCTGCACGCGATGTCGTCGATCCAGGCCGGCTGCGAACGCATTCTCACCACCCCACTGCCGTTCGCCTACACGCTGCTGCTGCACCGCTGCGCATGGATGTTCTGCGTGCTGCTGCCGTTCGGCCTGGCCAGTTCGCTGGGCTGGGGTACGCCGGTGCTGTCGGCGGTGCTGGCCTACGCCTTCTTCGGCCTGGACCAGCTGGGCGAGGAAATGGAAGATCCGTTCGGCCTGGAGCCGAACGACCTGCCGCTGGACGCACTGGTGCGCACGATCGAGATCGACCAGCTCGACGCGCTCGGTGAACGCCCCTTGCCCGAACCCCTGCTGCCGCAGGGTTACCTGTTGCAATAGCCACTCTTCGGAGCCTGCCATGTCCCATCCGCTTTACCGCCCGCGCCGTATGCGCCATGACGAGTTCTCGCGTCGCCTGATGCGCGAGAACACGCTGACCACCGACGATCTGATCTACCCGGTGTTCGTGCACGAACGGGCCGGCCGCACGGCGGTGCCGTCGATGCCGGGCGTGGAGCGGCTGTCGATCGAAGAACTGCTGAAGGTGGCCGAAGAGGCGCTGGAACTGGGCATTCCGGTGATCGACCTGTTCCCGGTGATCGACCCGTCGCTGAAGTCGCTGGACGCGTCGGCGGCGTGGGCCGAGGACGGCCTGGCGCAGCGGGCGATCCGCGCGCTGAAGTCGCGCTTCCCGGAACTGGGGGTGATGACCGACGTGGCGCTGGACCCGTACACCACCCATGGCCAGGACGGCATCATCGATGACAAGGGCTACGTGCTGAACGACATCACCGTCGACGCATTGGTCAAACAGTCGGTATCGCACGCCGAGGCGGGCGTGGACATCGTTTCGCCGTCGGACATGATGGACGGCCGCATCGGTGCGATCCGCCGCGCACTGGATGCCGACAACCACCTCAACGTGCGCATCATGGCCTACTCGGCCAAGTACGCTTCGGCCTTCTACGGTCCGTTCCGCGATGCGGTGGGCAGCGCGGCCAGCCTTGGCAAGGCGGACAAGAAGACCTACCAGATGGACCCCGCCAACGGCGACGAGGCCCTGCGCGAGATCGCGCTGGACCTGGAGGAGGGCGCCGACATGGTGATGGTCAAGCCGGGCATGCCCTACCTGGACCTGGTGCGCCGGGTGAAGGAGACGTTCGGCGTGCCGACCTTCGCCTACCAGGTCAGTGGCGAGTACGCGATGATGAAGGCCGCCTTCGCCAATGGCTGGCTGGACGAGCGCGCCTGCGTGATGGAGTCGCTGCTGGGCTTCAAGCGTGCCGGCGCCGACGGCGTGCTGACCTATTTCGCGCCGCAGGTGGCGCGATGGCTGCGCGAGCGCTGACAATAGCGCCACGATAGACGGAGGAATACGCGATGGGACCCGAACTGGGATGGATGCAATGGCTGATCTGGGGCATCGGTACGCTGGTGTTCGGCGCCATCATCGTCGGTGTCTTCATCGCGGCCTGGCGGGCTGGCAAGCGCCCGCCGGAGCAGCTCTCCGCCGCCCGCCACGTGGCCCGTGAGCAGGCCCTGCCGGACAGCGTGCAGGCCGAGCTGGCCGCGCTGAACCAGCGCAAGGACAACGGTCAGCTGAGCGAGATGGAGTACGAGCAGCAGCGCGCCAGGGTGTTGTCGCGCTGACGGGTGGGTGCCAACCTTGGTTGGCACTTTCCTGCATGCCAACCAAGGTTGGCATCTACCAAACGGCCATCCACGCATGGCATGGATCTACCGCACGCACCCGGCCACCGCGGCCACCTTCGGCACCGCCAACCGGTACACGTCCACACCGCCGGCACGCGGCGCCTTCGCCGCGCTGCTGACGACCATCATTTCGCCCGGCTTGGCGGTGTCGACCACCGGCGCGCTGGTCCAGCCGCCCGCCTGATTGAACGACAGCCCCAACGGTTGCAGCGCCGCGTCACTCCACGCGCAGCCGCTGCTCCACACCCGTGTGGTCGTGCTGTTGCCACGACTGAACACCACGGCGCCATCATTGCCCAGCCAGTCGCCGTCGGTCTCGTCATCGGGGCTGTTCAAGGCGGTCAGCGCAGTGGCCGGGCCACGCACGCCCTGCGTGTCCAGCGTCGCTACGAACAGGTCCCAGCCGGCGCCGCGTCCCTGCTGGCGGGCAAACAGCAACCGCCGGCCATCCGCACTCACGGCCGGCCCGCGCTCTTCGCGGCGTCCACCGTCGCCCACCAAGGGTTGCGCCTTGCCCAATTGGCCATCGGCGGCGACCGCGGCCCGGTACAGTGCCAGCGCGTCTTCGCGGCCGGCCGCGAACAGCAGCCAGCGGCCGTCGCGGCTGAAATAGGGATCGCGGGCCTCACCGGCCACGCCCACCGCCAGGGCCTGCGCCTGCTGCCAGCGGCCATCGACCACGCGCGCTTCCCACAGGCCCCAGCCGGCATCGCCGCGCCGGGCGAAGACAATGCGCTGGCCATCGGCACTGATCGTCGCGCGGCCCTCGTCAGCGCGGGTCGAGACCACGCCCATGCCTTCAATGCCGTACTCGTTCAACGCCATCGCCACGGGGGCAGAGAGTAGACTGGCGGCGAGCACCAGCAGGGGCGGGGTGATGCGCATCATCCGGGTCCGTGCACGAAAGAGCACCAGTCTAGCCAGCTTGAGGATTCCATGACCGACCGTTACGCCGTCTTCGGACACCCCGTTGCCCACTCGAAATCGCCGCAGATCCATGCTGCGTTCGGTCGCCAGGAAGGCATCGCGATCGACTACCGCACCATCGATCTGGCTCCAGAAGCCTTCCTGGCCGGTCTGGAAGCCTTCGCCGCCGAGGGGGGTGTCGGTGCCAACGTCACCCTGCCGCACAAGGAAGCGGCGTTCTCGGTGTGCACCACGCTGACCGCGCGCGCGCGCCGCGCCGGCTCGGTGAACACGCTGCTGCGCAAGGGTGACCGCTGGCACGGTGACACCACCGATGGCATCGGCCTGGTGCGCGACCTGACCGACCGCCACAGCCTGGACCTGCGCGGCCGCCGCATGCTGCTGATCGGCGCCGGCGGCTCGGCACGCAGCGTCGCTCCGGCGCTGCTCGATGCCGGCATCACCGAGCTGGTGGTGGTCAACCGCACGCCGGAACGCGCCGACGAGCTGATCGACGCCATGGGCGAACCGGGCCGCGCGATCAGCCGCTACTGGGAAGACCTGCGCGAGCTGGGCGACTTCGAACTGATCGTCAACGCCACCTCCGCCGGCCGTGACCGCGACGTCGAGTTCAAGCTGCCGCTGTCGCTGGTCAATTCGATGACCACCGCCGTCGACCTCAACTACGGCGAGGCAGCCATTGCCTTCCTGGCCTGGGCGCGTGCAGCGGAGTGCCGCAACACCGTCGATGGCCTGGGCATGCTGGTCGAGCAGGCCGCCGAGAGCTTCCTGCAGTGGCATGGGGTGCGCCCGCAGACCGATGAGGTCTATCAGAGCCTGCGCCAGGGCTCGGCCGTGCTGGCCGGCGAGGATTGACCGATGGACAACGCAACCCTGCTGGTGACGGTGCTGAGCATGGTCGGCGTGCGCCTGCCGGTGCTGATCGCGCTGTGCGTCGGCCTGGTCTGGGTGGTCGGCGCACCGCGTGATGCCACCCGCACCGGTGCCCTGGTCGGCCTGCTGCTGTTGCTGCTGTCCAGCCTCGGCGGCATGGCGGCGGGCATCCTGCCGATGTGGATGGTCCGCAGTGGCGATTTCAGTGCCGTGTCGAGCCTGAGCGCCATCCTCGGCGTGCTGCATTTCGCGCTGGCGATGGTCGAGGCCATCGGCGTGGTGCTGCTGGTGTGGGCGCTGGTTCGCCTGCTGCGTACCCGTACGAATCCGGTCTCCTGACCGGTAGCGCCGGGCCATGCCCGGCGTATCTGCCCCTTGGATGGTCCGTTCATCGGACCGTGACCGCCAGCGGGCGACGTCGCTGACCCTGTTCAGCGCCCGCGCTGCGGTGACCGTGGCCGGCCATGCGACAATGGCCGGCCTGATCCAGCCACGGTACCTCCCGGCGTGACCGAAACCGTCGCCGCTCCGCGCACGCTCGATGAGCCCTTGAAGGACGCGATCCGCAAGGCGTACACGACGCTGCAGGCCAATACCCCCGGTTTTTCCACCCGCCGCTCGCAGAGCCAGATGATCGGCGTGGTGTCGCGTGCGCTGTCGAAAAGCGGTGGTGTCGGTGTGGTCGAGGCGCCCACCGGCGTCGGCAAGAGCCTGGGCTACCTCACCGCGGGCGTGCCGATCGCGCTGGCCAGCAAGAAGAAGCTGGTGATCAGCACCGGCACTGTGGCGCTGCAGTCGCAGCTGGTCGAGCGCGACATCCCCAACTTCCTCAAGGCCACCGGCCTGGAAGCGACGGTGGCACTGGCCAAGGGCCGTACCCGTTACCTGTGCACGCGCAATGCCGCCGAGGCGCATGGCGATGGCGCGCAGGGCGGCATGTTCGACGATGAGGCCCCGCTGTTCGACCGGCCGTTGGCGCCGATCGAGATGGACATCGCCAAGCGCCTGACTGACGCCTTCACCGGCGGCAGCTGGGACGGCGACATCGACAACGCGCCCGAAACCATCAGCCCCGGCTTGCGCAGCCGCATCACCACGCCGGCGTCGGGCTGCGCCGGGCGCCGTTGTGCCTACTCGGCGCAGTGCGCGGTGCTGCGTTCGCGCAACACGGTGCGCGATGCGCAGATCGTGGTCACCAACCACGCGCTGTTGCTGTCGGCGCTGTCCATCGGCGACAACGACAGCGGTCAGCCGTTGATCGCACCGCCCTCGGACATGCTGCTGGTGCTGGACGAAGGCCATCACATCGGCAACGTGGCGATCGATCAGGGTGCGGCCAGCCTGGCGCTGGATGAGATGGCCAAGCGCACCGGCCGCCTGCAGATCCTGATCGCCGGTGCCTACCGCGCGGTCGACAAGGATCGCCTCGGCAACCTGCTGCCGAACGAGGCGATCGACGTGGCCAGCAAGGTCAGCAAGCAGCTGCGTGCGTTCCGCGACCACATCGAACGGGTGTGGATGCCGGCGCCGGCCGACGAAGAACCGATGTGGCGTGCCGCCAACGGTCGCCTGCCCGAGGCCTGGCGCGAGCCGATCGAAGCGCTGGCCGACGACACCCGCAGTCTTTACAACTGGGCGCATGCGGCCACCGCGCAGGTGGCCAAGGGCAAGCCGGACGATGCCGCGCGCGAGCGCCTGCAGCGCAACCTGGGCATGGCGCTGGAGATGATCGAGCAGCAGTACAACCTGTGGCAGGCCTGGCGCCGCGAAGACAAGGACGGTGCGCCGCCGATGGCGCGCTGGGTCACCGCCACCCGCGATGGCGACCTGGTGCTGCATGGCTCACCGGTGTCGGCCGCGCACGTGCTGCGCAAGCTGCTGTGGGATGAAGTGGATTCGGTGGTGATGACCTCGGCGACGCTGACCGGCGGCGGTGATTTCCAGTCGCTGGCGATCGACAACGGCATCCCCGAAGAGGCCGAGATGGTTTCGTTGTCCTCACCGTTCGACCTGCCCAACCAGGCCGAGCTGGTGGTGCCGCCGTTCCCGGTCACGCCGGACGACCGCGAAGGCCATCCGCGCGAAGTGGCGCGCTACCTCGACACCGAACTGGATTGGGCCAAGGGCTCGATGGTGCTGTTCACCTCGCGCTGGAAGATGGAGAAGGTGGCCGGCCTGATGTCGGCTGCGCGCCGCAAGCAGGTGCTGGTGCAGGGCGAGATGTCCAAGACCCGGTTGATCGATGAGCACCTGCGCCGCGTCGCTGCCGGCGAAGGCTCGGTGCTGTTCGGCCTGAACTCGTTCGGCGAAGGTCTGGATCTGCCCGGAGAGGCCTGCACCACGGTGGTGATCACCCAGGTGCCGTTCGCGGTGCCGACCGACCCACAGACCGCGACTCTGAGCGAATGGTTCGAGGGGCGCGGGTTGAACGCCTTCAACCTGATCGCGATTCCGCATGCGCTGCGCACGCTGACCCAGTTCGCCGGCCGCCTGATCCGCACGTCCACCGATACCGGCCGGGTGGTCATCCTTGATTCGCGGTTGCTGACCCGCCGCTACGGCAAGCGCATCATCGACGCGCTGCCGCCGTTCAAGCGGGTGATCGGCTGACAGGCGACCACCCTACCTACGGTTCCGGACACGACTCGGACGCCAGCGCATAGGGTTGGTACATGCAGCGGATGAGGGCATCGACGATCTTCAACTGCGGCCGTCCTGCGGGACGCTCGTCGTCTCCCTGCTCGCGTGCGTTGCCCAAGGGCATCGGGAGTTTCGCCAGCCGCGCACGTGCCCGTTTCAGTGCCGGCAGATCATCATCGAGGAAGGCGATGGTGGCATCGACATAGTGATTCCATCCTTCCGGATCGGCACCGTGGGGCTTGTAGGTCAAACGCATCAGGGCAATGGCAGGATCGCGCTGTCCTGCGTCGGCGCGCATCGTTGCTTCATGCCAGGCCAGCCCAGCATGCCCGGCCGCCTTCGCCTGCTGGCGATAGGCAGTGAACAACTCTGCGATCTCCAGCTGGCAGCCTGCACGCTCGGCCAGCGCATCCCAGCCCTCATCCGGGCCATTGTCGAACGCCTCCGGCGACATCGCCAGCAGTCCGGCGCGATCGTCGAACCGGCAGTCGTCTGCCAGCGCGGGTGCGGAGCTCACGGCGAGCGCCAGGGCCATCAGGCAGCGGAAATACATCGTCACGTCCTTGTGCGGAATGAAAAGGGGACGGAGGGGATTAAGTCGTTTGTGCCATAAACGACTTAATCCCCTCCGCCCCCTTTTTTGATCAATCGCCGAGCAGGGCGGTGTTGCGCACTGCGCCCTTGTCGGCGCTGGTGGCCAGCAGGGCGTACGCCTTCAGCGCGCTGGTGACTTTGCGCGGGCGCGGTGCGCGCGGCTTCCAGCCACGCGCGTCGGCGTCGGCGCGGCGCTGTGCCAGCGTGGCCTCGTCCAGCAGCAGGTCGAGGCGGCGGGCCGGGATGTCGATGCGGATGCGGTCGCCGTTCTCCACCAGGCCGAGGGCGCCGCCGCTGGCGGCTTCCGGCGAGACATGGCCGATCGACAGGCCCGAGGTACCGCCCGAGAAGCGGCCATCGGTGAGCAGCGCACACTGCTTGCCCAGGCCCTTCGACTTCAGGTAGCTGGTCGGGTACAGCATCTCCTGCATGCCCGGGCCGCCCTTCGGACCTTCGTAGCGGATCACCACCACCTCGCCCGGCTGCACTTCGTCGGCGAGAATGCCGGCGACGGCGGCGTCCTGGCTTTCGTAGACGCGCGCTGGGCCTTCGAAGATGTGGATTGATTCGTCCACGCCGGCCGTCTTCACCACGCAGCCGTCGATGGCCAGATTGCCACGCAGCACAGCAAGGCCGCCTTCCAGCGAATACGCGTGCTGCAGCGAGCGGATGCAGCCTTCGGCACGGTCCAGATCCAGCGATGGCCAGCGCGTGGCCTGGCTGAACGCCTCCTGGGTCGGAATGCCGGCCGGCCCGGCCTTGAAGAAGGTGTGCAGGGTATCGTTGTCGCTGCGCATCACATCCCAGCGCTCCAACGCGTCGGCCAGGCTGGCGCTGTGCACGGTCGGCACGCGTACATCGAGCAGGCCGGCGCGGTCCAGTTCGCCGAGAATGCCGAACACGCCGCCGGCGCGGTGCACGTCTTCGACGTGGTACTTCGGTGTGTTGGGAGCCACCTTGCACAGCTGCGGCACGCGTCGCGACAGCGCATCGATGTGGGTCAGGTCGAACTCCACCCCGGCTTCCTGCGCTGCGGCCAGCAGGTGCAGGATGGTGTTGGTGGAACCGCCCATGGCGATGTCCAGGGTCATCGCGTTGGCGAACGCCGCCTGGGTGGCGATACCGCGCGGCAATGCGCTCGGGTCTTCGCCGCCATACCAGCGATGGCACAGCTCGACGATCAGCCGGCCGGCGCGGCGGAACAGCGCCTCGCGGTCGGCGTGGGTGGCCAGCGTGGTGCCGTTGCCGGGCAGTGACAGGCCCAGCGCCTCGGTCAGGCAGTTCATCGAATTGGCGGTGAACATGCCCGAGCACGAACCGCAGGTGGGGCAGGCGCTGCGCTCGAACGCGGCCACCTTTTCGTCGGACGCACTGTCATCGGCGGCCACCACCATCGCATCGACCAGGTCCAGCTTGTGCTCGGACAGCCTGGTCTTGCCGGCTTCCATCGGTCCGCCAGAAACGAACACCACCGGGATGTTCAGGCGCAGCGCGGCCATCAGCATGCCGGGGGTGATCTTGTCGCAGTTGGAAATGCACACCAGCGCATCGGCGCAGTGGGCATTGACCATGTACTCGACCGAGTCGGCGATGATCTCGCGGCTGGGCAGCGAGTACAGCATGCCGTCGTGGCCCATCGCGATGCCGTCGTCCACGGCGATCGTGTTGAACTCCTTGGCCACGCCGCCGACCTGTTCGATCTCGCGCGCGACCAGCTGGCCGAGATCCTTCAGGTGCACGTGCCCGGGCACGAACTGGGTGAAGGAGTTGGCGACGGCGATGATCGGCTTGTGGAAGTCGCCATCCTTCATGCCGGTGGCACGCCACAGGGCGCGGGCGCCGGCCATGTTGCGGCCGGCGGTGGAGGTGCGGGAGCGGTATTCGGGCATGGCTGGCGGAACGGGCGGGCCGTACGACGTGGGGGTCGCCTGATCATGGACAATTTTTTCGGTTGCTGCTGCAACCACCTGCGCCGCTTGCAGCGGCTGGGTGGTCCGCGCATTCCTCCTTATCCCCGCGCCGTTGGCGCGCCCCCTTGAACAACAAGGGGGCTTCTTGCCGGAGGCTTGGCTGCGCACGCCGGGCATAGCCGGGCGCCGCGGGGTGTGTGCCAACCACGGTTGGCACCTACCAGGGCGGTGTGCGTCCCGGGGTCGGATCCCATCGCGGCGCGATGGGCTCTGACCCCATTGCCCGACGAAAATGAAAGTCCGTTCATCTTTCGTACTTTGCCGATTCCGGTTGTTGGTCAGGATTTGGCATCATTGGGGCATTGATCTGTCGATGAGGCATGAGGCCATGAAACGTTCCCGCACCACCGCGCTGCTGCTGATGAGCGCCGCGCCGCTGCTGTTCACCGCCTGCCAGAAGGAGCCGGAGGTGAAGGTGCAGGAAGGCCTGTATACCTCGGTGCAGGCCTGCACCGAGGCTACCGGCGATCCGTCCTCGTGCCGCAACGCGTTCGCTGAAGCGCAGAAGCAGTCCGCCGATGCGGCGCCGAAGTACGCCAGCAAGGAAGCCTGCGAGAAGGACTACAAGCCGGAACAGTGCGTGCAGCAGCACACCTCGGCCGGTACCTCGTTCATCGGGCCGATGATGATGGGCTTCTTCATGTCGCAGATGCTGAGCAACCGCGGTGGCCTGGCCCCGCAGGCGCCGGCCTCGGCCCCCGCCTACCAGGACAAGAGCGCCGGCTGGGCGCGCCCGGCCCCGGGCGGCACCGGCGGCCTGAACACCGCCAGCGGCATTGGCGCCGGCAAGGCCGGCCTGGCCCCGGTCACCAGCACCCCCAACCGTGCAGTGACCGCCAGCCGCGGCGGCTTCGGCAACTCCAGCGAACGCCGCAGCACCAGCGGCAGTTACGGCGGCTGACCGACCCATGCAACGCATTCGAATCGCCGAACGTGCCCAGTGGCGGGCACGCGCGGAGGAAGCCGGTTTCCGCTTCCACACCATCGACGGCCAGCCGTACTGGGATGAAAGCGCGTACTACGCTTTCACCCTGCGCCAGATCGAACAGGACATTGAAGACCCCAGCGCCGAGCTGCACCAGATGGCGCTGGACCTGGTCGGCGATGTCATCGCCAGCGAACGGCTGATGGACCAGCTGGCGATTCCGTCGCATTACCGCGACTGGATCGCTGACAGCTGGCGCCAGCGCCAACCGCATCTGTATGGCCGCCTGGACCTGGCCTACGACGGCACCGGCCCGGCCAAGCTGTACGAACTGAACTATGACACGCCGACCTCGCTGTTCGAGGCCAGTTTCTTCCAGTGGCAATGGCTGGAAGACCAGCGCAATGCCGGCCGCCTGCCGCAGCATGCCGACCAGTTCAATGCGATGCATGAAGCGTTGGTCGAGCGCTTCGGCGAACTGGCCGCGCAGCTGCCGCCGCCGCTGTACTTCAGTGCGGTGGGCAGTTCGGACGAAGACCGCGGCACGGTCGACTACCTGCGCGATTGCGCCTCGCAGGCCGGCCTGCAGGGCCAGGCCATCGCCATCGAGGACATTGGCCTGTCCGAGGACGGCCGTTTCACCGCGCTGGACGATTCGGTGATCGGCACGCTGTTCAAGCTGTACCCGCTGGAAGACCTGATGGCCGAGGAATTCGGCCGCGCACTGCCCGGCTCCGGCGTGCAGCTGCTGGAACCGGCCTGGAAGGCGGTGCTGAGCAACAAGGGCATCCTGCCGCTGCTGTGGCAGCGTAACGTCGGTCATCCGAACCTGCTGGAAGCGCACTTCGATGACGGCAGCACGCTGGCCTCGGGCTGGGTGCGCAAGCCGCTGTTCTCGCGCGAGGGCGCCAACATCGAGATGCACCTGGCCGATGGCAGCACCCAGCGCAGCGACGGTCCCTACGATGGCCCGGCGATCATCCAGCGCGCGCATCCACTGACCCGCTTCGAAGGCGGCTACCCGCTGATCGGCAGCTGGGTGATCGGTGACCATGCCTGTGGCATCGGCATCCGTGAGGACGACAGCGCGATCACCCGCGACAGTGCGCGCTTCGTGCCGCACGCGATCGTCGATGAGGCGCCGACGCGGATCTACGTCTGATGGTGGTGCGGCGCAACCGCGGCCTGCGGCCTGCGCCGCTGGCCGGGCGCCATCTGGATGATGGTCACCGCCTGTGGCGCTATGCCGACCGGGTGGCGGTGCGTTGCCATCGCTGCAACGCGCCGGGCTGGGTGGTGGGAACTCTGGAATCGAAGCGTTTCCGTTGCCTTGGCTGCAGCGAAGCGTTGGATGGTGGTTGTGGCTGCGCTCGTTGTGGTGCTGGCGACTGGGTGGGGCCGGTGCGCTACAGCGGCTACCGCCCCTGTGGCTATTGCGGGCACCAATGGGTCAGTGCCGAGGTGCGCCGCGCACGCGCAACGTCTCCGGTGCGGACATTGACCGCAGACTGCAGCCAATGCGGACGCAGCAGCGAGGTGGACGTCACGCTGTCGCGGCTGCGTGGCAATGAAGCGATCGACCCGCATTTCGGCCTGCCGCTGCGACTGGTCGAAAAGACCGCTGCCGGCCTGCTCTGGGCCTACAACGAAGCCCATCTGCAGGCATTGCACGACTACGCCGCCGCGCCGCTGCGCGAGCGTGCGGGGATTGCCAACGGCTCGATGTTCTCGCGCCTGCCGCAGTGGATGAAGCTGGCCCGCAACCGGGTGCTGCTGCAGCGCGCAGTGGAGCGGTTGCAGCGACGGTTGCTGCAGGGGTAGTGCCGGCCGTTGGCCGGCAACCGCTGTGGGTAGATGCCGACCCTGGTCGGCGCTGTGGCATGTATGCCAACCAAGGTTGGCACCTACCAGAACGATGCGCCGGTAGCGCCGGGCAGGGCATCGGCGGTCACGTCCAGCACCATCACCTTCTCGCTGCGCAGCGCTTCATGCGCTTTCGCGCGTTGCTGAAGGTACAGGGCCGCAGCGCCGGCCTGGGTAGCCTCCTCCAGCGTCTGCACCTCGCCCTCCAGGGCACCGTCCAGCTCGCGCTCGCGCAGGCTGGCCACGCACACCAGGTGGCGTCGCTGCAATAGGCGCACCGCCGCCAGCAGGTCTTCGATGTCCTCATCGCGCACGTTGCTGACCAGCATCACCAGTGCACGCCGACGCTGGCGCAGCGACACTTCGGTGGCAGCGGCCAGGTAGTCGGTGGCCACCGCGCGTGGCTGCAGGTCGTAGCTGGCGCGCAGCAGGTGTTCGACCGTGCCCATGCCGCGCTGCGGCGCCATCCAGCGACGTTCGCCACCGGTGGCGAACAGGCCGGCGGCATCGCCCTGGCGCAGCGCCAGGTAGGCCACCACCAGCGAGGCGTTCAAGGCGTGGTCGAAGTGTGAGAGCCCGCCTTCGCTGGCCAGCATGCGCCGGCCGCTGTCGAGCATCAGCAGCAGCTGCTGGTTCTTCTCGTCCTGGTACTCACGCGAGATCAGCTTGCGCGCACGCGCGGTGGCTTTCCAGTCGAGCTGGCGCAGGCTGTCACCGACGCGGTACTCGCGCATCTGGTGGAAGTCGGTGCCTTCACCGCGCCGGCGCTTCACATGTGCACCGACCAGCCGCGAGGCCTGGTCGGCACTGAACAGGGCGAAACGGGTGAGCGGCACGAAGTTCGGATAGACCCGTACCTCCAGCGCTGGCGGCAGCGTGCGTTGCTGCCACCACAGGCGCCACGGCGAGCGCATGCGCAGGTGCACGCCTTCGAAGCGGAAGTGACCACGCTGCAGCGGCTGCAGGTGGTAGTGCAGGGTGGAGGCGCTCCCGGCCTGCAGCTGCACCCGTTGCGGCAGCGATTCCAGCGGCCAGCCGCCTGGCACGAGGTCGAACACCTGCACCGTCATCGAGTGGTCCGCCTGAAGGCGCAGCGCGGCTTCGCGACGCACGCCCAGTGCCAGCGCTTCGGGCAGTTCGCGTTGTACCTGTGGCGAAGGCCGCCGCGTCTGCCGCCACAGGTCCATCAATGCCGGCACGGCAATTGCCAGTGCGGCCAGTACCCAGCTCCAATGCGGCAGCAGCCCGCCCAGCACCAGGCTACCCAGGACGGCCCAGGCCAGCAGCAGCGCCAGTAGCAGCGGGGCCGGCCTCATCGGCGCGGCGCTTCCACCTTGGCCAGCAGCGCGCCCAACACGTCGTCGGCATCCTGGCCTTCGATCTGCAGCTCCGGGGCCAGCGCGATGCGGTGGCGCAGTGCAGGACGTGCAATGTCGCGCACGTCGTCGGGGGTGACGAAGTCGCGGCCGGCCAGCACGGCCTGCGCGCGCGAGGCGCGCACCAGCGCAATGCTGCCACGCGGGCCGGCGCCCACCGCGATGCCTGGCCACTGCCGGGTGGCGGCCACGATGCGCACGGCATAGTCGATCACTTCATCATCAACGGTAATTGCAGCGGTGGCGCGCTGCAGCTCCAGCAGCTCACCGGCGCCAAGCACGCGCGGCACCTGGCTCAGATCGAAATCGCTGGCGGCGCGCCCACGGGTGATCGCGGTCACCATGCGCTTTTCGTCCTCCAGCTGCGGGTAGTCGATCAGCACCTTCAGCAGGAAGCGGTCCAGCTGCGCTTCCGGCAGCGGGTAGGTGCCTTCCTGCTCCAGCGGATTCTGCGTGGCCAATGCCATGAACGGCGGCGCCAGGGTGAAGGCCTTGCCTTCGATGGTCACCTGGCCTTCCTGCATCACTTCCAGCAGGGCGGACTGGGTCTTGGCCGGTGCGCGGTTGATCTCGTCGGCCAACAGCAGGTTGGTGAACACCGGGCCACGGCGGATCTTGAAGCTCTCGCTCTTCGGGTCGTACACCGCGTGGCCGCTGACGTCGCTTGGCATCAGGTCGGGAGTGAACTGCACGCGGCCATAGTCCAGTTCCAGCGCCTGTGCGAGAGCGCGTACCAGCAGGGTCTTGCCCAGCCCGGGCACACCCTCGATCAGCACGTGGCCACCGGCCAGCAAGGCCACCATGATCTGGTCGAGTACATCGGCCTGGCCGATGAAGGCGTGGCCGACGGCAGCGCGGATGGCATCGACGCGTTCGATCAGGCGGGCATTGGCGGCCGCCGGCAGCTCGGGGACTTCGGTCATAGCAGGGATCTCATCTGGAGCAGCAAGCGGATACGCTCGCGCAGGGCGGAGGAATCATGCGGCGGAGGCGGAGTGAGGGCGCTGGCGACGCGGCTGCGGGGCCATGCCAGAAGTTCGGCGATGGCCTGTTCGCGTGGGGCACCCTCGAGTGCGGCGGCAACCGGCGCGCGCAGGCGCAGGCGATGCAGGAACACGGCCAGCACGGCGTCATACAGGCGCGCGCCGTGGCCGAAACGCAGCAGCAGTTCGCCGCTGGCGCGCACGTGCTCCAGCAACGAGCGGCGTTCCAGCACCGGTGAGGGCAGTCGGCTGCCAAAGCGCTGCGAGCGGCCCCACAGCCAACCCAGCACGGCGATCAGCAACGGCGCCCACAACGGCCAGCCCTGGTAGAACAGGCGTGCCCACAGCGACGGTGGGCGGCTGGCATAGACCAGCCAGAATGCGCCCTTGCCGTAGTTGGGATCGAGCAGGTAACGGGTCAGGTCGCGATGGGACGGATCGTGCAGCCCGTCACTGGCCTTTCCGGTGGACGCTGCCATGCGCGCGACCGGCGAATCCACCTCACCGCGCATGAACTCCATGTCGGCCAGCACGCTCACCTTGCCCTGGCCGTGGCGCAGGCGCGCGAACACCAGGCCGTGCTCACCGCCCCAGCGCCGTTCGGTCTGCGCATTGGCGGCAAAACCCAGCGTGAAGCGACGGCCGCCGCAGAATTCCACATGGCTGGGATCGTCTTCCACGTGGAAGGGCTGGCAGTCGCTGCGCTGGTAAAGGCTGTCCACACCCAACTGGTCCAGCAGTGGCCCCTGCGTGCTGCTGGCATCGTCTTCGGCCGGCGGCGGCGTGCGTACCAGCAGATGGCCACCGTGGCCGACCCAGTCCAGCAGCGCCTTCGCCGCTGGCGCCGGCAGTTCGCTGCTGTCCTGCAGCAGCACCACCGTGTCATGCGGCCCCAGTGCCATCTGCTGCAGTTCCAGGCGTGGCTGCGAATGCACGTCGATACCGTCGGCGCGCAGGGCCTGGCCCAACACGTACAGCGGGTTGTACGCGGCCTCGCCCTGCGGCGGCAGGCGCACGGTTTCGGTCACACGCTCATGGGTGCGCAGGTACAGGACCGTCAGCGGTACGCCGAACAGGACCAGCGCGCCCAGCAGCAATGACCAGAAAACGCGCGGGCTCATGCCAGCCACCGGTACTGCTGGCGCAGGGTCTCGGCCAGCGCATCGAAATCATCGCGGTTGGGCAGGCGGCCACCATAGGCGGCGTACTGCCACATGCGTACGACGCGCGCGAACAGTGCACGGTCGGTGGCATCGGGCATGCGCCGCGAGGCACGCAGGCACTGCGCTTCGGTGGCGCCGGGTGGAAGCGCGATGCCGCTGCGCTCGCCCACCGTGCGCACGCTGGCGCGGTACAGCAGGGCCAGCGCCTGCCGCGGCCGGCCCTGGTCCCACAGCAGGCCGGCCTGGGTTGCCACGTCCGGCGGCAACACCACCGGCAGCTCCACCTGTTCCTCCACCACCTGCGGCGCAGCCTCGGCCTTGCGCCGGCTACTGCCACGCAACCAGGGCAGCCACAGGCGTGCGGTCAGCAGCAGCACCAGCAGCAGGACGCCCAGCAAGCCCCACAGGCCCCACTCGGCCAACCGCGCCAGCCAAGCGATGCCGGCACTGCGGTTCTTGCGCTCCCCCTTGTTGCTGCCGTCGCTCTGCAGCGCCTTGTCTTCCTTCTTCTCGTCCTTGGCCTGTTCGATCGGCTTCCAGTGCGTGACCTGGCGGGTCGGGCGCTGCAGCGGATCCTCATAGGCGCGGTTCACCGCCTGGTGGAAGCCGGCGGTATCCACCGGTGCGGTACCGAAGATCACCGCGGGGGTGTTGCCGGGATCATTGGCTGCCGTGGCCGGTTCCTCGGTGCTGTCCTCGTCGGCGTCGGCATCGTGGGCTTCGTCGGCGATCGTCTGCGCATCCTGTGCGTGCCCCGGTGTGGAAACCAGCGGCAGTGCCAGGCACAGCAGCAGGGCCAGCGTCGATGTGGCCGGCAACAGGCGTTCGCGCAGCCGGCGCAGGGCGATTTCCACGTCCCACGCTTCCATCTGGGTGCGCCGGTTCAAATACAGGCCGAAGCCGGCGCCGACATAGAACGGTCCGATCAGCGCCGAGGCCAGCCAGCTTGCCAGGTTGAAGGCAAACCACGCCCACGCTGGCGTGTCCTGGCCGATCATGTCCCACGCCGCGCGCCACGATTCGGACATCAGCTCCAGTGGCATGAACATGAACACCGCGCCGATCGCGCCGGCCACCACCGCCGCTTCGAAGGCCATGCAGGCCACAGTGAGCACGGCCGCGGCGCCTGCCGCACCGGCCGCCACCGCGCGGCGGCGTGCAGCGCGCTGGGCCGGCGCATTGCCTTCCAGCAGGTTCACCGGCAGGCACAGGCTGCGCAGCACGCTGAAGCGGCGCCAGCCCAGGTAGCCCCAGAACCCGCCGTGGCCCCAGCTGCGCTGTGCGCGCAGGGCTGCCAGCGTGCCCACCGGTTCACCGAAGATGCCGCGTGAGAGCACGTACAGCGGCGCGCGTTCGAACAGCGGTTTGCACCACCACATCGCCAGCCAGGCCCAACCGAAGGCATCCCGCCACGCGCCCAGCAGGTTGAAGATCACGAACAGCGGTGCGCTGGCCAGCAGCCAGCTCCCCCATACGGCACGCGCGTGGCGGCGGGTGAGGGCGGTGCCGAGCTCCATCGCCTCCCAGCCACTGCGCGCGCGCAGCATCACGTCCAGACGATCAATGCGCATGGCCGCCTCCGCGTCCGCCACGCCACAGCCATAGCAGCACGCCGGCCCACAGCACGCCGGCCACGCTGAACTTGCCCCAGGCCGGCACTTCGGCGATCGACGACCAGAATGCTTCGATGAAGGCAGCCACCAGCAGCATGAACGCCACGCCCAGGCACAACCGTGCACCGATGCGACCGCCTTCGACCAACGCATCCAGGCGGCTGCGCCGGCCCGGTGCCAGCAGTTTCATGCCCAGCTGCAGGCCGGCACCGCCGGCGATCACGATCGCGGTCAGTTCGAAGGCACCGTGGCCCACGACGAAGCGCCAGAACGGACTGCCATGGCCGATGTGCTGCAGGTGACCGGCCACCGAACCGATGATCACGCCATTGAACAGCAGCACCAGCAGCGTGCCCAGCCCGGCCAGCAGGCCGCTGGCGAAGGTTCGCAGGGCGATGCTGATGTTGTTCATGATGTAGTGGCCGAACATCATCCAGTCGGTGCCGCTGTCGCGCCCCAGGCGTTCGGCGGCCGGGTCGTACATGCGCTCCATCTCGGCGATCTGGCGGTTGTCCATCACCGTGTGGATCAGGTCCGGATAGAGCTGCACCAGCACGAAGCAGGCCACTGCCGGCAACGCGAACATCGCCAGCGCCACCCACATGCTGCGCGCCTGGCTGCGCACCAGCAGCGGGAAATCGGCGATCAGGAACTCCAGTGCGGCGCGCCAGCGCGTCGGCGGCGTGCGGTACAGCACGCTGTGGCCCTGCTGCATCAGCTGCTGCAGGCGTTGCACCAGCTGTGGGCTGTAGCCACGCTCGCGGGCCAGCGCCAGTTGCTGGCACAAGCGCCGGTAACGTTGCGGGAATGCGTTGTCGTCCAGCGCCAGTGGGCTGGGCTGGCGGCGTGTGCGGCGCGAGGCGCCGGCGCGCAGCTGCAACCATTGCTCAAGGTCCCGCCATTCCTGCTGGTAGCGGGCGACGAACTGTTCCTGCTTCATCGTCGCCCCTGCAGCCAGTTGGCCATCGCGTACAGGCGCAGCACACCGACCTGACCGTGGGGGCCGGTCAGCGGCTCGGCGATACCGGCCAGCTCCTGCTGGCGCGCCGGCGACAGCCGTGGCGCCCGCTCGGCGAAGGCCAGCACGGCCGCCTGTTCTTCCGGGCGCAGCGGCTGCGGTGGCACCAGTACGCTGTCGATGGTCGGCGGTGGCGGCAGGTACTGCACCGGCGCGTGCACCACCACCGTGCCGGCCACCAGGTCACCGAGGCGACGGCCATAGGGATCAAACAGGCTGCTGATCAGGCCCAGCGCGTAGCCGAACGGCAGCATGTCCACGGTGCGCAGCAGGTTACGGGTAATCGCCGCCATCCAGCCCACCGGCGCGCCATCGCGGGCAAGGACGCGCAGACCCAGCGCACGCTTGCCGAGGGTGCGCCCCCACAGGGCTTCGCAGACGATCGGGTAGACCCAGTAGACCAGGAACATCAGCGCCAGGTAGAGGCCGGAACCGAACCTGTCCAGCAACGCCAGTGGAATCGACATCAGCACCAGCGCGGCGATGCGCACGCCGAGGTCGACCAGCCAGGCCATCGCCCGCGGCACCGGGCCGGCCGCCGGCAACTGCAGCGGCACACCCTCCGGCGTCACCACCTCGCGGTAGGTATCGAGCATCGGTGCGGCCATCAGTGCGATGGCCTTCGTTGTGGGTGCCGGAGTCCTCTCCGGCAGGCAGCCACAGGCATGGGGGGTCTCGACAGGTCCTGGTCGGGCCCAGACTTTAGCAGAGCCGCATGGCGGCGTTGGCCGCTCAGCCCAGGTAGTCGTTCTTCAGCCGCACGTAGTGGTCGGCCGAGTAGTGCAGTGATTCGATCTCCTTGGCGCTCAGCGTGCGCGCTGGACGTGCCGGGTTGCCGACCCACAGCTCGCCCTCGCCCACGACCTTGCCTGGGCCGACCACCGCGCCGGCACCCACGAACCCATGGCGTTCCACCCGGGCACCGTCGAGGATGCAGGCGCCCATGCCGATCAGGCTGTAATCGCCAATCGTGCAGGCATGAATGATGCAGCCGTGGCCGACGGTCACGCCCTCGCCGATCAACGTCGGGTAGCCGGCCTTGTTGTACGGGCTGTGGTGGCTGACGTGGATGATCGTGCCGTCCTGCACGTTGGTACGCGCGCCGATGCGCACGTAATTGACGTCGCCACGGATGACCGTGCCTGGCCACACCGACACATCGTCGGCCAGTTCCACATCACCGATGATCGTGCAGGCCGGATCGATGTACACGCGTTCGCCGAGAACGGGCATCTTGTCGCGGAAGGGGCGCAGCGGGTTCATCGGTTTCTCCGGAAATCAGGGCGTTCGCAACGATGATACCTGTGCCGGGGACCATCGCCGGGCCCTGCGCGGATGTGCAGTAGATCCACGCCATGCGTGGATGGTGACCTCGGTGCCGACCAAGGTCGGCAGCTACCAGAAACGGGTACAGCCGATCAGGTTGGCGCGTGCTCGGCCAGCATCCGCCGGAACAGCGCGTCCAGCCAGGCACCCTCGCCGTGCCCGGTGGGCAATGGCGGGGCCTGCGCAGCGCGGGCGGCCATGGCGTGGTCGATGTAGTCGCTGATGAGGGGGATACGTGGACGAGCGGTCACTTCGGCGCTGGCACGCTTGACCACCAGCAGTGCGTCGATGGCCTCGCGCAACGCTCCCTCCGGCAGCAGCCGCTCCAGCAGATTCTCGAAGGCCATCGGTGGTGGCGTGGGTTCGTTCTCGATCCATTGGCAGGCAAGCAGGGCGCGCAGCACGTAAAGGTACTTCTTGGTGCTGACGGTGGGCTCACCCAGATGGCGGCTGTGCGTGGTCCTGGCCATGCTCATGTAGTGCCACCAGCTGCCCAGCGGTGAATAGAACTCCTTTGCGGCCTCCCACAGCTGCGACACCGCGGCGTCATCCTGCTGGTAGATGATCGGCGAGCGCAGCCATTCGATCAGTGTCGGGTTGGACTTGGAGACCAGCCGCAGCGCCTTGCGCAGGTCCCAGCCGCTGACATCGAGCTCGTCGTCGATCGGCAGTTCGATCACATCGCGCTGTGGCTGCCCGGGGCCGGTCTCCTCGTTGATGCTGAGGTACCACGGCTGGCGGTGCACGTAGATGAAACGCGCGTCGTAGTCGCTGTCAGGCGAGGAGAAGCCCCAGCCGCGGCTGCCCGATTCGCAGGCCAGCAGCACGCGCACGTCGTGGCGTCGTTCGATCTCGGCCAGGGTGGAAAGGATGGCGGCGCGCTTGTCCGGCGCGATCGGGTGGATGTCGTCCATGCAGTTGTGTTCGTAGAGTCGAGCGTGCTCGACTGTAACGCAGGTGTGCATCGCTGCGCCCGCCGGGCATGGCCCGGCGAACGCGATCAGGGCTCGTAGCTGTAGCCCATGCCGTACACCGAGCGGATCGGATCTTCTTCCATGCCAGCGTCGGCCAGCTTGCGGCGCAGGTTGCGCACGTGGCTGTCGACGGTGCGGTCGACCACCACGCGGTGGTCCAGGTACAGGCGGTCCAGCAGCTCATCGCGCGCCCAGATCCGGCCCGGCGTGGCCAGCAGGGTGCGCAGCAGGCGGTACTCCACCGGCGTCAGGTCCAGGCCCTTGCCGTTCCAGGTGGCGCGCGCGGCGGGCTCGTCGATGTGCAGTCCGGCATTGGCACGCGCGGTCGGATCCGGGCGGTAGCGGCGCAGCACCGCCACCACCCGCGCGACCACTTCGCGCGGGCTGAACGGCTTGCAGATGTAGTCGTCGGCGCCGATGTCCAGGCCCAGCAGGCGGTCGATCTCCTCCACCCGTGCGGTCACCATGATCACCGGCACGTCGCTGCCGGCGCGCAGCTCGCGGCACAGGTCCACGCCGTCACGCTGCGGCAGCATCAGGTCCAGCAGCACCAGGTCGGGCTGATAGTGCGCGAACGCCTCGATCACCTGTCCACCGTCGTCCACCCAGTGGCTGTCCATGCCGGCGGCGGCGAGGTAGTCGCGCAGCACCGAGGCCAGGCGTGGCTCGTCCTCCACGATCAGGATCTTCGCGGGCGCGACGGGGGACGTGCTCATGCAGACTCCGGCAGGGTGATGACCACGCGCAGCCCGCCCAGTGGTGACGGTTCGGCATGGATGTGGCCATGGTGGGCCAGGATGATGTTGTGGCTGATGGCCAGGCCCAGCCCGCTGCCGCCACTGGCGCGATTGCGCGAGCTTTCCACGCGGTAGAAGCGCTCGAACAGCAGCGCGCACTTGTCGGCCGGCACTCCCGGCGCAGTGTCTTCCACGATCAGCTGCACGCCGGCCGGCACGCGCATGGCCTGCAGGTGCACACGGCCACCGGGATGGGTGTAGCGCAGTGCGTTCTCCAGCAGGTTCGCCAGTACCTGCTGCAGGCGGCGCTCGTCACCGGAAACCAGCAGCGGCGCAGCAGGCAGATCTTCCTCCAGGGTCAGCTGCGCGCCGGTGAAGCGCACGCGCATGCTGTTGAGTTCGCTGCGCAGCAACGCCACCAGGTCCAGCGGTGCGAAGCGATAGGCCAGGCCGCCGGACTGGGTCATCGACAGGTCGTGCAGGTCGTCGATCAGCTTGCCCAGCTGGCGGATCTCACTCTGTAGAGCACCGAGGTTGGCGCGGTCCAGCGGACGGATGCCGTCCTCGATCGCCTCCAGTTCGGCGCGCACCACCGCCAGCGGCGTGCGCAGTTCGTGCGAGATGTCGGCGATGAAAGCGCGGCGGTTGCGTTCGGTATCGTCCAGCGCTTGTGCCATCCGGTTGAAGTCGTTCACCAGCGCATCCAGTTCGTCGTCGCTGGTGCGCTCGATGCGGGTGGCGTAATCCCCGGCGGCCAGCCGGTGCGTGGCCGCGGCCAGCTTCGCCAGGCGCTGGCGCAGCGCACGCGAGACCAGCCACGCCAACAGCACCGTCACCAGCAGCAGCGAGATGCCGATCACCCACCACGCGCGCATCTGGGTGTTGTAGAAGTTCAGGTCGTTGGTGGCGATGACGGTCTGGAACGGCACCATGCCCAACCAGCCCACCGTCTGCCCGTCCACCTGCACCGCATGGGGTTCGTCGTCGCTGGTTGCGTCGGGGTTGCCGGCCACCCACCGGTGCTGCGCGTCGAACAGCCCCAGCCGCGACGGCACACCGGTCTGGTCGGACAGTGGCGGTACCGGTCCCTCGTGCCCATGGGCGAGGTCCGGGCGCAGCATCCGTGTCCAGCGGTCGCCGTTGCCGCGCAGGTGTTCCCAGCCGGCGTGCTCGCGGTACTCGCGTTGCAGGTGCGGCATCAGGCGCTGCATGCGCAGGTCGCCCTGATCGTTGAGGTAGTCCAGGAAGCCGGTCTGGAAGGCCACGCGGCTGGCAATGCCGTTCACTGCCAGCACCAGCAGGCAGGCGGTGAAGATCGCGAGGAAGGTCTTCGCGGTCAGGCCGAGTTTGAGTCGAATCTTCGCCATCGCGGAGGCCATTAGCGGCGCAGGCGGCGCTGAAAGCAAGCGTCAGCTGAGCCGGTCGCACAATCTCCATATTCTCTGCACAGTTTCACGGCAGCGTGACGAGGGTCAACGCAAGGCTCCCACGCCCCCCATGTCACTCCTGCGCCCGCTGTCCCGCTCCCCCCGTCCGCTGCTGTTGCCCCTGCTGCTGGCCCTGGCCGCCTGTTCGGCCGGCAAGACCGATGCCCCGGCCACGCCCGAAGTGGGCGTCATCACCGCCAGCGCGCAGCCGCTGGCACTGCAGCAGACCCTGCCTGGCCGCGCGGTACCGTTCGAGGTGTCCGAGGTACGGCCGCAGATCGGTGGGCTGATCCGCCAGCGGCTGTTCACCGAAGGCCAGCAGGTCAAGGCCGGCCAGCTGCTGTACCAGGTGGATCCGGCGCCGTACCAGGCCGCCTTCGATACCGCCCGCGGCCAGCTTGCGCAGGCCGAGGCCACCGTGCTGTCAGCACAGCCCAAGGCCGAGCGCACCCGCGCGCTGCTGGGCATGGATGCGGCCAGCAAACAGGACGCCGACGATGCCACCTCGGCGCTGAAGCAGGCGCAGGCCAACGTGATCGCCGCGCGCGCTGCGCTGCAGGCTGCCCGCATCAACCTCGACTACACCCGGGTGAGCGCTCCGATCGACGGCCGCATCGGCACCTCCAGTGTCACCGCCGGTGCGCTGGTCGCCGCCGGCCAGGATGCCGCACTGGCCACCATCCAGCGGTTGGACCCGGTGTATCTGGACGTCACCCAGTCCAGCACGCAGATGCTGGCCCTGCGCAAGCAGCTCGATGCCGGCCTGGTGAAGGCCATCGATGGCAAGGCGCAGGTGAAGGTTCTGCTGGAGGATGGCAGCACCTACGCGCATGAAGGCACGCTGGAGTTTGTCGGCAGCGCGGTCGATCCGGGCACCGGCAACGTGGTGCTGCGCGCGGTCATCCCCAACCCGGATGGCCTGCTGCTGCCGGGCATGTACCTGAAGGCGGTGCTGCCGATGGCCACCGATGCGCGCGCCCTGCTGGTGCCGCAGAAGTCGGTGGTACGCAACGAACGTGGCGAACCGCTGCTGCGCCTGCTCGACGCCAAGGACCACGTGATCGAGCGCCGGGTCAGCACCGGCCAGGTGGTAGGCAATCAGTGGCAGATTACCGACGGCCTGAAAGCGGGTGAGCGGGTAATTGTCAGCAATGGCAGTGCGGTATCGCTTGGCCAGCAGGTGAAGGCGGTGGCGGCCACGACGGCGCAGCTGGCGGCGATGCCGGCGATCGACCCGAATGGCAACACCGACGAAAAGTCACACTGAGGCCTGCCGCACATGGTTCGTTTCTTCATCGACCGGCCGATTTTTGCCTGGGTGATCGCCATCGCGGTCAGCCTGCTTGGCCTGCTCGCCATCCTGGTCCTGCCGGTGGACCGCTACCCGCAGATCGCCCCGCCCACCATCACCATCCGCGCCACCTACACCGGCGCCTCGTCGCAGACCGTGGAGAACGCGGTCACCCAGGTCATCGAGCAGTCCCAGCAGAGCCTTGATCACCTGATGTACATGACCTCCACCAGTGCCTCGGATGGCTCGGCGCAGGTCAACCTGGTGTTCGCCACCGGCACCAATCCGGATACGGCACAGGTGCAGGTGCAGAACCAGCTGCAGGCGGCGATGGCCACGTTGCCGCAGGCAGTGCAGCAGAACGGCCTGACCATCACCAAGTCCAGTGGTTCGATCTTCGAGGTGCTGTCGTTCACCAGCGAAGACGGCAGCATGGACAACTTCGATGTCGCCAACTTCATGGAAGCGCGCATCGACGACCAGATCAGCCGTGTCAGCGGTGTCGGCAACATCCAGCCGATCGGCCAGGAATACGCCATGCGTATCTGGCTGGACCCGGAGAAAATGCGCCAGTACGCCTTGATGCCATCGGATATCGAGAGCGCGCTGCAGGCGCAGAACACCGATGTCTCCGCCGGTGAACTCGGCGGTCAGCCGGCACTGAAGGGCCAGCAGCTCGATGCCACGGTGACCGCGCGCAGCCGTCTGCACACCCCGGAGCAGTTCGCACAGGTGGTACTCAAGGCCGATGCCAACGGCAGCGTGGTGCACCTGGGTGACGTGGCGACGATCGGCCTGGGGCCGGAGAGCTACGACAGCATCAGTACCTTCAACGGCAAGCCGTCGGCGTCGCTGGGCATCGAACTCAACGCCGGCGCCAACGCCATCGCCGTTTCCAAGGCCATCGAAGCGCGGCTGCAGCAGCTGCAGAAGTACTGGCCGCACGGCTACACCTACCACGTGGCGTTCACCACCACGCCGTTCGTGACCATCTCGCTGAAGGAAGTGGTGATCACCCTGATCGAGGCCATCATCCTTGTTGTGCTGGTGATGTACCTGTTCCTGCAGAACTGGCGGGCCACGCTGATCCCGACCATCGCAGTGCCGGTGGTGCTGCTGGGCACGTTCGGCGTGTTGGCGGCGTTCGGCTATTCGATCAACACGCTGACCATGTTCGCGCTGGTGCTGGCCATCGGTCTGCTGGTGGACGATGCCATCGTGGTGGTGGAGAACGTGGAGCGGGTGATGACCTTCGAGGGGCTGGCGCCGAAGCCGGCTACCCTGAAAGCCATGGGCCAGATCACCGGCGCGCTGGTCGGCATCGTGCTCGTGCTGACGGCGGTGTTCCTGCCGATGGCATTCTTCAGTGGCGTCACCGGCGTGATCTACCGCCAGTTCTCGGTGACGATCGCTGCAGCGATGATCCTGTCGGTGCTGGTGGCGATGACCATCACCCCGGCGCTGTGCGGCAGCATCCTGCACCAGATTCCCAAGGGCGGCCATCCGCATGGCGACCACGGCGGCGAGCCGAGCCTGCTGGGCAAGTTCTTCATCTGGTTCAATCATCGCTTCGAGCGCACCTCGAATGGACTGCGCCGGCGCGTCGATGGTTTCCTCGGACGGCGCACGCTGGGCGTGCTGTTCTACCTGGTGCTGAGCGTGGTCACCGGCCTGTTGCTGTGGCATCTGCCGGGTGCGTTCCTGCCCGACGAGGACCAGGGCATGCTCAACGCGCTGGTGAAGCTGCCGGCCGGCTCCACGCTCGAACAGACCCGTGCGGTGATGGACCGCCTCAGCGCCGCCGCGGTGAAGGACGACAGCGTGCTGTCGATCCAGGCCACCGCCGGCTTCAGCGTTACCGGCAGCGGCCAGAACGTCGGTCAGGCCTTCATCCGCCTGAAGGACTGGGATGACCGCAAGGACGATGCCGATACCATTGCCGCGCGGCTGACCCAGGCCATGGCCAGCGTGCCCGATGCGCAGGTATTCATCACCTCGCCGCCGGCCATCCTTGGCCTTGGCGATGCCGGTGGCTTCACCCTGGAACTGCAGGACGAAGGCGGTGCCGGCCATGCTGCGGCTGTGGCCGCGCGCAACACCCTGCTGAAGGAGGCCGCCAAGGACCCGAAGCTGGTCAATGTGCGCTACGCCAGCCTGGAGGACGCGCCGGTGTACGCGGTGAAGGTTGACGACGCCAAGGCACAGGCGATGGGCGTGAATCCGCAGGACATCAATGACACGTTGAATGCCGCGCTGGGCGGCGACTTCGTCAACAACTTCATCTACAAGGGCCGCATCAAGAAGGTGTTCATCCAGGGCACCGCCGAAGCACGCATGCAGCCGCAGGACATCGAACGCTGGAGCGTACGCAACCAGGCCGGGCAGATGGTGCCGCTGTCGTCGCTGGTCAGCACCCACTGGACCAGCGCGCCGGCCGCATTGCAGCGCTACAACGGCGTGTCGGCGATGGAGATCACCGGACAGCCGGCGCCGGGGGTCAGCTCCGGCGAGGCGATGGCCGAGATCGCGCGCCTGGCCGACACGTTGCCGGAGGGCTTCAGCCATGCCTGGTCGGACATGGCCTACCAGGAACAGTTGTCGGGCAACCAGGCGCCGATGCTGTACGCCATCTCGCTGCTGTTCGTGTTCCTGTGCCTGGCCGCGCTGTATGAAAGCTGGGCGGTGCCGTTCGCGGTGATGCTGGCGGTACCGGTAGGCGTGTTCGGCGCGGTGCTGATGATGAATCTGCGTGGCCTCAACAACGACGTGTATTTCCAGGTCGGCCTGTTGACCACGATTGGTTTGGCGGCCAAGAACGGCATCCTGATCGTCGAGTTCGCGCGCATCCTCGAACAGCAGGGCAAGAGCACCCGCGAGGCAATCCTGCAGGCGGTCTACCTGCGGCTGCGGCCGATCGTGATGACCTCGCTGGCATTCCTGATGGGTGTGCTGCCGCTGGTGTTCGCCACCGGTGCAGGTTCGGCCGCCCGCCGTTCGCTGGGCACCGGCGTGGCCGGCGGCACGGTCGCCTCGATGGTGCTGGGCATGTTCTTCGTACCGTTGTTCTACCTGCTGGTGCGCCGCCTGTTCCCGGGCCACGCGCCGGCCGAAGCCACTGCCCCGGAGGCAAGCCCATGACGCCGATGTTGCTGCGTGCCCTGGCGGCCGCCACGATGACCACCGTGCTGGGTGGCTGCGTGAGCATGGCGCCGCGCTATCAGCGCCCCGAGGCGCCAGTGCCGGTGCAGTTCGGTAACGCCGCCACGGGCGAGGTCGACCCGGCGTTGGCGATGCCGGCCTGGCGTGAGGTGTTCCTGGAGCCGCGCCTGCAGCAGGTGATTGCGCTGGCGCTGCAGAACAACCGTGACCTGCGTGTGGCGGTGCTGCAGGTGGAGAAGCAACGTGCGCAGTACCGCATCCAGCGCGCCGCACTGCTGCCATCGGTGGATGCCAGCGGTAGCGTCACCCGTGCGCGGGTGAGCGATGCCAACAGCGAGACCGGCGCCAGCCAGGTCACCGAATCCGATGCCGTGCAGGTGGGCATCAGCAGCTGGGAGCTGGATCTGTTCGGACGCATCCGCAGCCTGAAGAACGAGGCCCTGCAGAACTGGTTGGCCAGTGCCGAGAACCAGCGCGCCGCACGCACCAGCCTGGTGGCCGAAGTGGCGACGGCGTGGCTGGCATTGGCCGCCGATGAGCAGTCGCTGGCATTCACCCGGCAGACCCTGGACAGCCAGCAGCAGACCCTGCAGCGCACCGAGGCGCGCCATGCGCAGGGCCTGGCCTCGGGTCTGGACCTGTCGCAGGTGCAGAGCAGCGTGGAAGCCGCGCGCGGCTCGCTCGCCAAGCTGCAGACCCAGCAGGCGCAGGATCGCGATGCGTTGCAGTTGCTGGTGGGGGCACCGCTGGAGGCGGCACTGCTGCCCAGCGCCCAGGCGCTGGACGGCACCGTGGTCTTGGCACCGCTGCCGGCCAACCTGCCTTCAAGCGTGCTGCTGCAGCGCCCGGACGTGCTGTCGGCCGAACACGCGTTGCAGGCGGCCAACGCCGATATCGGTGCTGCACGCGCTGCCTTCTTCCCCACGCTGACGCTGACCGCCAACTACGGCCACAGCTCCATTGCGTTGTCGACGCTGTTCTCGGCCGGCACCCGCGGCTGGTCATTCGCGCCCAGCATCACCGCGCCGATCTTCCACGCCGGCGCATTGAAGGCATCGCTGGACGCCTCGAAGATCGGCAAGGACATCGGCATCGCGCAGTACGAGAAGGCGATCCAGCAGGCCTTCAGTGAAGTGGCCGACGCACTCGCCACGCGGGATCACCTGACGGCGCAGATGGACGCGCAGCGTGCGCTGGTGGCCGCCAGCCAGCGCAGCTACACGCTGGCCGATGCGCGTTACCGCACCGGGCTGGACGGCTATCTGCAGGCGTTGGACGCGCAGCGCAGCCTGTATGCCGCCCAGCAGGACCTGATCGCGCTGCAGCAGCAGGACGCGGGCAACCGGGTGACGTTGTTCAAGGTGCTGGGCGGTGGCGCCGACGCACGGTAGCGCGTTCGCCAAGGTCGGTGCCGACCTTGGCCGGCACGGAGGCCTTCATCCACGCATGGCGTGGATCTACCGGGGCGGGAGACCTTGATAGGTGCCGACCTTGGTCGGCACAGATGCATGCAGCGTCGCGATCGGATGATTCGTGCCGACCAAGGTCGGCACCCACCAGAAGCAGGTTCGACCGCTTACGCCACGCGGCCGCGGCGGGCGCGTTCCAGGTGTACCAGCAGCAGCGAGATCGCCGCCGGCGTCATGCCTGGGATGCGCTGTGCCTGGCCGATGGTCTGCGGGCGCACGCGCTCCAGCTTCTGCAGCGCTTCGGCCGACAACCCCCGCACCGTCGCGTAGTCGAACGCCTCGGCGATCGGCGTGGCTTCGTGGCGCTGCTGGCGCTCGATCTCCTCGCGCTGGCGATCCAGGTAGCCCGCATACTTCACGCCGATCTCCACCTGCTCGGCCACCTTGCCGTCGGCCACGGCCGGGCCCAGCGACGGCACCTGCATCAGCTGGGCGTAATCCAGCTCCGGGCGCTTGATCAGGTCCAGCACATTGGTTTCGCGGCTGACCGCCACGCCCAGTGTTTGCTGCACTTCACGGCCCAGCGCATTGGCCGGGGTCGCCCACATCGCGCCCAGCCGTGCACGCTCGGCGGCGACGGCGGCCTGCTTGGTTTCGAATGCATTCCAGCGGCGGTCATCCACCAGGCCCATCTCGCGGCCGGCCGGGGTCAAGCGCTGATCGGCATTGTCCTCGCGCAGCTGCAGGCGGTATTCGGCGCGGCTGGTGAACATGCGGTAGGGCTCGTTGGTGCCGTGGGTGATCAGGTCATCCACCAGCACACCCAGATACGCCTCGTCGCGGCGCGGGCACCAGCCGTCCAGTCCACGCACCTGACGCGCAGCGTTGAGTCCGGCCAGCAGACCCTGCGCTGCCGCTTCTTCGTAGCCGGTGGTGCCGTTGATCTGGCCGGCGAAGAACAGGCCGTTCACCAGCTTGGTCTCCAGCGAGGCCTTCAGCCCACGTGGATCGAAGAAGTCGTACTCGATCGCATAGCCGGGTCGGGTGATGTGCGCGTTTTCGAATCCGCGGATGCTGCGCACCATCTCCAGCTGCACATCGAATGGCAGCGAGGTGGAGATGCCGTTGGGGTAGATCTCGACGATGCCCAGCCCTTCGGGTTCAACGAAGATCTGGTGGCTGGCCTTCTCGGCGAAGCGCACCACCTTGTCCTCGATGGACGGGCAGTAACGCGGGCCGATGCCTTCGATCTGGCCGCTGTACAGCGGCGAGCGATGCAGTGCGTCGCGGATGATCTGGTGGGTCTGTTCGGTGGTGTGGGTGATCCAGCAGCTGACCTGCTGCGGATGCTCGTCCACCGAGCCGAGGAAGGACATCACCGGCCGCGGCGAATCGCCGGGTTGCTCGTCCATCACGCTGTAGTCCAGCGAACGGCCATCGATGCGCGGCGGCGTGCCGGTCTTCAGGCGGTCGACCTGGAACGGGCGCTCGCGCAGGCGCGCGGCCAGCGTGGTGGCCGGCGGGTCGCCCATGCGGCCGGCAGCGTATTGGGTCGGGCCGACGTGGATCTTGCCGGCCAGGAAGGTACCGGCGGTCAGCACCACGGCCTCGGCGTCGAAGCGCAGGCCGGTCTGGGTGATGACCCCGCGCACGGCGTCGCCCTCGATGACCAGGTCATCGACGGCAGCCTGGAACACGGTCAGGTTGGCCTGGCCCTCGACGATGGCGCGGATCGCCATGCGGTACAGGTTGCGGTCGGCCTGGCAGCGGGTGGCGCGCACGGCCGGGCCCTTGGAGGCATTGAGCGTGCGCCACTGGATGCCGGCGCGGTCGGCGGCATGCGCCATCGCGCCACCGAGGGCGTCGATTTCCTTGACCAGGTGGCCCTTGCCGATGCCGCCGATGGCGGGGTTGCAGCTCATCGCGCCCACCGTCTCGATGTTGTGGGTCAGCAGCAGGGTGCGCACGCCGGTGCGGGCCGCGGCCAGCGCGGCTTCGGTGCCGGCGTGGCCACCGCCGATGACGATGACGTCGTAACGATGGAAGGACGGGTTCATGGGGCTGTTCAGCTGGGGGCGGGCGCGGCCGGGCGCCGGCGCCGGGGTGGCGATTTTAGCGCCATTCGGGGTCCTGGCGCCGGCGCCGGCCGGCCGACGTCGAAATCGACGCTAAAGTTGGCAGGATTTTTGCAGATAACCCAATAGCACCCACCGTGGCTGGCGCCGCAGGCGCCCGTGACCGGAATTGGAACAGGGGCCGGTACAGGCGCACGGTGGGGGAGCAGAGGGCCGGCAGTCGGGGGACTGCCCGGCCCTGTTTTTTTTGGGGTTGCCGGGAGGGCCGCATCCACGCATGGCGTGGATCTACTGAAGCGGGGCCTCTGGGAAAGCACCCATCCACGCATGGCGTGGATCTACTGAGGCGGGGCCTCTGGGAAAGCACCCATCCACGCATGGCGTGGATCTACTGATGCCAGAGCCCAGGGGCCGCCATGCGTGGATGCCGTGGCGGCGTGCCCCAAAACAAACGGCCCCGCATTGCGGGGCCGTCTGCCTTCAGAGGTGCCGACATCCGACAGGGCCGGAACAGGGGGGATCCAGATGTTCCTGTCGGATATCGGCGTAGAGCCTTTTGCGGCGACCCGTGTCGTTTTTGTCACTTTGTGACGCGGGCCGTCACTGGTCCCGTAGATTGCGGCTTGGACCGTGTGAAATGCAAGACGGTTCAGCGCTCAACTGTGCGCTGCGTCCCACGATCCATGTTGCGCCAGGGGGAACCGTTCATCCTCGGCGCGCTCGGTGCCGGGGTCGGACGGGACTGCGGCGGGGGCGCCGACGGCTGGATGTTCGATTGCGGCGGGCGACGCATCGAGTCCATGTTGCGCCACGGCGAACCGCCGTTGTAGGACGGCCGCGAGGGCGGCGGCGGACGGTTCTCGCCACCATTGCCAGGCGGGCGCGGCGGCGGGCGATGGTTGTGCGGCGGGCGGTAGATCGGGCGCGAGTAGTACGGGTTGCCATAGCCACCGTAGTAGCCGCCATAGCCCCCGTAGTACGGGTAACCAGAGTTGTAGGGATAGCCGGCCGGGTAGCGGTACTCCACCGACGGTGCACCGTGGTAGTAGCCGCCACTGCGGCCACCGCCGACATAGTCGTAGGTGGTACAGCCGGTCAGGGCCAGCAGTAGGCCACCGGCAAGCAACAGGCGGGTTTTCATAGCGGGTCCCCCCAGAGGACGGGTGTGCAGTCAGCTTCGTGCGCGGGCGTTGAATCGGCCCTTAATTCCACTGGCCAGGATGAATGGAGGCGAAGGCCCCCATGCTGGCATGACCTGTGCCGGGGTCGCCAGCGCGAAGCCATACGTTAATCTTGCGTCATGAGCGATTCACTGTTGCCCCGTGCCGATGATGTCCTGGCTGCCGCTGCGCGGATCGCGCCGCACGCCAGCGTGACCCCGGTGCTGCGCTCGCGCACGCTCGATGCGCTGGCCGGCGCGCAGTTGGCCTTCAAGGCCGAGCACCTGCAGCGCGGTGGCGCATTCAAGTTCCGTGGCGCCTGCAATGCGGTGTGGTCGTTGGATGCCGATCGCGCCAGGGCTGGTGTGGTTACCCATTCTTCCGGCAACCACGGCGCGGCACTGGCCCTGGCCGCGCGGACCCGTGGCATTCCCTGCCATGTGGTGGTGCCCGAAGGTGCGGTGGCGGCCAAGCTGGCCAATATCGCCCGTCATGGCGCCACGCTCTGGCGCTGCCCGCCGACCATCGCCGACCGCGAGGCCACCTGCGCCAAGGTGCAGGCCGATACCGGCGCGACCCTGGTCCATCCGTATGCGGACCCGACGGTGATGGCCGGGCAGGGCACCGCCGCCCTGGAACTGCTGCACAGCGACGGCCCGTTCGATGTGCTGGTGGTGCCGGTGGGCGGCGGCGGCCTGGCCAGCGGTACCGCGCTGGCCCTGCAGCACGCCAGCCCGCAGACCCGGCTGGTGCTGGCCGAACCGGCCGGCGCCGACGACACCGCGCGGTCGCTGGCAGCAGGCGAACGGCAGGGCGCATTCACCCCGGACACGATCTGCGACGGCCTGCGCACCCTGATCGGCGCGCCCAACTTCGCGCTGCTGCGTGCGGCCGGCGCCGAGGTGATCGTGGTCGATGACGCCGCGACGATGGCCGCGATGCGCCTGCTGTGGGAGGTGCTCAAGCAGGTGGTCGAACCGTCCTCGGCCACCGTGCTGGCGGCAGTGCTGGCGCAGCCGCAGCGCTTCGCCGGCCTGCGCGTGGGCCTGGTGCTGTCCGGCGGCAACGTCGATCTGCCAGCGCTGCGATGGGGAGCGCCGTGAGCCGCGACCGGCACCGGCATCGCACTGGCCTGCTGGGCTGGTTGTGGCGTCTGTTCGTGCTGCTGGTGATCTGGCTGCTGGGCGTGACCGCCTGGATCGTCTGGGTCGGCGAGCGCGACCAGGCCGCCAAGGCCGACGCCATCATCGTGCTTGGCGCAGCCGCCTATGACGCCAAGCCGTCACCGGTGTTCGAAGAACGCATCCGCCATGGCCTGGACCTGTACGAGGCCCGGTACGCGCCGTTGCTGATCTTTACCGGTGGCTACGGTGGCACCGGTGCGCGTTTTTCCGAATCGCAGGTGGCGCGGCGTTACGCGCTCAAGCACGGTGTGCCGGACGACGCGATCCTGATCGAGACCGCCTCGCGCAATACCGTGCAGAACCTGGTTGAAGCCAAGCGGCTGATGGACCAGCGCGACCTGCACCGGGCGATCATCGTCAGCGATCCGCTGCACATGGCGCGCGCGCTACGCCTGAGCAAGGCGCTGGGTATCGATGCGCTGGCCTCGTCCACGCCCAGCACGCGCTTCCGCAGCTTCCACACCAGCTGGCGCTTCCTGGTGCAGGAAATCTACTTCTTCCACCGCGATCTGGTGCGCCCGCCGTTGAGTTCGCCGGCCAACACCTGAGCCGCTGCCGCTGCGCTCGCCGGGCATGGCCCGGCGCTACCCGGTTTGCGTGCTGGCCGACATCTGCCTTTGGTAGGTGCCGACCTTGGTCGGCACAACCTGTCAGATCGCGATGGCGCCGGCATTGTGCCGACCAAGGTTGGCACCTACCAGAGCAATTCGCGTTCGGTGTGGCATGCGGTAGCGCCGGGCCATGCCCGGCGGCACCTTTGGATCAGGTCTGCTTGCGCCGGATCGGAATCGCCGACACCGGCACCGAGGCGACGTCATGCCCGCCTTCACGGATCGGCGCGCCCGGGTCCGGGGCCCAGGCGTGGGCATAGATCACTTCCCAGCTGCTGGGCAGCTTGCCGTCGGCGCGGCGCATTGGCTCGTATGCGGCCGCCGCCGCAGCGAAGCGGCCGCGTCCGGTCAGCGTGTGGCGTCGGTCCACCCGTGCATTGGTCGCGCCCATCGCGCGCAGCTCGCGCATCAGCGAGGGCAGATCGTCGTAGGTCAGGGTGAACAGGTCGCGGTCCAGCACCGGGTCGCGGAAGCCGGCCATCATCAGCGCATCACCGAACTGCGCGATCTGTGCGAAGCGGCTCACGTGCGGACGGTCGTCGGCGGCAGCGAAGGCCTCGTTGAGTTCGACCAGTGTTTCCGGGCCGAAGGTCGAGCACAACAACAGGCCCCCGGGCTTGAGCACGCGGCGGAAGCCCGCGAACACCGCCGGCAGGTCATCCACCCACTGCAGGCACAGATTGCTGAAGATCACGTCCACGCTGTTGTCGGCCAGCGGCAGCGCAGCGGCATCGCCGCACAGGCGCTGGAATGGCTTCCACCAGCCGGCCTGGCGCCTGGCCTGGTCCAGCATCGGCAACGCCACGTCCAGCGCGATCACCTGCGCCTTCGGCCAGCGCTTCTTCATCAGCGCACTGGCATGGCCGGTACCGGCGCCGATGTCCAGCACCACCTCTGGCTTGCGGGCCTCCAGATAGTCCAGCGATTCGATCAGCCGCGACTGCACCTCGCGCTGCAGGGCCGCTGCGGCGTCGTAGCTGGTGGCGGCGCGGGCGAACGCGCGGCGGACGTGGCGTGCATCGAAGTGGGACGGCATTGCGAAAGTCTCTTAGAACGTACCGGGGTAGGCGCCGCCATCGATCAGCAGGTTCTGCCCGGTGATGTAACCGGCCTGTGCACTGCACAGGAAGGCGCAGGATGCGCCGAATTCGTCGGCGGTACCGAAGCGGCCGGCAGGGATCTGCTGGCGGCGGCGCTCGGCCACCTCGCCCGCATCGCCATCCTTGCCCGCACTGTGGGCGAAGTTGGCGCGCAGGCGGTCGGTGTCGAACTGGCCGGGCAGCAGGTTGTTGATGGTGACGTTGTGGGCCACCGTGCGCCGCGACAGCCCGGCGACGAAGCCGGTCAAGCCGCTGCGCGCGCCGTTGGACAACGCCAGGATGTCGATCGGGGCTTTCACCGCCGAGGAGGTGATGTTGACGATGCGGCCGAAGCCACGCTCGATCATCGCGTCCACGGTGGCGCGGATCAGCGCGATCGGCGCCAGCATGTTGGCATCCAGCGCGGCGATCCAGTCATCGCGCTCGAAGCTGCGGAAATCGCCGGGCGGCGGGCCACCGGCGTTGTTGACCAGGATATCCACCTGGGGGCACGCGGCCAGCGCTGCGCTGCGGCCGGCCTCTGTGGTGACATCGGCGACGACCGCGCGCACCTCGGCGGCGCCAGGCAGCGCACGCAGCTCCTCGGTGGCCCGCTGCAACGCAGTTTCGCCACGGGCCACGATCACCACGTTGACGCCCTCGCGGACCAGCGCACGCGCGCAGCCCAGGCCGAGCCCCTTGCTGGCGCCGCAGACCAGTGCCCAACGGCCGTTGATACCCAGATCCATGCGTCAATCCTGCGGAATGTGGAAGGCGCTCATTGTCCGCCATCGGCCGGTGACAGGCCGGCAACGAAGTGTTGCAGGGCGGCGGCCACCTCGTCGGCATGGCCCAGGAACGGGGCATGGCCGCCGTGGGCGATGGTCAGCGCCTGCCCGCCCGGGGCCAGAGCTGCCGCGGCCTGCATTGCCGCCGGCGACACCAGTCGGTCACGCTGGCCGGCGATCCACAGGCTGGGTTTTCCCAGCGCCGGCAGTGCGCCGCGCAGGTCGGTGTTTTCCAGCAGCTGCAGGCCTTCCAGCAGCGCGCGTTCGGTCGGCGCACCGCGCTCTACCAGGCGCTGGCGCAGTGCACGCAGCTCCTCGCGGGCGTGCGCCGAACCCATCACGTCCAGCGCCAGGAAGCGGTCCAGAGTGCCAGCGAAGTCGGTGGCCAGCTCGCGTCCGAACTGCTCGAACACTGACGGTTCCACCGCGTGTGGCCAGTCCTCGGCGCCTACGAAACGTGGCGTCGCCGCGATCATCGCAAGCCCGCGCACCTTCGGCAGCGTCGCCGCTGCGTGCAGCGCGAACAGGCCGCCCAGCGACCAGCCGCACCACACCGCCGGTGGGGTGGCTGCTGCAATGGCATTGACCACGAACGGCAGGCGCAGCGGCGTGGTGTCCTCGCGGCTGTGGCCATGGCCAGGCAGGTCGACCAGATGCAGGGTGAACTGATCCGCAAGCCGCTGTACCAGTGGCGCGAACACACCGCCCTGCAGGGCCCAGCCGTGGATCAGTACCAGATCCGGCCCCTGGCCGGTGACTTCAATATGCATGGGCAACGACATGAAACTCAGGCAAAGGCAGGCAACGGCGGCGGGGCGGCTTCGCGCACGGCCAGCGCCACGCGGTCGCGCGCACTGGCAATCGCCTCCACCAGGCCGCGCACCTGTTCGGGTGTGTGCAGCGCGGACAGGGTAACGCGCAGGCGCGCCTTGCCTTCCGGCACCGTTGGCGGGCGGATCGCACCCACCAGCCAGCCGGCCTGTTCCAGCGCCTTGGACATCGCGACCGCCGTGTGGTCGTCGCCACACAGCAGCGGTTGGATCGGGGTTTCCGAGGCCATCAGGTCCAGCCCGTGGCGGCGTGATTCAGCGCGGAACAGCGCGATCAGGTCGGCCAGCTTGGTGCGGCGCCAGTCGTCACGGCGCGCCAGGCGCACCGCTTCCAGTGCAGCGGCGGCCAGCGCTGGCGGCATCGCAGTGGTGTAGATGTACGGGCGCGCGGTTTCGGCCAGATGTTCGACCAGATCCTCGCGGCCGAGTACCAGTGCACCGGAACCGCCCAGTGCCTTGCCCAGCGTGACCAGCTGCAGCGGCACGTCGTCCACGCCCAGCCCGGCGGCGGCGACGGCGCCACGGCCATCACCGACCACGCCAACGCCGTGCGCATCGTCCACGTAGAACAGCGCCTGCTGCAGGCGTGCCACCAGCGACAGCGCGCGCAGCGGTGCGATGTCGCCATCCATGCTGAAGACACCGTCGGTGGCCAGCATCGCCGCGCCATCGGGCGCATGCTTGAGCTGGCGCATCGCGCCTTCCGCATCCAGGTGCGGGTAGCGGCGCAGGCGCGCACCGGCCAGCCGCGTCGCATCCAACAGGCTGGCGTGGTTGAGCTTGTCCTGCACGCAGACGTCGTTTTCTTCGCTCAGCAGCGCCTGCTGCACCGCCAGGTTGGCGGCGAAGCCACTGCCGAACAACAACGCGCGCGGGTAACCCAGCCACTGCGCCACTTCGCGCTCCAGCGCCTCATGCATCGCGTGGTGCCCGCAGACCAGGTGTGAAGCGCCGGCACCGGTGCCTTCGCGCGCGGCAGCGTCCTGCAGTGCGTTGACCACGCTGAACTGCTGGGCCAGGCCGAGGTAGTCGTTGCTGCAGAAGCCGGTCAACCACTGCCCGTCCACTTCCAGGCGGACGCCATCGCGACGGGAGATCGTGCGCCGCGGGCGGCGACGGCCTTGGGCATCGCGCAGGGCGCGTTGGGCATGGAGGCGGGCGGTCAGGTCGGGGCGGGCCATGTCGGCTGAATGCGGCGACGGGGCGGCTAGGGTAGCGCGTTGCCGCGACGCCTGCCTGTGCCCCGTCTCAGGCCGCGTGGGCGCAGCCGCAGCCGGGTGCATCGGCGCTGATGTCGGCGTGCACGGTGCTGCCGTGGTCATGGCCCTCGGCATCCACCTGCACCGCCATCGGCTGCAGGCCAAGACGTGCGAACAGCGCCAGGTCGCGTTCGCTCTCCGGGTTGCCGGTGGTCAGCAGCTTGTCGCCATAGAAGATCGAGTTGGCGCCGGCCAGGAAGCACAGTGCCTGCAGTTCGTCACTCATGGCTTCGCGCCCGGCTGACAGCCGCACCATCGCGCGCGGCATGGCGATGCGCGCCACCGCGATCATGCGCACGAACTCGAACGGGTCCAGCTCGGCACTGCCGTGCAGCGGCGTGCCCGCCACCTGCACCAGCTTGTTGATCGGTACCGAATCGGGATGTGCCGGCAGCGTGGCCAGCGCCAGCAGCAGGCCCACGCGCTGCGCGCGCGTCTCGCCCATGCCGACGATGCCGCCGCAGCAGGTCTTCAGGCCGGCATCGCGCACGTGGCCCAGCGTATCCAGGCGATCCTGGTACTGGCGCGTGTGGATGATCGAGTCGTAGTAGTCCGGTGCGGTATCGAGGTTGTGGTTGTAGTAGTCCAGGCCGGCGTCCTTCAGTGCGCGCGCCTGATCGCCGCTGAGCATGCCCAGCGTGGCGCAGGTCTCCAGGCCCAGCGCCTTCACCCCGGCGATCATTGCCACCACCTTCGGGATGTCGCGGTCCTTCGGCGAACGCCACGCGGCGCCCATGCAGAAACGCGAGGCACCGGCGGCCTTGGCCTGCCGTGCCTTGGCCAGCACCGCATCGGTCTCCATCAGCTTCTGCGCGTTCACCCCGGTGCTGTAGCGCTGCGCCTGCGGGCAGTACGCGCAGTCTTCCGGGCAGCCACCGGTCTTCACCGACAGCAGCGTGGAGACCTGCACCTGGGCCGGGTCGAAGTGCTCGCGGTGCACCGCTGCGGCGCGGAACAGCAGCTCGGGGAACGGCAGATCGAACAGCGCCTGCAGTTCGTCGTGTTGCCAGTCGTGGCGGATGGCAGCAGCCATGGCGGGACCTTGGGTACGAGTGGAGCGAGGGCGGCAGTGTGGGTGGGGGAGGAGTGTCTGTCAACCATCTCGTTTAGTTCTAGGTTTACAGTGTGCGGGCCCATTTCCGACCCATCGCGGTGGGCGCTACCATCGGCCGAACCCACCATCGGACAGCAGGGAATGCAGACGTTGCAGGCGCCAGGCAGGCGCAGATCGGGACGGGTGATCACCGCGCTGCTGCTGTGCGTGGGGTGGGCGGTGCAGGCCCACGCGGAAAGCCGCGCGCTTGGCGCCATTGCCTACCACTCCCACGGCGAGGCACTGGCCGCGCTGCGTGCGCAGCCCTCAATCACCGAGCGCCAGGAGAACGGCTGGATCGTGCTGCATGACCCGGCCGGGCCGGTGTTCTGGTCCATCACCGCGCCGGCCAATGGCTGGCATCCATCGATTGTCCGGCGCGCGCTGGTGACGGAAGGCGGCCAGGTGACGGTGCAGATGTCGGTGAAGTGCGGTGTTACCAGGCCAGCCTGTGATTCGCTGGTGCAGACCTTCCAGGCGAGCAACGAGCGTCTGCGGCAGCGGGCCACCGCGCAGGCGCAGGCAGTGCCGTCGCCCGTGCCGAGCGATGGGTCGGACGAGCCCACGGCCGAGGACGTCGCCGTGAACGCGCGTATCCGCGCGGCGATCTTCGAGAGCACAGCCGGTGGCCCCAGGCTCGCCGACTACCCGGTGGCGAAGATCCATGCGGGGCCCGCCGCCGCGCTGGACATGAGCACGCCTGCAGCACGCATGTTCAAGACGCGGATGTCGGCGGCACTGAAGGACGGCAAGGTCGAGTTCGCTGGCGAGTACACCGTGGCCGGCTGGGGGTGCGGAACGGGTTGCTTCTCGCAGACCTTCATCAGCCTGCGCACCGGCAAGCCATTGCCGCAGAGCCTGGGCGGAGAGCTCGGCCCGAACATCGTGAAGATGGACCCGCACAGTGCGCTGGTGGTGGCCGAAGGCACCGAGTACGACAGCAACTATGAAAAGACCGGTCACTTTGCATACTTCTATGTGCTGGAAGGGCACGCGTTGAAGCTGCTCAGGAAGGTGGCGGTGCCTGAGGCGCTGGAAGAAGACTGATCTTCCCGCCTTCCACTGCGGTTGCTGCATTTCACCGCATCCTGCAAGGCCTTCAGCCACAGTGGCCGCTGTCCGCCTGCTTCCGCAGCGTCCAGACTGCCTCGCATGACTGATCTCCATCGCCTTCGCGGCCGCATCACCGCGCTGGTTCTCAGCGAGGCCTGGCGCCGCCGTGCCGCGCTGTGGGGCGGTGCCGTGGCCGTGGCACTGGTGGCGATCCTGTTCGCCAAAGCCAGCGATGCGGCCTTCCATCTGTTCCAGCACATCACCGCGCACTCGCCGTGGTGGGCGCTGCTGCTCACGCCGGGCATCTTCGCGCTGCTGGCCTGGTTGACCAGTGGTGTGCTGAAACCCACGCGCGGCAGCGGTATTCCGCAGGTCATCGCTGCATTGGACAAGCCGGATGAGTCGTTCCGGAAGACCAATCTTTCGCCCGCGGTGTCGGCGGGCAAGCTGCTGCTGACCTCGCTGTCGCTGCTGGGCGGCGCGTCGGTGGGGCGCGAAGGCCCCACGGTGCATGTCGGCGCCAGCCTGATGTACCTGTTCGGCCGCTGGTTCGGCTTCAAGGACCCTCGTGAGCTCTCGCACTTCCTGCTGGCCGGTGGCGCGGCCGGTATCGCGGCGGCGTTCAACACGCCACTGGCCGGCATCGTGTTTGCCATCGAGGAGCTCAGCGGCCGCTTCGAGCATCGCTTCTCCGGCACCCTGCTGACCGCTGTGATCGTGGGCGGCGTGGTGTCACTGGGCCTGCTGGGCAACTACACCTACTTCGGCCATGTCAGCGCGCGCCTGCCGCTGGGCCAGGGCTGGTTGGCGATCCTGCTGTGCGGTGGGGTGGCGGGGCTGCTGGGCGGGTTGTTCGCGCGCGCGGTGCTGGCCAGTGCGGCCGGCCATCCGCGTTGGCTCGGTCAACTGCGGCAGCGGCATCCGGTGCTGCTGGCCGCCGGATGCGGCCTGGTGGTGGTGGGGCTGGCAATGGCGTTCGGTGAGGGTGCATTCGGTACCGGCTACGAACAGGCGCGCAGCCTGGTGCAGGGCCAGGCGCTGGTTGGCCACGAATTCGGGTTGATGAAGCTGCTGGCCAATCTGGCGTCCTATGTGGCGGGCATTCCCGGTGGCCTGTTCTCGCCAGCGCTGGCGGTCGGCGCGGGGTTGGGCCACAACCTCGCCGTGCTGATGCCGGGCGTGGACCCGCGCGCGTTCGTGCTGCTGGGCATGTGTGCCTACCTGACCGGGGTCACCCAGGCGCCACTGACCTCGGCGGTGATTTCGCTGGAGCTGACCGACAGCGGCGATCTACTGCTGCCGATCCTGGCCACGGTGCTGATCGCCCGCGGCGTGTCCGGGCTGGTGTGCCGCGTGCCGATCTATCGCGGGTTGGCGGAGTTGCTGATGGTACCGAAGGTTGCCGACGGTGCCGCAGAAGCTGAGCCTGCCGCGCGATCATGAAGCGGCACGTGCAGTGAGTTGTCGACCCTGGATGCCAAACGTGCGCAACCCGGTGGCGCAGATAGAGCTCGACCATTGCATTGATTGAAATGCTCAATCAGTCATTGATCTTCACTCCAACAGTGAAGCTGATTCCCCGCTCCACCGACTACTCCGAGACGCATGCGCCGCAGAAGATGCGTCCACGCCGGGGCTGCACCCGGACCTGCATCGAGAGAGCGACCATGATCAATTGCCGTATCCGCCGCCTGGCGGCCGCCGTCCTGGCCCTGGCCAGTTCCCCCGCGCTGGCGATCACCGGCACGCCGTTGCTGCCCAGCGAACGCAGCATCGGTACCCTCGAGCCGGTGGCGCGCTTCGAAGGCGCCATGCCGACCAGCGTGGCGGTTTCGGAAACCGGGCGGATCTTCGTCAACTTCCCGCGCTGGGGCGACGAGGTGCCCTACAGCGTGGCAGAGTGGCGCGATGGCCGCTCCGTGCCCTATCCGGATGCGCGCATCAACCGCAGTGAGGGAACCGATCCGGCCGCCCATTTCATCAGCGTGCAGAGCGTGGTGGCCGACGGTCAGGGCCACCTGTGGGTGCTGGATACTGCAGCGCCCGGCTTCTCCGCCCCACAGGCCGGCGGCGCCAAGCTGGTGGCGATCGACCTGGCGACCAATACCGTGGCAAGGACCGTCGTGTTCCCGGCCAACGTCATCGATGCGCGCACCTACGTCAACGACGTGCGCTTCGACTTCCGTGTCGGCCGCGAAGGCGTGGCCTATGTGACCGATTCGTCGCTGAGTGGCATTGGCGGCATCATCGTGATCGATCTTGCCACGGGGGCTGCATCCAAGCGCCTGGTCGGGCATGTGTCCACCTCCGCCGATCTCGCATTCGTGCCGATCGTGGAAGGCCAGCGGATGCAGCTGCGCAAGGCCGACGGCTCATCGGCGCCGTTCACCGTTGCCGCCGATGGCATCGCGCTTTCGCCAGATGGGAGCACGCTGTTCTACACGCCACTGTCCAGTCGTCATCTGTACAGCGTGCCGACCGCGTTGCTGCGCGATCCGAAGGTGAGTGAAGCGGAACTGGCGGCGGCGGTGGTGGACCTGGGTGACAAGGGCGCCTCCGATGGCATGGAGATGGACGCCAACGGCCGCCTGTATGCGAGCGACTACGAACACAACGCCATCCACGCACGCGACGCGCAGGGGCGCTGGACCACGGTGGTGCACGATCCGCGCATCCTGTGGCCGGATACGCTGTCGATGGGGCCGGATGGCTATCTGTACTTCACCGCCAACCAACTGCATCGGCAGGCCGGCTTCAATGGCGGCGTTGATCGCCGGCAGAAGCCCTACATGGTGTATCGCACCCGGGTGGATGCCGCGCCCGCACCGACGCGCTGATTGCGGCGGCGGGCGACCTGGAATTCCTACAGGCCGTTGAGGCCGACGGCTATGGAATCGAGCGGCTGGAGGGGGCACGCTGGGACGCATGCCTGCCCTCTTCAACGCTGGTCACGCCCTGCAGGCGCTGCTGCGCCAGTTGATGCCGCTGCGCTGCCTGGTCTGCAACGATCCCGGCCAGGATGCGCTCGATCTCTGCGCTGCGTGCCTTGCCGATCTGCCCTGGTCCGGCCGCGCCTGCCTGCGCTGCGCACTGCCGTTGCCGGACACCGCGCTGATCGTCTGCGGCAGTTGCCGCGAAGAAGCACCGCCGCAAGCGGCGACCCATGCCAGCCTGCTCTACCTGCCGCCGGTCGATCAGCTGCTGGTGCGCTACAAGTTCCATCAGGATCTGGCCGCCGGTCGCCTGCTGGCGCAGCTGATGCAGCGTGCGCCACCGCCGTGGTCGTGCCTGCCGTTGGTGCCGGTGCCGCTGCACAACCGTCGTCTGCGCCAGCGCGGCTACAACCAGGCCGGGGAGCTGTGCCGGCTGCTGCCGATGCCAGTCTGGCACGGTCTGTATCGGCGCCGTCACACCGCGCCCCAGTCCGAGCGCAGCGCGGAACAGCGCAGGGAAAATCTGTTCGATGCCTTCGATGTACGTGGGCCGGTGCCGTCGCGGCTGACCGTAATGGATGACGTGATGACCACCGGCAGTACGGTGATGGAGATTGCCGAAACGCTGCGTGCGGTGGGTGCCGACGAGGTGCGTGTGTGGGTGTGCGCGCGGGTGCCGTGATCGCCGCTTTCATGCGGAAGGGCTAGGATGGGGCGAATCCGGATCGAAGGAGTGGCGATGAATTCCCCCTTGTCTCCCCTGTTGTCGGCGGTTGGGCGCAGCTGGTGGATCCTGCTGCTCTATGGGCTTGTCGCATTGGGCTTTGGCATTGTCGCCATTGGCTGGCCACTGTCGGCGGCGATGGCGCTGGCCTGGACGCTGGGTGTGATGGCCATTGTTGAAGGCGTGATCAGCCTGTTTGCGCTGGTCAGCGGCGGTAGCGGTGCGTCGCGCGGCTGGCTGGCGCTTTACGCCATCGCTTCGCTGGGCTTCGGCATCCTGGCGGTGATCAATCCGCTGGCCACCGCCAGCGTGCTGGTGCTGTTCCTGGCGGCGTGGCTGCTGGTGGCCGGCATCTATCGCATCGTGCTCGCGATCCGCGTGCGCAAGCAGATCCAGGGTGAGTGGCTGCTGATCCTCAGTGGCGTGCTGGCAGTGGTGCTGGGCCTGCTGTTCGCGGCCAACCCGTACGCGGGTGTGGCGGTGACCACGCTGTGGATCGGCATCGGCAGCCTGCTGTACGGCCTGCTGCAGGTGCTGGTGGCGTTCAAGCTGCGAAAGCTGAAGTGAGGCTTTCGCTTCCACTGCTGTTGGGCGCGGCCGTGGTCCTGACCGGATGCATGTCGGGTGCCACGCCCAGCACGCGGGCGGGAGCGGACCGCCCGCCGCTTGCCGGTGTGGATGTGCGCCTGAGTGCAGTCGATGCGGCCGGCAAGGGCGCACCAGTGCAGTGGCAGGACGAGCGGTTGACCCTGCGCGAGCCACCGATTGCCAACAGCGCGGACATCGCCGATGTGCGCTCTGTGCTGGATGATTACGGCATGACGGCGCTGCAGATCCGCTATCGACCCGAGGCACACCAGCGCATCCACGATGGCACGGCGGCGATGGTCGGCCAACGTATCGCGATCAGTGTGGATGGCCGTGTGGTGACGGTGGCGACGGTACAGGGACCGTTCTCTGAATCGATGAGGCTGAGCGGGTTGCCGGGCAAGGACGAGGCGCAGGAACTGGCCAAGCACATCACCGGCAAGTGACGGGCGCGCCAACAACCCCGCGCTGCGCGCGGAGGTCGACCCAGGTCGACCGCTACCGGGCGAACCGGGCTTCGATCTCTTCCAGTGATTTGCCCTTGGTCTCCGGCAGCCACAGCGCGGCCACCAGGAAGAACACGAAGGTGCACGCCGCCCAGAACACGAACATGCTGGCGTAGCCGTAGTGGCCCACGGTCGGCAGGAAGATCGCGGCGATGGTGGTGGACACGAACTGGTTGATCAGCAGTGCGATGCTCATGCCGTTGGAGCGGATGCGGTTGGGCATCAGCTCGGATAGTGCCAGCCACACGCACACGCCGGGGCCGACCGCGAAGAACGCGACGAACACCAGGATGCAGGCGGCCACTGCCCAGCCGTGCGCCGGCGGCGGCACCGGGCCGACGCGGGCCTGCTCGATGCGCAGCGGTGCCTGCGCGGCACTGGCCGGGTCGGCGAACGGATTCAGGTGGAGCTTGCGGAAGAATGTGCCGATCACGCTGTCCGGCTGCACGGTACCGGCGCGCTCGATGCGCAGCTCACGGTCGGTCAGGCTGTCGCTGCGCAGGGCCCGCACATTGGTGAAGTCACCGTAGGCATACGACACGGTCAGCTGCATCGGACGGCCTTCGCTGTCGATGCCACTGCCAAGACGCTGCCACTGCGCGTCATCCAGCACCAGCTGCAGGCGATCGCCGCTGACGGCGGCCTGCAGTTGCGCTTGCACGTCGGCGCGGCCACGCTCGGCCTGGAAGAACAACGTCGCCGCGGCAAGCAGGGCCACGCAGATGCCGCCGCTGCCCAGCATCAGCAGGAACTTGCGGCCCTTGCGATCGACCAGCAACAGCGCGACCACGGTCATCACCGCGTTGAGCAGCTTGATCGCCACGTCGGCGCTGTTGGCCACCGAGCCGGACAGGCCTGCCTGGTTGAGGATGTTCACCGCGTAGGCCAGCACCGAGTTGATGCCGGTGGCCTGGGTGCAGGCCAGTACCACGCAGGCGAGCAGGAACGGCACCACATAGCGGCGGCTGAGCAGCGCCTCGCGCTTGCCATTGCTGCCGCTCGATTCCGGCGCCTGGATCTGGGCAAGCGTGGTTTCCACCTGCGCAGCGGGCAGCACGCGCTGCAGGCTGCGGCGGGCATCGTCCACGCGGCCGCGACGCACCAGCCAGCGCGGCGATTCGGACAGCCAGAAAATGCCGGCGCAGAACAGCAGGCCCGGCGCCAGGCAGCTCCAGAAGATGGTGCGCCAGGCGTGGTCCTTCACCGCGAACAGTTCCTGCGCCTGCTGCGCCACCGGCAGCGAACGCACGGCTTCGGCGGCATCGTCCACCGCATGCGCGTGATACAGGCCGATCAGCGCGGCCAGCACCAGGCCGATGGTCAGCAGCAGCTGGAACATCGCTGCGCCGCGGCCGCGACGCTCCGGGCTGAGCACTTCGGCCAGATACAGCGGAACCACCACGCCGATCAGGCCGCCACTGACACCCTGCAGCAGGCGGCCCAGCAGCAGCGGGGTGTAGCCGGAGGCCAGTGCCATGATCGGGATCGAAGCGGTGAACAGCAGCCCGGCCAGCAGCATCGCGCCACGTCGCCCGATCAGGTCGGCCACCATGCCAGCGAACAGCGAGGACAGCACGCTGCCCAGAAGCACCGCAGCGACCACGAAACCGAGCTGCTGGCTGCTGAGCTGCCAGGCATGGCTGGCGGTTGCTTCCAGGTAGGGCAGGGCGCCGGCGATGATGCCGATGTCGATGCCGTACAGCAGGCCACCGAGGCCGCCGATGAAGAGCAGGTAGCGTACGGGCCAGCGCGGGGCGGTGGAAGCGGGTACGGCAGGTGCGGCGGCTGCGGTCATCGGCGTATTCCTGGAATAACGGGGATGGTGCGTGGCTGAGGCATTGCGCTTGCGCGCTTCATGTAGAGACGAGCCATGCTCGGCTTGCCGTGCGAGGCGCGGCACGGTCGTCGATGTCGGTAAGAAAAGCAGCCGAGCATGGCTCGGCTCTACAGAAATGCGCGGCTCAGTGCAGATCGACCACACGGCCGCCGATGACCACCTGCTGCAGGCGCAGCTCGGCGTCCAGCACCACCAGGTCGGCGCGGGCGTCGGGCGCGATGCGACCGCGATCGCCCAGGCCCAGGTAGTCGGCCGGGAACGTGGAAACGCGCTGCGAGGCATCGGCCAGCTCCAGGCCGACCTGCACCAGGTTGCGCAGCGCCTGGTCCATGGTCAGCGCGCTGCCAGCCAGCGAACCACTGGCCAGACGCACGCAACCACCGCACTTGTGCACACGCTGTTCTCCCAGCGCGTACTCCCCATCGGGCATGCCGGTGGCGGCGGTGGCGTCGGTCACCGCGTACAGGCGCGGGATCGCGCGTGCGGCCAGGCGGATCACGCCCGGGTGGATGTGCTGCAGGTCGGGAATGATCTCGGCGTACTGTGCATGTGCCAGTGCCGCCGCCGCGATACCCGGGCGGTAGTGATCGACGCCGGTCATGCCATTGAACAGATGGGTGAAACCGGAGGCGCCGGCCTGCAGAGCAGCAACACCCTCCTCGTAAGTACCTGCGCTGTGGCCGAGCTGTACGCGGATACCCATCGCGGAAAGCGCCGGAATCAGCGCGGTGTGCTCGCCGATCTCCGGTGCCAGCGTCATCACCCGGATCGGGGCCAGCGCATGCAGCTGCTGCACCAGCGCCATCGTCGCTTCGATGGTGCGGTTGGGCTGCGCGCCCAGCCGCTGCGGGCTGATGAACGGGCCTTCCAGATGCACGCCGGCGATACACGCCGCCTCGGCATCGGGTGCGGCCATGGTGGCGGCCACGCCCTGCAGCGCGTTCTCGATCTCGTCCAGGCCGGCGGTCATGGTGGTCGCCAGCAGCGTGGTGGTGCCGAAGCGCAGATGGGAGCGGGCGATGGTACGTGCCACGCCGCCGCCCTGCATCAGGTCCACGCCGGCCGCGCCGTGCACATGCAGGTCGATGAAGCCGGGCAGGATGACCGGCAGCTGTCGCTCGTCGCCGCCACTGTGATCGTCCACCTGCAGCTGGCGCACGTGTGAATCGAAGTGGACGTGGCCGCGCCGCCAACCCAGCGGAGTGAGGATGCGGCCCTGCAGGGAGCAGGTGTCGGTCATGCGGGAGGCTCGGCGATGATCACTTCGATGCCCAGCCGCTGCAGGCCCTCGCGGGATGCGTCGTCGATGCCGGCGTCGGTGATGACGGTATGGATCTGGTCCAGGCGGGCGATGCGGTGCAGGCTGACGCGGCCGAACTTGGAGGCGTCGGTCAGCACCACGATGCGGCGCGCGCGCTCGACCATGCGGTGGTTGAGGCGGGCTTCGGCCTCGTCGTGGGTGGTCAGGCCGAATTGCAGGTCCAGGCCGTCCACACCCAGGAACAAGGTGTCGAAGCTGTACGAGTTGAGGCTGGCCTCGGCCTGGCTGCCCTGCAGCGACAGCGACTGCTGGCGCAGCAGGCCGCCGGTCAGCAGTACGGTGATGCCTGCGGCATTGGCCAGCTCCCACGCAATGTTCAGCCCGTTGGTCATCACCGTCACGTCGCGATGGGTGCGCAGGTGGCGGGCCAGGGTCATCGTGGTCGAGCCGGAGTCGATGATGATGTTGTCACCCGGCTGCACCAGTCGCGCGGCACGGGCACCGATCGATTCCTTCAGCGGCAGATTCAGGGCGTCCTTTTCGTGAATGTCCTGTTCCTGCGGCGGCGTGCGCACCAGGGTGGCGCCACCGTGGGTGCGGTTGGCCAGGCCCTGGGACTCGAAATGCGTCAGGTCGGCACGGATCGTCACCGCCGACACGCCGCAGCGCTCGACCAGATCGGCGACCTGCACCGAGCCGTGCTCGATCAGCAGCTGCAGGATCTGTTGCCGGCGGGAGCGGGTGTTGCGCATGGCCATTCTCGGTTTCGCGGGGAAAGGTAGAGATTAGCCGTTCGCAGGAACGGCGGCAGCCGAGCTTGCGTTCCGCGTGCGGGCTCCGGCCTGGTTGGTGCTGCAGGCACGGGCGTATTCGCCCAGGCATAGGCCGATGCGGTGCTGCACCAGGGCCGTGGGCGTATTGGCCAGGTGGCCTTCGCGCACGGCACGGTATTGCTCCGGCAGGTACTGGCTGAGCAGCACCAGTGGCGGTGCATGCCGTTCCAGGTTGGCGAACAGGGTCTGCACGGCCTGCACCAGCGTCGGCTCGCCCCAGTAGTAGCGGCATCGATCGCTGAAGGAGTAGCTGCGCAGCAGTCGCAGCGCGGCCTCGTCGCCCTGGTAGTAGGACTGCCAGTACTTCGGCTGGGCCACCATCACCTCGTCCAGCACCTGCGGCAGACGCGAGCACTGCGCAGCCGGCAGCAGTTCGGCCTCGATCGCCGCCAGCGCGAACAGCGCCTCGCGGTAGGCGAAGGTGGCGGCCGGGCCGACCTTGAGAATGGCGAAGTGATCACGCACCAGTGAGTGCAGACCGCTTTCGCGCTGGTAATCGGTGGAATGCGCCTCGAACACGATGCGCGGTTGCTGTTCGAGGAAATCGGCCAGCGTGCCGGCGGCGGCCGGGTCGTATTCGTGCACGCTGCTGTGGTCGAAGTCCACGCCCGGCTGCACCACCATCGCGATCACGCGCTGCCAGGCATCGCGCAGCTGCGGCGTATCGAACGCCTGCTGGTGGATGGCCAGGGTCTGTGCGGCGGCGGCCGGTGTGGTCACCTGAAGGCCCTCAGCCAGCGAGGCCTCGCCCCCGGGAATCGGCACTTCGGTACCGATCACGTAGACCGGCGGCGGCAGGCGGTGTTCGGCGGCGGTGCGCTCGGCGATTTCGGCCAGCTCGGCCGAACGTGCAGCAACGATGGCATCGGGCAGTGGCACCGGATCATCGGCGCAGGACATGCTGCAGTCCAGGTGGATCTTGTGGAAACCGGCAGCGACGTAGGCTTCGATCAGCACGCGCGCGTGGGTCATGGCCTCCGCGGCGGGGCGCTTCTGCCACGCATTCGGGCCGAGGTGATCGCCACCGAGGATCAGCCGTTCGCGCGGGAACCCTTCCTCCTCGGCCAGTGCGCCGACATAGTCGCGATACTGCGGCGGGGTCATGCCGGTGTAGCCGCCGAACTGGTCGACCTGGTTGGAGGTGGCCTCGATCAACAGCACCGTGCCATGGGCCATCGCCACGTGCATGGCCGCGCGCAGCACCTGTTCGTTGCTGCAGCAGACGCTGTACAGGCCGACATTGGCGCCGGCACGGTGGGAAGCAAGCAGGGTCTGCAACGGGGACATGGTCAGGCTCCGGTCAATCAGGAATACGAGGGTTGGCAGGCGAGCAGGGCGGCACCACGTGCGCCGCCGGCATCGCCGAAGCGCGGCGGCACGATCGGGGGAACCTGCACGCCGTTGAACAGATGGGCCGAGATGGCGGCCGGCAGCTGCTGGTACAGCGGCGTGTACTGCGAAAGGCCGCCACCGAGCACGATCACGTGCGGATCCAGCGCCAGCACCAGTGCCGCCAGGCTGTGGCCGAGCAGGTCGCGGTGGATGTCCAGTGCCTGGCGTGCGCGTGTGTCGCCGGCTTCGGCCAGGGCAATCACCGCGCTGGCGTCGGCTGCACTGCCGCCCAGGTGGCGTTCGATCATCGCCAGCCCGCTGCCCGATACATAGCGCTCGACGCAGCCCTGCAGGCCGCAGGCGCAGTCGATCAACGGCAGCCCGTGGCGCTGCAGCAGGTGGCCAGGCACGCTCCAGTGGCCCCATTCGCCGGCCAGGCCGTTGAAGCCGGACAGCAGGCGCCCCCGCAGGCAGAAACCGCCGCCGGCGCCAGTGCCGAGGATCGCACCGAACATGCTGGGGTAACCCTCGGCGGCACCGCCATGCGCTTCAGACAGGGCGAAGCATTGCAGGTCGTTGCCGAAGTGCAGCGGGCGCTGCAGGCGTGCCTGAAGATCCGCTGCGACGCTGTGGCCGGTCAGCGCGGGAACATTGGCGCTCAGCTGGCGGCCCGTACGCCGGTCGCGCACGCCGGGCAGGGCGATACCGATGGCGGCATCGCTGCGGCCCAGTGCGGCATCCGCTTCGGCGACCAGCACCTGCATGGCTTGCAGGAAACCCGGGTAGTCACCCTGCGGCGTGCTGACGCGGCGGCGCCAGGTGACCTGCATCGCTGCATCGCACGCCACCAGCTCGATCTTGGTGCCGCCGATGTCGATGCCGTAGCAGGCGTGGGCGATCAGCTCAGCCATGGTGGATGGTGACGCCCTTGACGACGCGGTTGACGGTGCCGTCCGGGAACGGGTTGTCCGGGGTCAGGCCGAGTGCAGCCGATCGCTGCAGCGCGAACAACTGTGCGAAGCCCAGCCACACCGATGCCAGCCACGGATCGTCCAGTGCCGGTACGGTGAGGGTGTATTCGTCATCGGCGCCGATATCCGAATGCGGGCCGATTGCCAGCACCTGGCCGGCCACGCCGTCGCGGCGCAGTTCTTCCAGCAGGTCCTGCTCGAAGCGTCGCGCCAGCGGCTGCACGCTGCGCAGCACCACCACCAGCGTGTTGCCATCCAGCGTGGACTTCGGCCCGTGGCGGAAGCCCAGCGGCGTGTTGGCCAGCGCCAGCACGCGGCCGGCGGTCAGCTCCAGCACCTTGAGCGCGCACTCGCGCGCCAGCGCTTCCAGCGGGCCGCTGCCGAGGTAGATCACGCGATTGAACGGACGCTGTGCCAGCGTTGCCACCGGCGCATCCCACTGCGCCTGGCCTTCCCGGGCCAGCGCGGCGATCTGCTTCAGGCGCGCCACGCGTGCATCCCACGGCGAACGATCAAACACGGTCAGAGCGGCCAGCAGCATGCAGGTCAGGCTGCTGGTCATGGCAAACGCACGGTCGCAGCTGGCCGACGGCATCAGCAGGGTGCAGGTATCGGCGCGGCCGGCACCGCGGCGGGCCAGTTCGCCATCCGCATTGCAGGTGATGTCGAGGAAGCGCGCGTCGTCCACGTCGCTGCGCACGCGGTCCACCGCCGCCACGCTTTCCGGGCTGGAGCCGCTGCGGCCGAACGAGACCAGTAGGGTCGGGCGGTCGTGCTGCAGGTACAGCGCCGGGTGGGTCAGCAGGCTGGTAGTGTGCACCACGCGTACGTCGGCTGGCCATTGCGCGTTGATCGCATCGGCCACCATTTCGGCGATGAAGCCGGAACTGCCGGCGCCGGTGAACAGCACGCGCTGGTTGGGATCGTTGAGGCTGTCGCCGAGAAACGCCTGCAGGCGGTCGCGGGCACGCGACAGGTCCTGCGCCAGGGCTTCCCACAGCGCAGGCTGCTGGGCGATTTCGGTAGCGGTATCGGCTCCGCCAAGGCGCTGCCAGGCGGACACATCGGAAAGCAGGGTGACGTCCATTCGGAGGTTCCAGTTGGGCCAGCGCACCATCTTCGTTTTCTTTCGAAATGTCAAACATCGAAAGTAAAAGGAAAGAAAATGGGTGGACGACTTTTCCCGTCGCAGATGCCCGAAAAAACGAAAGGGCCGGCCAAATGCCGTATCGCACAATGCTTAACAGGCGCCTGCAAGCGCTTACACAAAGTATTGCGACGCACCAACTTTCGTTTCAAAGGAACATATCTTCCTTTTTCCTTTCAATTTGTTGACATCTTTCGAATCGCTGCCCTAGAGTCGGCCCAACCGCTTTCGAAACGCCCGGTGAACGGGTTGGGAGTCCGCGTGGAAAACTGCGTTCGTCGCTCGCCGCTGCTGCTGGCCCTGTTGCCGGCGTTGCTGCTGGCGTCCATGCCGGCCCAGGCCGAGCCGGTCGGCAACCTGCGCTCGGTCGGCGAAAGCGACAGCCGCGACGGTGTACGTGGCTGGGACCTGCAGACCGACACGGGCGCGCGCATCCGCATCGAACTGCCGGCCACCGACATCCTCCGCGTGCAGGCCGGCCGCAACGGCAAGCTGACCGGTGCCGGTGACAAGGCTGCGCCGATCGTGCTGCCGCAGCCCAAGGCCACCGTACAGGCACAGCTGGAAGAAGACGCGCAGGAAATCCGCGTGCGCACCGATGCACTGGTGCTGCATGTGCAGCGGCAGCCGCTGCGCCTGCGCCTGGAGCGCCTGGACAACGGCCAGCCCACCGCACTGTGGCAGGAACTGCAGCCGCTGGACCTGGATGCCACGCAGACTGTGCAGGTGCTGTCCTCGCAGGCTGATGAAGGCTACTTCGGTGGTGGCCAGCAGAACGGCCGTTACCAGTTCAAGGGCCGTGAGCTGGAGGTGTCCTACTCCGGCGGCTGGGAAGAGGGCGACCGCCCCAGCCCCGCGCCGATGCTGCTGAGCAGCCGTGGCTGGGGCATGCTGCGCAACACCTGGAGTGATGGCAGCTACGACCTGCGCCAGCCCGACCAGGCCACCCTGCTGCATCGCGAAGACCGCTTCGATGCCTATTACTTCGTTGGCGCCGATCTGCCCAAGCTGATCGAGCGCTACACCCAGCTGACCGGGCGGCCGAACATGGTTGCGCGCTGGGCGCTGTCCTACGGCGATGCCGATTGCTACAACGACGGCGACAACAGCAAGAAGCCCGGCACTGTGCCCGAAGGCTGGAGCGATGGCCCGACCGGCACCACGCCGGACGTGATCGACAGCGTGGCCAAGCAGTACCGTGCCCACGACATGCCCGGTGGCTGGATCCTGCCCAACGACGGCTACGGCTGCGGATACAAGCAGTTGCCGGAAACAGTGAAGGGCTTGGCCGGATACGGTTTCCGCACTGGCCTGTGGACCGAGAACGGCGTCGACAAGATCGCCTGGGAAGTGGGCAAGGCCGGCAGCCGCGTGCAGAAGCTGGACGTGGCCTGGACCGGCAAGGGCTACCAGTTCGCGATGGATGCCAACCGCCAGGCGTTCAACGGCATCCTCGACAATTCCGACTCCCGCCCGTTCCTGTGGACGGTGATGGGCTGGGCCGGCATCCAGCGCTATGCGGTGGCCTGGACCGGCGACCAGAGCAGCAGCTGGGATTACATCCGCTGGCACGTGCCGACCCTGGTTGGTTCGGGCCTGTCCGGCATGGCCTATGCCAGTGGCGATGTTGATGCGATCTTCGGCGGTAGTGCCGAGACCTTCACCCGCGACCTGCAGTGGAAGGCATTCACCCCGGTGCTGATGGGCATGAGCGGCTGGTCGTCGAACGCGCGCAAGCACCCGTGGTGGTACGACGAGCCCTACCGCAGCATCAACCGCGATTACCTGAAGTTGAAGATGCGCCTGACCCCGTACATGTACGGGCTGGTGCACGAGGCCGCACAGACCGGCGCGCCGCCGGTGCGTGGCCTGATGTGGGATAATCCGCGCGACCCGCATGCGCAGGATGAGACCTACAAGTACCAGTTCCTGCTTGGCCGCGACCTGCTGGTGGCGCCGGTGTACCGCAGCCAGGCCGCCAGCCGTGGCTGGCGCCGCGACATCCACCTGCCGGCCGGCGGCTGGATCGACTACTGGGATGGCCGCCGCGTGCAGGCCGGCGCCGATGGCCGCCAGCTCGACCGCCAGGTGGACCTGGCCACGCTGCCGGTGTTCGTGCGTGCCGGTGCGATCCTGCCGATGTACCCGTCGATGCTGTTCGATGGCGAAAAGCCGCTGGATGAGGTGACCTTCGACCTCTACCCGCAGGGTGAGTCGCAGTACACGCTGTACGAAGACGATGGCAACACCCGCCGCTACCAGCAGGGCGAGTCGAGCACGCAGCGGGTCCACGTGCAGGCGCCGGCGCAGGGCAGTGGCCCGGTACAGGTGCAGATCGACGCAGTGCAGGGCCAGTACAACGGCCAGCTGGCGCAGCGCCGCTATGGCCTGCGCGTACTCAGCCGACAGGCGCCGCGTGCGGTGCAGGCCGGCGGCCGCGCGCTGCCGGCGCTGGCCGATGCCGCTGCGTTCAACGGTGCTGCTGAAGGCTGGTATTTCGATGCCTCCGAACGCCGCGGCACCGTGCATGTGCGCACTGCCACCCAGGACATCCGCCAGCCGTTGCAGCTGCAGCTTGACTTCGCGGTGGCCGTCGCGGCCGCCGACGATGCGTACCCGGCCGCACCGGTGCAGGGCCGCGAACTGCCGGCCGACAGCCTGCTGGTGGTCAACCGCCCGGCCGAGGAACCCGGCCATGCATTGGAAAATGCCTTCGACGATGACCCGGCCACCTGGTTCCGCAGCGTGCGCAACCAGGCCGTGCGCACCGGCGCGCATGAGTGGGTGATCGGCTTCGGCGAGCGCAGGATGATCGACGGCATCGACATCGCGCCGCGCAACGACAAGAACTGGAAGCACGGCCAGGTACGCGATTACGAGGTGTACCTGGGCGACAGCAACGGCGAGTGGGGCGAGCCGATCGCCCGCGGCCGCCTGCAGTTGAAGGAAGGCGTGCAGCGCATCGACTTCCCGGCCCACGCCGGTCGCCTGCTGCGCTTCCGTGTGCTGAGCGTGCAGAACCCGGAGGGCGACGGCGCCAGCAGCACCGACCCGATGGTCACGGCGGCACAGGGCAGCGCCCGTGCCTTCGACGCGCTGCAGCCGCGCGACGTGGGCCCGATCGCGCTGTCCACCTTCCATATCCTCGAACACCAGGAACCGGAGCGACCGGCCCGGCAGCGCTATCTCTCCGAGCTGCCGGTGCCGGCCGCGCTGGCCAGCCAGCTGCGCACCGACCAGTCCTTCCGTGGCGACGCCGGCATGCGCATGAACGGCCTGCAGTTCCGCCGCGGCCTGGGCGTGGGCGCCAACAGCCGCATCGACCTGCGCCTGCAGGGCGGCTGGCACCTGCTGCGTGCCGACCTCGGCATCGACGATGCCTGCCGCAGCGCCGGTGGCCTGCAGTTCCAGGTCTGGGGCGACAACCGCCTGCTGTACGACAGCGGCCTGGTGAAGGCGCCCGGCGTGGTGAAGCCGGAGCTGGACATCCGTGGCCTTTCCACCCTGAGCCTGCGCACGCTGGGTGCGCAGGGCAGTCAACCTGCCCAGGTCTGCGCCAACTGGGCCAACGCCGTACTGATCGGCCAGGAGGGCGACTCCGCCAGCATCGTCGCCCCATGACCCCTACGTAACACCGCTCCTCCCCCCGCCCATTCCGACTACGGCCCTCATGGCCGTGGCCCGGGAGCGTTTTGCCCGCCGAACGCCCACGCGCTCACTTATTGCGCCGCACCCCTGCCAGGAGAGAACCCCGATGTTGCCCGCCCGCCACCACCGCCCCCCCTGTCGCACGATCGCTCCGCTGACGCTGGCCATTGCCGGCGCGCTGTTCTCGATTGCCGCTCCTGCCTTCGCCCAGGACAGCAAGGACAAGGCCACCGACCTGGCCCGTATCGAGGTCACCGGCTCCAACATCCGCCGCACCGATGTCGAGACGGCCTCGCCGGTGCAGGTGATCAGCAAGCAGGACATCCAGAACATGGGCGCGCGCACGCTGCTGCAGGTGCTGGACAACCTGCCGGCCGCACGCCCGGCACAGCAGGATGCACGCTCGCTGTTCACCGGCTCCGATGGCGCTTCGCAGGCCAACCTGCGCGGTCTGGGTGCGCAGGGCACGCTGGTGCTGCTGAACGGTCGTCGCCTGTCGTACTACGGCGCACCGGCCGGCTTCCAGACCCAGTTCGTCAACATCGATGCGATCCCGGCCGCCGCCATCGAGCGCATGGAAGTGCTGACCGACGGCGCCTCGGCGGTGTACGGCACCGACGCAGTGGCCGGCGTGATCAACGTGATCACCAAGCGCAACTTCCAGGGCGCGGAGATCAGCTTCAGCAACGACACCTCCTCGCGCATCGACTCCTACGGCGAGCGCCAGGCCAGCATCACCGCCGGCTTCGGTGACCTCACCGAGAACCGCTTCAACATCTACGGCGCGGTGAACATGTACCGCCGCGACGCGATCCCGCTGAGCGATTTCTACGACAAGCGCCCCGAGCAGTACTACGTCAACAACCCGAACTACCTCAACAACCTGCGCCTGGGCGTGGGCAGCAGGCCGGGCGAGTTCAACCCGGGCAGCTACTTCGCCTTCGATCCGGTCACCGGCCGCCGCGTGCAGGAAGCCGCGCCGGGCTGCAAGAACGTGCTGACCAGTGAAGCGGCCGGCCCGCGTTGCGTCTGGGAAACCTGGATGAACAACGAGATCGACGCCGGCGCCAAGTCCGAGCGCAACACTGCCTACCTCAACGGCACTTTCCTGGTGGGCGACAGCACCGAGATCTTCGCCGAGGCGACCTACACCGACATTGACCTGCGTGCCAACGGCGGTACGCCACGCACCTACGGCACCACCACCGGCAATCCGACCAGCTGGTTCTCGCGCAACACCGGCAACACCGTCAACCAGTTCCTGTACCCGTACCTGGGCCCGAACAACGAGTACAACCATGCCAGCCCGCAGATGAAGGCGATGATGGGCGGCGTGGTCGGCCTGAACTACCTGCTGCAGGATGCCGGCCCGAGCTACTTCGGCCAGCGCAACACCGACAAGAGCTACCGTGTGCTGGCGGGCGCGCGTGGCAACGTCGGTGACTGGAACTGGGAAACCGCCTTCGCCAGCGCCGGTACCCACTCCACCACCTACCAGACGATCAACGTCAACACCAAGGGCTTCGAGAAGGCCTTCGGCCCGTACACGATCGATCCGGGCACCGGCCGCGTGGTCATCTCCGATCACCCGGCGTACAAGTTCGGTGAGATCAGCGAAGCCAACGCCGCACTGATCCGTGAAGCGTTCCCGACCTTCGACATCCAGTCGTGGACCCGCCTGCACACCCTGGACGGCAAGATCGAAGGCCCGCTGTTCCAGCTGCCGGCCGGCGAGATGCGCGCGGCGTTCGGCTTCAACGCCAGCCGCGAAACCTTCTACACCCCGGGCAACGCCGATGCCGCCAACGGACTGATCACCCAGCAGGGCGGCTCGTGGTTCGACGGCAAGCGCAACACCTACGCGCTGTTCGCCGAAACCGTGGCGCCGATCACCGACAAGCTGGAGCTGGACGCGGCAGTGCGCGTGGACAAGTATCCGAACTTCAGCGCCAACGTGGCACCGAAGATCGGCTTCAAGTACCAGGCCTTCGACCAGCTGATGCTGCGTGGTACCTACTCCACTGGCTTCCGCGCACCGAGCCTGGCCGAGTCCGGCAACGGCGGCGTGTTCGCACAGCTGGGTGGCTTCCGTGACGAACTGCGCTGCAACGAGACCAACGCCATCGCCAACCTGTTGCTGAAGTCGCAGCGGCCGGGTGATGTCGATCTGGGCAAGAACCTGCTGAACGTCGATTGCAGCCGCACCGTGGCGCGCATGACCCAGCCGAACAAGGACCTGAAGCCGGAGAAGGCGAAGATCGCCACCCTCGGCTTCGTCTACGAGCCGGCGAGCTGGCTGTCGGTGTCGGCGGACTACTGGTTCATCTATCGCAACAACGAGATCGTCGCGCCCGACTATCGCCGCATGGAAGACATCATCTCGATGTCGCGCTCGCCGATCACCGACAGTGACCGTGCCAACCTGGCCCAGCTGGCGGCGATGTGCGCCGATCCGGCCAGTGGTGTCAGCTGCCCGGGAACGCTGCCGGGCTACTCCGCCGGCAACGTGGCCAGCGTGGTGGGCCAGTACAAGAACCGTGGCAAGACCCTCATCGACGGCTTCGACATCGATGCGCGCAGCCGCTTCTCGCTGGGTGACTGGGGCAACCTCAACATCGGCCTGGCCGCCACCATCGCCAACCGCAACCGCTTCTACATGGATGAACAGAGTGGCTGGTACTACGGCGATGTGGTGGGCTACTACAACAACCCACGCCTGCGCGCCACGCTCAATGCCGACTGGACCTACAAGCAGGTCACCACCAGCATGTTCGTCAACTACGTGGGCGGCACCAAGTGGGCCACCGATCAGATCGACGAAGAGAGCAACAACAAGGAAACCTGCACCGGCGGCTACCTGGCCCTGCAGAAAAGCAAGTGTGATGGCGCACCGTCGTGGTGGACCGCCAACATGAGCGTCACCTGGCGCCCGGACGATGCCTGGAACCTGAGCTTCACCGTCAAGAACCTGTTCAATCGCCTGCCGTTCTACGACCCGAACAGCTTCCTGGGTGACTCCAGTGACTACGCAACCATCTTCGGCCGTGGTTACAGTGTGACCATCGGCTACCGGTTCAAGTAATTCCGTTTGCGTGACCTGGCGTGCCGGCTGCGGCCGGCACGCTGCCAAGAGGAGAGATGTTTGCCATGAAGCGTAGGGAATTCATCGCGGCCAGTGCCGCTGTCGCCGCCAGCAGCCTGCTGCCGCAGACCCCGGCATGGGCACGCGGGCGCAAGGTGCGCCTGGCCATGATCGGTACCGGCATGCGCGGCCTGGTGCTGCTGAAGGAACTGGTGCGTCGCGACGACGTCGAAGTGGTTGCCGTCTGCGATATCGAGCCGATCATGCTCGGCCGCGCCGCCGAAATGGTGACCAAGGCCGGCAAGCCGGCGCCGAAGACCTATGGCCAGGACCGTGACACCAACGCCTGGAAGCACTTGCTGGAACAGAAGGGCATCGACGGCGTGATCATCGCCACGCCGTGGGAATACCACGCACCGATGGCGATTGCCGCGATGCAGGCCGGCGTGGCCGTGGGCTGCGAAGTGGTGGCCGGCATCACCCTGCAGGACCACTGGGACGTGTTGAAGACCCAGCTGAGCACCGGCACCCCGTACATGCTGCTGGAAAACGTCTGCTACCGCCGCGACGTGATGGCCGCGCTGCAGATGGTGCGCCAGGGCCTGTTCGGCGAGCTGGTGCACCTGCAGGCCGGCTACCAGCATGACCTGCGCGGTGTGAAGTTCAACTCCGGCGACCCGAACCAGCCTTACGACAGCGGCGTGGAATTCGGCCCCAAGGGCTGGAGCGAAGCACGCTGGCGCACCGAGCATTCGGTGCAGCGCAATGGCGAGCTGTATCCCAGCCATGGCATCGGCCCGTGCGCGATGTACACCGGCATCAACCGTGGCAACCGCTTCACCCACATCAATGCCTTTGCGACCAAGGCACGCGGCCTGCACGACTACACCGTGGCCAAGAGTGGCGGCACCACGCATCCCAGCACCAAGGTGAAGTTCAAGCTGGGCGACATCGTCACCACCACGCTGGCCTGCGAGAACGGCGAGACCATCCTGCTGCAGCACGACACCTCGCTGCCGCGCCCGTACTCGATGGGCTTCCGCGTGCAGGGCACTCACGGCCTGTGGATGGACGTGAACCATTCGATCCACATCGAAGGCCGCAGCCCGCCGCACCAGTGGGAGGAATTCAAGAAGTACCAGGATGAGTACGAGCATCCGCTGTGGAAGCAGAATGCCGACACCGCCGCCAGCGCCGGCCACGGTGGCATGGACTGGTTCGTCATCCACGCGTTTGTTGAAGCGCTGAAGGCCAAGGCGCCGATGCCGATCGACATCTACGACGCGGTGACCTGGAGCGCGATCACGCCGCTGAGCGAGCAGTCGATCGCCAACGGTTTCCAGACGCTGGAGTTCCCGGACTTCACCGCCGGTGCGTGGAAGCAGCGCAAGCCGATCTTTGCGTTTGACGGTAAATACTGATCCGCTCTGTGTAGCGTCGAGCCATGCTCGACGGTCTTGAATGCAACGCCGGGCGATGCCCGGCGTTGCTGTTTGTGCCTCAATCAGCAGCCCACCGCGCCGCCACCCGATCCGCCAACACCAGCTCGGCATCCATCTGCCGGCCATCGCGCAGAAAACGGATGCCCACGCGCGCCCCAACCGGTCGCTCACGCAGCAGCGCCCGCCAGTCACCCAGCCTCCGCGCGGCCACCGGTTCGCCCGCGATCATGACGATGCGATCGTCCTTGCGTAGTCCAGCATGTGCACCGGCACCGCTCGGCGCCACATCCGCCACACGCAGTGCACTGTCTTCGGCCTGCAGCCACAGCCCGCTGCGGTCGAAGGCATCGGGCCGTGTGCTTTCAGCGTTGGGCACCAGATAGAGGCGCTTGGTGTCGTAGTCGATGCCCATGGAGAACCGGCGCAGCACACCACCACCGAGGATCGCGCCATAGTCGGCCAGGGCCAGCGCGCCTTTGTCTGTGGTGGACAGATCACCCACCAGGCCGGTGACCTTGATATCGCCCATGTGAAGCGCGCCCAGCCGCGCGGGATGTGCACGGCCTGGGCCACCCAATCCCCAGCCCACCACCGCCTCCTCGCTGGCGTGGTACTTCTCCAGCAACTGATGCGTGCGCACGAACGGGCTGCTCAGGCTCAGCGAGTTGCGTGAGCCGGTGTCCAGCCACAGCCGCAGCGGGATGCCGTCCAGTTCACCGTTCAGCACCGGCGCGCGGTCGTCCTGTTCGAACGGCAGCACCACCGCGTTGGCGGGCGGCTGGTACTGGCCGGGTCGGGTAAAGCTGAGCACGCGCGCGTCATAGTCGAAGGTGGTGACGAAGCGCAGGAAGGTCTCGTAGCCGATGAAGCCATCGTGTGGCACACCCATCGAGTTGATCTGCTGGCCCAGGTCGATGATGTGGAACACCGGGTTATTCAGGTGTGCACCACCAATGCGCAGATGGCGGGCCTGCGCCAGGCCCAGGTCGCTGGCGTTGTCGCCGGCACCATGCACGCTCAGGTGGCCCGTGGCGGTCAGCCCCAAGCGCTTGGCGGCGCTCGGAGTCAGCAAGTTGATGGCGCCGGTGTCTACGAGGAATCGCGCCGGCTGGCTGTCCACCTCGGCCTCGACGTAGACATGGTTGTTGATCAGGTCGAACGGGACGTGGGTGGTGCCGCTGGCATCGTCGATGGAGCTGTCACGGGCCATTGCCGGCGGTGCGTACACCGCGTCCGGCACTGGGCCATCTACCCGATAGCGCTGCACCCGGACGTCGCTGCGCAGGCGCGGATCGGCACGGCCCTGGCCATCGAGGGTGTCGGTGATGATGCGATGGGGCAGCAGCAGGCCATCGACCGTCCGGTAGTCCTCCAATGCCGTGGCGGTGGGGGTGCGGGCAGATGCGATCACCATCCGGCCGAGCAGGCCGCTATCGGTGTCGAACCAGAGCTCGATCGGGTCGGCGCCCTCCGGCGTGGTGGCCAGTACGGTGTACTGCCGGCCATCGTGAGCCTCGGCACGAGGCGCGGCGAAGCGCGCGGCCGGGTACGCGTTGGACCAGTAGGCGCGCGTTGCCAGCCACGACTGCGTACGCGCGGTCCGTCGCGGAACGGTGCCATCCAGCAGGCCGACCTCGCCGCCGTAGTCGCGCCGCCACGACAGTTGTCCGTCGAAACCCTGCGCGACGGTGTAGGCCCCCAACTGCGCCTGTTCGGCATAGCGGCCCATCTGCAGGTCCTGAGTGAACTGCCAATGTCCCTGCAGCCCGCCGACCGACTGCTCACCCTCCGCCTGCAGGCGCTGTATTGCCTGCCATCGATTCCCGCCACTGGCGGTGCGGGCCTTGGCCAGCACACCGGCGGCGTCCACCTCGGCAGCCTGTACCCCGGCAGCCTGCACCGGAACCACCAGCATCCACAGCAGGCCGAACATCATCCATCGCCATCGCATCGCATCACCTTCTTGGTCGGGTCGAGGGCTGATGGCACCGCAAGGACGTGCGCCGTTCGACCGGACGTGAAGGATTGGACGTTCAGTCGGACGTGGCGGGCTGGCGCCGGTACTCGCTGGGGGTCTGCCCGGTCGCGCGCTTGAACGCGCTGTTGAAGGTCGACTTGCTGCCGAAGCCCGCGGCAAGCCCGATGTCCAGCACGCTGCGCGGGTCGGACGGATCGGACAGGCAGGCCTTCGCAGCCGCGATGCGGAAGCCGTTCACGAACTCGGAAAAACTCTGGCCCAGGCCCTGGTTGAGCGCCTGCGAGACCTGGTTGGGTGTCCAGCCGCTGTGATGGCTCAGCTGCTGCAGGTCCAGCCCAGGCGCTTCATGCAGGCGCTCGTCCTGCATCAACGTCGTCAGCGCGCTGGCGATGGCCGTGCATTGCGCCGCGTCGATGCCGGAACGCTGGTAGCGTGCAACGGCTGTTTCGTCGAGGGCCGCCGGCAGGCCGGCGATGACTGGCGTGGAGCTGCCGGGGGGAGCCTGCAGGAGCTGACGTACCACCCTGCAGGCCAGCAGGTACATGCCGGCGGCGGTCAGCAGGCTGAGCCCGATGCTGGCCAGCAGTGGAGCGGCGTCGGGAGGCCACCGGTTCATCGTGCTGGACAGCCAGCAGCCGGTCATGACCACGGCCAGGCCACGCAGACCCGAGCGCTGGAGGGCTGTTCCCCGTGCCGGTGACGACTTTCGCAGCGACAGCCACAGCGTGGCCAGCAGGTAGGGTGTCCCCTGCAGCAGCCAGCCATGGAAGCTGAGCTGGAACACGGCGTTGCCGAGTGGCGAAGCCTCGAAGGGCGTGAGCGCGTTCAACAGCGAGATGACGAAGGCGAGCGCGGCAGGCAGCAGATGCGCGATCGACAACGACGCGGCACCGGCCGGCGCGGGCGCCAGCAGGTCACGCGCGTGGCCATACAGCAACGGGCCCAGCAGATAGACCAGCGGCACTTCGATCACCCGCAGCCAGCGCACGGCATCGGGCGAGAGCCAGGCCTGCCCACCGAGCAGCACCAGGCCGAACAGGTTGGCGGCGGCAAAACAGGCAAGAAACGCAGTGAGCAACGGGCTGCCACGTGGCGCGCGGCCGAAGCTCACTCCGGTGGACAAGGCGGCCAGGCCAAGAATCGCAGCGCCTGCCGCCAGCTTCAGCAGATCCGGTGGCGTCATGCCCGCAGTGTTGATGAAGCGCGCAGCATCGTCCAGCGCGGGCGGGCCACGTGCAGACAGTGAAGGGGGAGAATGGCGCGCCCGGAGGGATTCGAACCCCCGACCAATGGCTTCGGAAGCCACTACTCTATCCGGCTGAGCTACGGGCGCGTTGTAGAACCAGCACGCCACCGGTCAGTACCGGGGCGGGCATCGCAGCGCCATGTGGCGGTGCGGGACGGGCATTCTATCCAGTTTCGCTGCACAAATCTCCCCCCGTCCGCAAAGTCGGGCCGAAGGCACAGGAGTATCCTAGTGCGATGGCTGATACCCCCCTTTCCGCGCCGCATTCGGCGCCGACGCCGCGTTGGCGGCACTACTGGAGTCTGATGCGCGCCGATCGCCCGATCGGCACGCTGCTGCTGCTGTGGCCCACCTGGTGGGCGTTGTGGCTGGCTGCCGGCGGCCTACCGCCGCTGTGGACCCTGTTCGTGTTCACCGCCGGCGTGTGGCTGACCCGTTCGGCCGGTTGCGTCATCAACGACTACGCCGACCGCTGGCTCGACCCGCATGTAGAACGCACCAAGGCGCGTCCGCTGGCGACCGGCGCGATCAGTGGCCGTGCTGCGCTGGCTCTGTTCGCGGTGCTGATGCTGGTGGCGTTCGGCCTGGTGCTGACCATGAACGGGCTGACCATCGGCCTGAGTTTCATCGGTGTGTTCCTGGCCGCCAGCTACCCGTACCTGAAGCGCTACACCCATCTGCCGCAGGTCTATCTGGGCATGTCGTTCGGCTGGGGCATCCCGATGGCGTTCGCTGCCGTGCAGGGCGAGGTGCCGATGCTGGGCTGGCTGCTGTATGCGGGCAACATCCTGTGGTCCACCGCCTACGACACCTGGTATGCCATGGTCGATCGCGAGGACGACCTGAAGATGGGCTCGCGCTCCACCGCGATCCTGTTCGGCGATCTCGACCTGGTGATCCAGGGCGTGCTGTACGCGCTGTTCCTGGCCACGATGGCGCTGGTCGGTCTGCGCGCCGGGTTGGGCGGGTACTACCTGGCCGGCCTGGCCGTGGCCGCCGCGCTGGTGGTGTACGAGTTCTGGATCTGCCGCAACCGCGAGCGCGGCCCGTGCTTCAAGGCGTTCCTGCACAACAACTGGGTCGGCGCGGCGCTGTTTGCCGGCATCGCGATGGACCTGGCGCTGCGCTGAGCCCAAGGTACGGTAGAGCCGGCCGCTGGCCGGCTGCACTGGTGTGCGATCCCGAGGTTGCCGGCCAGCGGCCGGCACTACCGCCTTCCGCCACCTACGACCAATAGGTGGCTGACAGCCCGCACCCTACCGCCCAGAATCGGCCCATCGAACCTGGGAGAGTAGGCGATGGCCTCGACGGCAGCAGTACAGGACGGCTGGATGGCGCGCGCAGCCTTGCGCTCGGCCGCCTGGGCGGAAAAGTGGTTCCCCGACGCGTATGTGTTCGCGGTGCTGGGCGTGGTCATCGTCGCGCTGGCCGCGACCGGCTTCGGCTCAACCCCACAGGCCACTGCACGGGCCTTCGGCGACGGCTTCTGGAGCCTGATTCCCTTCACCATGCAGATGGCCTTCGTGGTCATCGGTGGCTACGCCGTCGCCACTGCGCCGGTGGTCGCACGCTTCATCGACTTCCTGGCCCGGGTGCCGCGCACCGGCCGTGGCGCGGTGGTGTACGTGGGCCTGGTCAGCATGCTGGCCTCGCTGCTCAGCTGGGGCTTCTCGCTGGTGTTCGGCGGCCTGCTGGTACGCGCGCTGGCCCGCCGTACCGAACTGCGCATGGACTACCGCGCTGCTGGCGCCTCGGCGTATCTGGGGCTGGGTGCGGTGTGGGCGATGGGGCTGAGTTCGTCGGCCGCGCAGTTGCAGGCCAACCCGGCCAGCATGCCGCCGGGGCTGGTGGAGATCACCGGCGTGCTGCCGTTCACCGAAACCATCTTCCTGTGGCAGTCGATCGCACTGACCTCGGTGCTGATCCTGGTCTCGCTGCTGATCGCCTGGCTGACCGCACCTGCGGCCAGCAGTGCACGTACCGCCGAGGAGTTCCCCGGCGCCGCGCAGGCCGAGCCGGAACCGCTGCAGCGACGCACGCGCCCGGGCGAATGGCTCGAATACAGCCCGCTGCTGACCGTGCTGCTCTCGCTGCTGGCGTTCGGGTGGCTGTTCAACGAGTTCGCCAACAAGCCGGTGATCACCGCCATCGCCAACCTCAACACCTACAACTTCCTGTTCATTTCGCTGGGCCTGCTGCTGCACTGGCGGCCGCGCAGTTTCCTCAACGCGGTGGCCAAGGCGGTGCCGAGCACCACCGGTGTGCTGATCCAGTTCCCGCTGTACGGTGGCATTGCGATGATCCTTACCCACGCCGCCGGCGGTGACGGGCAGACCCTCGCGCACAGGCTGTCGAGCCTGTTCGTGCACGTGGCCAGCACCGATTCGTTCGCGCTGGTGATGGGCGTCTACTCGGCGGTGCTGGGCTTCTTCGTGCCGTCCGGAGGTGGCAAGTGGATCATCGAGGCGCCGTATGTGATGCAGGCCGCCAACGAACTGAAGGCGCACCTGGGCTGGGCGGTGCAGGTCTACAACGCGGCCGAAGCGCTGCCGAACCTGATCAATCCGTTCTGGATGCTGCCACTGCTGGGCGTGCTGGGGCTGAAGGCGCGAGACATCGTGGGCTTCACCTTCATCCAGCTGCTGGTGCACATTCCGCTGGTGCTGGGCCTGCTGTGGCTGCTGGGCATGACCCTGGCGTATGTGCCGCCGGTGATGCCCTGAATGCAGGGCTGGCTTTCCTGCATGACGAGGGAAGCCAGCCTCGTTCAGCGCGTGTTTCCGCCTGCGAACGCCATGAATGCGTGCCGCAGTGACGAAGGTATGAGCACATGCCGAACCCGCATGAATCCTTCATCCGCTTGTGCCGCAAGGGGCTCTGCGCGTTCATTCACGCACGTACACACAGGTGTAGCCGTCCGCCAACGCGCGATTAACTCTTCGCTGCAGACGATGGCCGCGTCCACCGCATTCCGCGCGTGGCTTTCGGAGAACGGACATGGCACAGCAGAACCAGAACCAGAACCAGAACCCGAACCAGAAACAGCAGGGTCAGCAGAGCCAGCAGGATCCACAGCAGGGACGTCGTGACCAGCAGCAGCAACAGCAGCAACAGGAACAGGATCAGCAGCGCAAGGAGCGCAACCAGCAGCAAGGCGGCCACGACGAAGAAGAATGACCACGCTGCGCACGCGGTGTGACCGGTGAAGCCCCGCCCTGTGCGGGGCTTCGCTTATTCCAGTACGCCGATGCGCTGCAGGACCGGTGCGGCTGACATGTCGTTCGGATTGGTGCCAGGCTGATCCTGCGGTACTGCCATGCCCATGCTGCGGTAGAGGTCAATCCAGTGCCGGGCGATCTCACCGGTCTGCGGGTTGCGGAAGTTCATCGGCTGCAGCGCGAACACGTGGTGCGCGCGGAAGGCGCGCTCGATGAAGTCCGAGCAGTAATAACTGTCTTCATTCAATACATAGGATGTGTTGTACGGCTTGCCCAGCATTGTGCGCGCGGTGGCGACCGCGTCCTCGATGGCTGCCTGCTGCGGCGCGCGCAGACGATAGGCCACGATCTGCCGACGCTTGGCCTGGGCCTCCTGGCGGAATTCGATCAACGATTGCCGGCGTGACCCCTTCTCATCGGCATGCAGTACCTCCCAGCCCTTCGGCGCCGAAGCCACCAGCGCGACGTGATCGAAGCTGGTCGCGCCCTGCTTGCCGGTGGCATCGTCGATGGCCGCACTCAGGCCGCTGCGACCGGCGGTGACAAACAGGAGATCGCCTTCGCGGACGTCGACTGCGCTCGCCACCGCAGGCCACAGGGCGGGCAGCAGCAGGCCGATCAGGAGCAGGAGGCGGTGCATGGGCATCTCGGGCAGGCGGAATGCCGGAATTGTATGTCGCGCGGTAGCATGGGGCGACCGAACCGGATTCAGGATGCGCCCATGCGTGGATATCGCTCCGCTGTGTCGCTGGCGCTTGTTGCAGGCATCGCCGTGACCGCCTGCACGCCAACACCCGCGCCGCCGCCTGCCCGCAGCGAATGCCCCTACGCCGAATTCGAGGGGTTCCTGAAGCACTTCGGCAACGAGATCACGCTGCAGGAAAGGGCCACCGCCGATCCACTGCTGGACAGCTATATCGATGCCGAGGCCGAGCCGGAACCGCGCAAGGTGGAAAGCCGGCTGGCGCTGGCCGACGTCGAGTGGCCGGTGATGCCTGATCCAGCAGCACTGGCCGGGCAGGGGCGCGAGATGCAGATCAGTGTGTTGGCCGATGGGCAGCGCCAGGTGCAGATCCGCACGCCGGACAGCAGCGACCAGCAGACGTATACCTTTGCGCAGGCGCCGTGCTGGACGTTGGTCAAGCGTGAGGATGAGTCGATCTGAGCCAACCGCCTGCGGTGGCTCAGTAGCCGGTCGGCCGTGATGTGGTGACGTGCCAGCCCAGTGTGTCGTCGCGCAGTTCGCCACTACCCGTCACATCGCCAACCTGCAGCAACAGCCCCTGTGCATTGGGTAGGTCCTTCTGCTCTGGGAACCAACGGCGATCGGCGGCGACCACGATCAGCAGGCCCTCGTCGTCACCCATCGGCGCGAACTGCGGCGAGGCTGGGCTGATCGGCTGCAGGCCGAAGCGCTGGCTGGACTGTTCGCGCACGGCGTCGACGTCGTGGCTGGGCAGGCCGACTTCGCTGAGGCAGGTCAGCTCACTGCCGTGGAATGCGCCTTCGCGGGTACTGGCTGGCAGGCGACGGCGACCGATCAGTTCCAGGATCAACCCATCCGGGCCGGTGAAGTACACCGACTGCGATTGCCAGCTGCTTTTCAGCGCGAAGTAGTCCAGCCCCGCTGGATTGCGCTGCAAGGGCGTGCGTTCGCGCAGCCAGGTCATCGCTTCGTCGAAGCGGTTGTCGGGCACGTTGAAGGCCAGATGCACACCGCCGACCGGGCGCCCTTCAGCTGGCTGCAGTTCGATCGTGCTCCAGCCGATGTGCACATGGTTGCCGACCACGCGCTGCTGCAGCACATCGTGGAAGTACGCGGCGACAGCGGCCACATCGGACACCGGCAGGGTGAGGTGCAGCAGGCGCATGATCGATCCTCCCTGGACGCGCCCACTGTAGCGCCGCGTCATGCTCGGCGGCCACTAGCGCAGTGTTTCGGCGAAGAATCGCACCGCTGCGACCACCGCCTGCGCATGGGTCTCCGCCTTGGGTACCGACGTGGTGCACAGGTCCGGCAACTGCTGCCGCCCGGTGGAAGTACACGTGGCCAGGAAATCGTAGTGGCCCACATTCGGCAGGCGCATCAGTACCACACCCGGAATCAACGCCTGGGCTGCCTCGCCATTGCTTTGCGGCGGCGCAACCCTGTCCGCCTCGCCCAACACGATCGATACCGGCTGCCGCAGCGACGAAAGCTGCTCCGGCGCGAATGCCTGCACGATGGCTGGCGCCAGCAGGAACACGGCGCGCACACCGGGAATCGCGCGCGCGTCGTCGGCCTGGGCGATCCACGGTGCAAGCGCAGGCGAAGCCGCAGCGGCAGCACGCGCCGTCATCGTGTGCGTGGCAGCTTCCTGCTGCGGTTGGCAGACGCCGTCATCGGGGTGCGCGGTACAGAACGCCAACAGCCGCTGCAGGTCGGGGCGTGCACCGGCGGCGAGCAGCGCGGTGTAACCACCGGCAGAGAAACCGGCCACGCCCAGCCGCGCAGGATCGACGTGCGGGCCCAGAATCGGATCGGCCTGCACGGCGGCCAGCGCAGCGCGCAGATCATCCGCGCGCAGCCAGCTTAGCATGCTGCCGGTCAGGGTCATTTCATCAGCACCGTTGTTGCCGGGATGATCGACCGCGATCACCAGGTAACCGTTCCGCGCCAGCGCCGTGCCCAGCCAGCCCATCATGCGCGCACTGCCGCCGTTACCGTGCGACAGCAACAGCGTCGGCAGGCGATCGCCCGCGACCGGCGCATTCAATGCCGAGCGACCGACATCGAACAGCGGCGCACCCGACGGGCCGATGGTCAACGCGTTCTCCCTGCTACCGGCCGGTGCCGGATACCACACCGTGTAGCGCAGGGTGTCGTGGCGCTGTGCATCACGCACGGTGGCGCTGGCCACCGTCGTGGTGCCCTGGCGCTCGCCGGCCGCTTTGGATTCGCGGGCAGTGGCGGTGGTCACCAGGCACATCAGCATCATTCCCAGCACAGCGGCGGTCATGCGCATCTTCAACTCCATGTCAGCGAGGGTTTTCGTCCACCGGTAACCAGATCTCCACGCCGCCGTTGCCGGTGTGCTCGTCGAAGCGCGTGTCGTAGCGCTCCAGATCCGGTGCGTCGGCCAGGCTGAGGCCGGAGCCGGGCAGGTACTGATCCAGCAGCCAGAACCAGGTCGAGCGGATGGCCGAGATGTGCCCGCCGTGCCAGGCCACCAGATAGCGGCGGTCCGGCACGTCCACCCGTTGCCAGTGCGCCGGCACGGTCGACAGCGCGCTGGCGGGCAGTGCAGCTATGTAATCGAAGCCACCATCGTCGTCGCTGTTGCAGCACACACCGAAGCTGATCGGAGCGGGCGTCGGCCATTCCCGGTTGAGCTGCGCCCACTGGCTGGGAATCGCACCGCCACTGTCGCGGGTATGCCGCATGCCGATGCCCACCACCTGGAAGGTGGGAGTGTCGAGCAGCCGCGGCGATTCACTGCAGGGCGCCGGCGCATCGTCCACGCGGATGGCCTGCACCAGCGCCAGGCCATCGGTGCCCTGTTCGCGTACCCGCTCCGGCGTCTGCCCGAACTGCTCGCTGAAGGCGCGGGTGAACGCTGCATGGGTGGAATAGCCGGCCCCCAGCGCGACCTGCAGGATGTCGCCGGCCCCATTGGCCAACCGTTGCGCGGCGGCGGTCAGGCGGCGCCCCCGCAGGTAACGCACCACCGAAGTACCGGTGCGGGCCTGGAACAGCCGCGACAGATGGAACGGCGATAGACCGGCCGCCGCCGCGATATCGGCTAATGCCAGCGGCTGGTCCGCATGGGTTTCGATGTACCACAACGCCTTCCCTGCCGCGCTCATCCTGCCGTTCCCCGAATCCAATGCCGGCACAGTAGCGGATCGGCAGGCGCGGCGTTTAGCAGTTCTTGCGCTGCAAAAGCTTTGCGTCTGCCTGCGTACCGACAACAATGCGCGCTTCATGGACGTTATGGAGGGCAGGGAGATGCGATCGACGATGTGGGATGCCAGGTCAGCGGAGCCCGGCCGATGATCGAACTGCTGCTTACCCTCTGGGTGCTGCCCAGTCTGCTGACCCTGGCGCTGCTGATGCTGATGTTGGTCCGCGCGCCACGTTGGCGGGGCAATCCCTGGGTGTACCGTGTCGGCTTCGCGTTGCTGGGCGGGTTTCTGACACCGACGTTGTTGGGGGCCGGTCACGGTGGGATGCCGTGCGCGACCATCGGCGGACTTGTGATGGTGCTTATGCATCTGGAATGGATCGGCGATCTGAAGGTCGACGTCATGGGCTTTGGCACCACGCACATCTGGATCATGACCACGCCGTCCCTGGTGGTATTCGCCGGCATGATGTTCGTCCCGCTGCGAACGGCATGGCCGGCGCACTTTGGCTCCGGGGGCGACGCCGTGGGTTAGCTTCCGGCACATCATCCACGCATGGCGTGGATCTACTGTGTCCGGTGCTCGCCGATGTGGGCCGGCACATCGCCCATGGATGGCGTAAATCCATGGCGGGATACGCCTGCCAGTAGATCCACGCCATGCGTGGATGCCTTTCGCCCAACAAGCGATCACGCATCAAGTTGTCGTACTGACGTCATGCCTCCTTCACAGATCGCGCCGAGACTGCGCGCCTTGTCCAGCCCTGCCACACCCCTGCAGGCGCTGGCCCTGTCGCGTCCTCCCGGAGCCCTGCCGTGCATCGTTCGAAGCTTTCGCGTTCCATCCTCCTTGCCCTTTCCATGGCCAGCGCAGGAGGCGCGATCGCAGCGGAGGCCGATGCGGTCGATGCCGCAGGCGGCAGCCGCGCGGCACCCACCCAGCTCGACGCGATGCTGGTCACTGGCACCCGGGCGTCCAACCGCACCCAGTTCGAAACGCTGGCGCCGGTGGACGTGTTCACCAAGGAAGACATCCGCTCGGTTGACTCGACCGACCTGAAGGACGTGCTGGCCCAGCTGGTGCCGTCGTTCGTGGTGCAGCGCCTGCCGATGGCCGATGGCCAGGTGTTCGTGCGCCCGGCCACCCTGCGCGGGCTGTCGCCCGACCAGACCCTGGTGCTGGTCAACGGTCGCCGCTTCCACCGCAGCGCACTGCTCGGCAACCGTGGCGCGCAGGCGGCCGACCTCGCACAGATTCCGACCAGCGCGATCAAGCGCATCGAGGTGCTGCGCGATGGCGCGTCGGCACAGTACGGCTCGGATGCCATCGCCGGTGTCATCAACATCATTCTCGAAGACGGTCCCGGCACCGAGATCAACGCCGGCTACTCGCAGTATGCGCAGGGCGACGGTGCGTCGCGCGATTTCAGTGCGCGCACCGGTTGGTCGCTGGGCGACTACGGCAGCCTGGTGCTGTTCGCCGAATCGTCGAACTCCGATGCCACCTCGCGCACCCGCCAGCGCCCGGACGCCATCGCCTTCCAGGCAGCGCATCCCGAGCTGGAGGTGCCCAACCCGGTGCAGCGCTGGGGCCAGCCGGAACTGGAAAGCCGCCGCGTCGGCTTCAACGTGAAGGCTCATGCCAGCGATACGCTGGAGCTCTATGCCTTCGGCCTGTACAGCCACAGCGATGGCGTCAGCGATTTCAACTGGCGCAATCCGGATACCACCACCGGTGCCTATCGCAGCACGCCGATCTTCCCGGGCTGGAACCTGCGCTCGCTGTACCCGGTGGGTTTCAGCCCGCAGTATGGCAACGTCCAGAACGATCTGCAGCTGGTCGGCGGCCTGCGCGGTGAGATCACACCGAAGCTGCGCTGGGATGTCAGCGCCTCGTATGGCCGCAACGCCATCGATTACAGCCTGAAGAACTCGATCAATGCCTCGCTCGGCCCGGCCAGCCCGACTGACTTCGATCTCGGCCGCCTGACCCAGACCGAGAAGAACGCCAACGCCGATTTCAACTACGAATGGGACGTGGCCGCGCTGTCCAAGCCGATCAACGTCGCCTTCGGTGGCGAGTTCCGCCAGGAAACCTACCAGGTACGCGCCGGCGATCCGGCCTCGTACGCGGTGGGGCCGGGTGCCGCCGCCGGGTTGGAAGCCAACTCCAACGGCGCGCCGGGCTTCTCGGCCAGCCAGGCCGGGCAGTGGAGCCAGCGTAGCAAGGCCGCCTATGTGGATATGGAAGTACCGCTGGGCGAACGTTGGAGCATTGGTGCAGCAAGCCGCTACGAAGACTTCTCCAGCTTTGGCAGCACGCTGGATGGCAAGTTGTCGGCGCGCTTTGCGATCACCCCTGACGTGGCCCTGCGCGGTACCGTGTCCACCGGCTTCCGTGCACCGACGCCGGCGCAGCTCAACACCACCAGCACCACGCAGGGCCTGGATACGCGCACGCTGCAGATCTTCACCAGTGGCCGCCTGTCGCCGAACGACCCGCTGGCGCAGCTGCTCGGCGCCCAGCCGCTGAAGCCGGAAGAGTCGCGCACCGCGTCGCTGGGCCTGACCTGGCGCACCGACCTGGGCCTGTCCGGTTCGGTGGATGTCTACCAGATCAAGCTCACCGACCGCTTCAGCCAGTCGGCCAGCTTCGCCATCCCGGCCGGGACACCCAACCCGCTGGGCTACACCTCGGTGAACTACTTCACCAACGATTTCGACACCACCACCACCGGCGTGGACGTGGTCGGCAATTACCTGCGCGACCTCGGCGCCGGCCGCATGACGCTGACCCTGGCCTACAACTACAACCAGACCCGCGTGGACAACGGCAGCACATCGGTGGCGACCAACGAAACCCAGCGCGTGCTGTTCGAAGACCGCCTGCCCGAGCACAAGGGCAGCCTCACCGGCAGCTGGGACATCGGTGCCTGGTCGCTGATGGCGCGCATGCGCTATTACGGTGCCTGGACCGATTCCAGCGGCAACGCGGCGGGCGATATCTACCAGCGCTTCGGCGCGATGAGCTTCCTCGACCTGGCGGTGGGCTACCGCATCAATGAGCACCACAGCCTGCGCGTCGGTGCGGACAACGTGCTCGACCGCTATCCGGATGAGGCCACTTTCCAGGCCAGTCGCGGTCTGGTCTACTCGCGCAACGCGCCGTACGACACCGACGGCGCCAATCTGTACGCGCAGTATCGGCTGACCTTCTGATGGACAGCCGTCGCCGCACCCTGCTGCGTGCTGGCGCATTGCTGCCGGCCGCAGCGGCGCTGTCTTCACTGTCTGCCACGGCCGCCGCGCGCTACGCTGCACCCATGCAGATTCCCGCAACGACCGTGGCGCCGGACGCGCTGGCCCGCGATGAAAGCTACTGGGCCGCCGTGGCCAGCCACTTCGATATCACCGATGAAGTGAACCACCTGGAGAACGGTTACTGGGGCGCGATGGGGCGCGAGACGTTGGCCAGCTACCAGCGGCACACCGCGGAGGTGAACCGTGGAAACGCCTGGTACGGGCGCCGCGCGTTTCCGGCGCAGTACATGGCGGTACATCGCCAGGTGGCCGAGCTGCTCGGTGTGGGCGTTGATGAGATCGCACTGACCCGTGGCGCCACCGAGGCGATGCTGGCGCTGATCGGCGGCTATAACCGGCTGCAGCCGGGCGACCAGGTGCTGTTTGCCGACATCGACTACGACAGCATGATCGGCGCCATGCGCTGGTTGCAGCAGCGTCGCGGCGCGCAGGTCGAGCGCATCGCGCTGCCGGCGGTGCCCGATCGCGCGCAGATCCTGCAGGCCTACGATGCCGCGTTCGCACGACTACCGCGGCTGAAGCTGGTGCTGCTGACCCAGGTCAGCCACCGCCATGGACTGGTGCTGCCGGTGGCGGAGATCGCCGAGCGCGCACGTGCGCGCGGTATCGATGTGATCGTCGATGCGGCGCATGGCTTCGGCCAGATCGACTACGCGGTGCCGCAGCTGAAGTCTGATTTCGTCGGTATCAATCTGCACAAGTGGATCGGTGCGCCGGTCGGTGTCGGCGCGATGTACGTGCGCAGGGGACGTGTGGCGGATCTGGACCCGTACATGGGCGAGACCGACGACGGCCGTGTCGGCAGCCGCGTGCATACCGGCACGGTCAACTTCGCCGCCTATCTGGCGCTGCCGGAAGCGATCGCCCTGCACCAACGTATTGGGGCGGCCAACAAGCAGGCGCGCCTGCGCTACCTGCGCGAGCGCTGGACGGTACCGGCGCGGAAGATGGCGCATATCGAAGTGCTGTCCTCGCCGGACCCGGCGCTGGCCAGTGCGCTGGCCAGCTTCCGCCTGCGCGGGCAGGCCAGCGTGGCCGACAACATCGCGCTGCAGAAGCGCCTGCTGGACGAGCACCGCGTGTTCACCACCCATCGCGATGGGCTGGAATCGGGCGCCTGCGTGCGGGTGACGCCGTCGGTGTTCACCCGGCCGCAGCAGATGGACGCGTTGGTGCAGACGCTGGCGGCGTTGGCCTGACCCCGCTTTGGTAGATGCCAACCTTGGTTGGCACCGCATCCACGCATGGCGTGGATCTACCGGGCCTCCGACGGGCCGGTGGGCGCCGACCGTTGGTCGGCACATCCCATCCCCGTCTACCGATCAATCGCCGGCAACGCATCGGACAACAACAACCGATCGATCCGCCGCAACGCACTCTCCAGCTGCCGACGATCCGCGGCCAGCCCCAGCGACAGCCGCACGCCGTTCTGATGCAGCACCCCTGGCGGGCAGAACGCCGACGACGGCGCGATCGCCAGCCCCTGCAGCTGCGCAGTGCGCACCAGGGTCGCATCGGTCCATGGTGCAGGTACCCGGCACCACGCGTGCAGCCCTTCAGCGCGCACCAGCAGCGATGGCGCCAACAGGTAGCGCGCCATGCGTGTGCGCTCGCGCGCTTCATTGCGCACCTGCGCCAGCAGCGCCTGCGCCGAGCCATCCAGCAGCAACTGGCTGGCCAGCGCCGAGACCAGCGGATGCCCCATCAAGCGCGTGGCACGCAGTGCCGATGCCATGGCTTCGGCGTGTGCCGCACCCGGACACCGCACGAAGGCGGTGCGCAGGCCGGGGCTGATCACTTTCGACAGCGTCGCCACATGGAACACGTGGCGCGGTGCCAGCGTTGCCAGCGGCGTCGGCGGGGCTTCCGCCAGGTGCCAGTAGGGGTCATCCTCGATCGCCAGCAGCGCTTGGCTTTCCAACACGCGTGCCAGTGCCTGGCGCCGTTGTAGCGGCAGCGTCAGCGCGGTCGGGTTCTGGCAGGTGGGGTTGAGATAGACCAACCGCGCACCACTTTCATGCGCCTGCCGCGCCAGTGCATCGGGGCACATGCCATGCTCGTCACCGGCCACCGGTATCAGCCGTCGCCCGAGCGCCGCCGTCGCCTGCAGCAGGCCCGGGTAGACCAGCGCGTCGCACAGGATCGCATCGCCATCACGACTCTGGCTGACCAGGATCGCCGCCAGTGCCACTTGTGCGCCCTCGGTCAGCAGCAGGCAGGCATCGTCCACCACGCCCAGCATCGGCTGCAGCCAGCGCGCCGCCGCGTGGCGGTCGGTGGGGTTGCCTCCCCCCAGGTGATAGGTCATCAGGTTCGGTGCGTTGCTGCGTGCAAGCACGGCGGCCGCGCCGCGACGCAGCGTCTCGGCCAGCGCATCGGCATCGGGCACCGGCGGCACGTTCATGCTCAGATCCACCACCTGCTCGAACCCGGCTTTGGGCGGCGCGATGAAACTACCCTGCGGGCCACGCGTTTCGATCAGGCCGCGCTTGCGTGCTTCGTCGAATGCGCGGGTGACGGTGGTCAGGTCGATGCCCAGCTGCTGCGCCAACGCGCGCTGCGAGGGCAGGCGTTGTCCGGGGGCAAGGCCGCCGCGGCGTACCGTGCGTTCCAGTGAGTTGACGATGCGCAGGTAGATCGGCCCGTTGTGCGCCAGTACGTCCTGTACCCATTCGCGGGCTGCGACATCCGGTCGCGGCATGTACGGAGCATGTCGGGGCGTATCGTTGCTTCCAACGGCGGGAGCCTGTCCATAACCATCGGTCGGTTCGGACAGGTGACCGCCGTTGTTGTTTGCGGCGCGCGCGCCGGCCAGCCTCCATGATGTCATTGCGCGTCCTCAGCGCTTGGCCTGCCACGGGCAATAGCAGCCCACGGCCAGCAGTCCTTTCGGGCGCACGGTTTCACCGCGCACCAGTTTGTCCAGCAGCGGCTCGACAAAGCTGTTGGCCGAGTTGCACACCATGCCGATGCTGTAGGGGCCAGCATAGGCAAGGTGGCCGCGCCGGTCCCAGATCGCCACCGCAGGGCTGGCCGGAATGTGCTCGATGCCGTCGAGGGTCGGCAGGTTGATCACCTTGCTGCGCAGTGGCTCGGGCAGCTCGCCCTGCGTTCCCGGGCGGCGGATCGCATAGAAGTCGATGCCGGCGCGGCGGTACATGCTGATCAGGTAGCTCAGGTGCGCACCGGTTTCACGATTGCACACGCCGCAGGCCGGGTCCCAGAAATGCACCACGCGGATGCGTCCGGTGTCGCCGGCCAGCTCGGCCGGCAGCCGCAACTGCGAGTCATCGAAGACGATGGCCTGTTCGGTGAACGTGGATTGTTCGCCATAACCGAAGTACTGCCACAGCGCCGCCGCAACCCCGGCCATGAACAGGCAGGCGAGGGCGATCATCGTTGGCAGCAGCCAGCGGCGGCGCGGCGCGGCTGCGCCCATCAGGAATCTTCCCCGCCGAACTTGTGCACGTACTGCTTGCGCATCTCGCGGCAGGAATCGGCCTGCGCACGACGCTGGATCTCGCTACGCGACTGATCCTCGCTGCGCTGCACGCATTGCTCGATGGCGTGGCGTTCGGCGGCCTGCACGCCGGCGGTCTGTGGCTGCAGGCAGACCCAGGCAAGCGCGGCCAGCATCAAGGCGACGAAGGCGGCGCAGCCGCCCATCACCAGGTGGAACTTCAGCTTCTCGGCGCGCATCGCGGCACATCCCTTCATCCATACATTGCATACAAAATATCATCTTGTATGGATATTGCCCATGCGCCAGGCTCAGACAATGGCGTTGTGGCGTGCCTCGGGGACCTCGGACAGGATCTCGTTCAGTTTGGCCAGGGCGCCCGCCAGCGCACCCTGGTCGACCGCACCGCCCAGCGACAGGCGGATGGCGTTGCCCGGCGGCGGTTCTTCCACGCTGAAGGCATCGGAGCTGGCGATGCCCAGGCCTTGCTCCTGGGCGGCCTGGATCAGCCGGTACTGGTCCAGCCGCGGCGGCAGCGGCAGCCACACATGCAGGCCGGCCGGGTGGGCCCGGGCGCGCGCGGGCAGGTACTGCGCCGCAATGCTCTGGCGTTCGCGAAGTTCCTGCTGGAAGCGCTGCACCATGTCCTGGGCCTGGCCGCTGCGGATCCACTGCGACGCCACGGCCACCATCGACTGGGTCGGCATCAGCGCGATCGCGCGCAATGCATCCAGCACCGGTTCCATCGGCTCGCCGGCCGGGACCACCAGATAGGCGGTGCGCAGCCCCGGCGCCAGGCACTTGGACAGGGTAGAGATGTAGTAGACCGGACAGCCGGCGTCGCGGTGTGCGGCCAGCGGCGGCGCGGCATCTCCGGCGAGCAGCCAGTAGGGATCGTCCTCGATCACGGTCAGATCGTGGCGTTTGGCGACTGCCAACAGCGCCTGCCGGCGCTGCGCCGACATCGTCGCCGTGGTCGGGTTCTGGATGGTCGGCACGAGGTACAGCAGGCGTGGGCGGCGCAGCTGGCAGGCCTCTTCCAACGCTTCCGGCAGCATGCCTTCGGCGTCCATCGCCACCGGCACCACACCCCGCTGCAGCACGCGCGCGGCAGCCAGCAGACCGGGGTAGGTCAACGGCTCGGCGGCAATCAGCTCGCCCGGCTGGGTGCGGGCCAGGATCAGCGCGCACAGCGCAGTCTGCGCGCCGGGGCAGATCACCACCTGATCGGCGCCCACGCGGCCCAGCATCGGCGCCAGCCATTGCACGGCGGCAGCGCGGTCTTCGCGGGTGCCGGCGCCAACGTGGTAACTCATCAGCTCGCCCTGGCCGAGTTGCTGGCCGAGGTGCTGGAAGCCGGCCTCCAGACCCTGCGCGAACGGTGCGCTGCCCAGTAGCGGCGGGATGTTCATGCTCAGGTCGACCGAGGTGCTGCGGTTGCCGGCGGAGCGTGCGATGAAGGTGCCGCCGGCGCCCTGAGCATCCAGCAGGCCGGCCTGGCGCAGCTCGGCGAAGGCGCGGGTGACCGTGGTCAGGTCCACGCCCACCTGCTGGGCCAGGTCGCGTTGCGGCGGCAGGCGGTCGCCCGGGCGCAGCACGCCGTCGTCCACCGCCTCGCGCACCTGCTGGGCAATCTGCAGGTACAGCGGGCCGGCGCCCTCACGGAAGGGGCGAACCCAGGTCCGGTTCGGGTGTTTCAGGCGGCGGCCGGCGGCAGAAGGCGTCATCGGTCAGTTTTTCCATACGTGCAGATGCACAAGTCCATACAATCATGTATCTTGTATGGGCTTGATTGGAGTGGATCGCCATTTTGTAGGCGGCCTCGTACCCACAGTGTAGCCGCTCCACGCCCGGGCGCTGCGCAGGCGAGCCGGTCAAGCGTGCTTCTTCAACAGGGTTGACCTCCAATGAATATCTGCTGGAACCGCATCCGCCTGGCGCTGGTCGCCCTGGCCTGCGTCGGCCTGTCGGGCTGTGACTGGGTGCTGCTGGATTCGAAGGGCATGGTCGGGCTCGCCCAGCGCGACCTGATCCTGATCTGCATCGGCGTCATGCTGATCGTGGTGATACCGGCCATCGTGCTGACCTTCGTGTTTGCCTGGCGTTTCCGCGCCGGCAATACCAAAGCGAAGTACACGCCGGACTGGGCGCACTCCACCAAAGTAGAGATCGTGGTCTGGGGCGTGCCGTTGCTGATCATTGCCGGCCTGGCGGTGATCGTGTGGAAGTCGACTCACGAGCTGGACCCGTACAAGCCGCTGGATGTGCCCGGCGAACCGCTGCACGTGGATGTGATCGCCACCGACTGGAAGTGGGTGTTCGTCTACCCGGACCTGGGCATTGCCACGGTCAACCAGCTCAACTTCCCGGCCAACCGCGCGCTGGCGTTCAACATCACCTCCAACTCGACGATGAACACCTTCTTCATCCCGCAGCTGGGTGGGCAGATCTATGCGATGGCCGGCATGCGCACGCAGCTGCACCTGATCGCCAATGAGCCCGGCCAGTTCCGCGGCATGTCCGGCAACTACAGCGGGCACGGCTTCTCGAACATGAAGTTCATCGCCACCGCCAGCAGCAACGAAGACTTCGAGCGCTGGGTGGCCGAGGTGCGCAGCGCACCCGATGCGCTGAGCTTCGCGCAGTTCAAGGCGCTGGCCGCACCGTCGAAGAACGCGCCGGTGCAGCACTTCTCCAGCGTTGAACCGCTGCTGTTCAAGAAAGTCATCGACCAGTTCATCGGCGTCGGTGAGAACACCGCTGCTGCGGCACCGGCAGGTGCGGCCGGCGGTGCCCAGGTATCCCAGGAGTAACGAACATGTTGGGTAAATTGACGTGGGAGGCCGTGCCGCTGCACGAGCCGATCGTCGTGGTCACCTTGGCGGCCATGGTGCTGGGTGGCCTCGCGCTGCTTGGCGCGGTGACGTACTTCAAGCTGTGGGGCCCGCTGTGGCGCGACTGGTTCACCACCGTGGACCACAAGAAGATCGGCATCATGTATGTGGTGGTGGCGCTGGTCATGCTGGTGCGTGGCTTCGCCGACGCGCTGATGATGCGCGCGCAGCTGGCCGCGGCCGGGCCGGGCAGTGACGGCTTCCTGCCACCGGAGCACTACGACCAGATCTTCACTGCGCACGGCGTGATCATGATCTTCTTCGTGGCCACCCCGTTCGTGGTCGGCCTGATGAACATCATCGTGCCGCTGCAGATCGGCGCGCGCGACATGGCGTTCCCGTTCCTCAACGCCTTCAGCTTCTGGATCTTCGTGGTTGGCGCGGCGCTGATGATGATCTCGCTGGGCGTTGGCGAGTTCGCCATGACCGGCTGGGTCGCCTATCCGCCGCTGTCGGGCATCGAGTTCAGTCCCGGCGTGGGCGTGGATTACTACATCTGGGCGTTGCAGGCCTCGGGCATCGGTACATTGCTGACCGGCGTCAACCTGTTCATCACCATCCTGCGCATGCGTGCGCCGGGCATGACCCTGATGAAGATGCCGGTGTTCACCTGGACCGTGCTGGTTACCAGCGTGATCATCATCGCCGCCTTCCCGATCCTGACCGTGGCGCTGGGCGCGCTCACCCTGGACCGCTACCTGGACTTCAACTTCTACACCAACACATTGGGTGGCAACCCGATGATGTACGTGAACCTGGTGTGGGCCTGGGGCCATCCGGAGGTGTACATCCTGGTGCTGCCGGCGTTCGGCATCTTCTCTGAAGTCACCGCTACGTTCGCGCGCAAGAAGCTGTTCGGCTACAAGTCGATGGTCGGTGCCACGCTGGCGATCGGCATTCTGTCGTTCATCGTCTGGCTGCACCACTTCTTCACCATGGGCTCCGGTGCCAGCGTCAATGCCTTCTTCGGCATCATGACGATGATCATCGCCATCCCCACCGGCGTGAAGATCTTCACCTGGCTGTTCACCATGTACGGCGGCCGCGTCGAGTTCAGCGTGCCGATGCTGTGGACCATCGCCTTCCTGGTCACCTTCACCATCGGTGGCATGACCGGCGTGCTGCTGGCCATCCCGGGCGCGGACTTCCTGCTGCACAACAGCCTGTTCCTGGTGGCCCACTTCCACAACACCATCATCGGCGGCGCGCTCTTCGGCTATCTGGCCGGCTTCGCCTACTGGTTCCCGAAGGTGTTCGGCTTCACCCTCAACGAGCGCCTGGGCAAGTGGTCGTTCGCCTGCTGGGTGATCGGCTTCTACCTGGCCTTCATGCCGCTGTACATGCTGGGCTTCATGGGCATGACCCGGCGCATGAACCAGTACGACAACCCGGCGTGGACGCCGTACCTGATCGCCGCCTTCATCGGCGCGCTGTTCGTGTTCGCGGGCATCATCCTGATGCTGGTGCAGATCTACGTGAGCGTGCGCGACCGCAAGCGCAACCTGGACCTGACCGGTGATCCGTGGAATGCACGCACGCTGGAATGGGCCACGCCGTCGCCGCCGCCGTTCTACAACTTCGCCGTGGTGCCCAAGGCCGATGAGCTGGACGCCTTCCACGAAGCCAAGAAGCGTGGCCTGCCGCCGCCGCCGAAGAAGTACGCACCGATCCACATGCCGAAGAACACCGGCGTGCCGCTGATCCTCAACATCTGGATCCTGGTGCTGTGCTTCGCCCTGGTCTGGCACATCTGGTGGATGGCTGCGGCCAGCTTCATCGCGATGATCGCCACCCTGATCGTGCGGTCCTACGACGAGGACGTGGACTACTACGTCAGTTCCGAAGAGGTGGCGCGCACCGAAGCGGCCAGCCTGGCCAAGTTGAAGGAGGTACGCGCATGAACCTGTTGACCCGCCCCGAGCTGGCCAGCGACACGCAGGTGCACGAGGACCACCACGAACACGACCACAGCCATGAGCAGGGCGGCATGAAAGTGTTCGGCATGTGGGTCTACCTCATGTCCGATCTGGTGCTGTTCGGCTCGCTGTTCGCCTCGTACGCGGTGCTCAGCACCGCGTACGCCGGCGGTCCGACCGGCAAGGAGCTGTTCTCGCTGCCGTTCGTGATGACCGAGACCTTCCTGCTGCTGGTCTCCAGCATCACCTACGGCCAGGCCGTGCTGGCGATGCATCGTCACGACGCCTCGGCGGTGCTGCGCTGGCTGGGCGTGACCTTCGTGCTCGGTGCCTCGTTCATCGGCATGGAGATCTACGAGTTCTCGCACCTGATCCACGAAGGCGCGGGCCCGAGCACGAGTGCCTACCTGTCGGCGTTCTTCGCCCTGGTTGCCACCCACGGCCTGCACGTGGCCAGCGGCCTGATCTGGATGGCGGTGGTCATGCACCAGGTCTACCGCCGTGGCCTGACCCCGACCAACATCACCCGCGTTTCGTGCCTGAGCCTGTTCTGGCACTTCCTGGACCTGGTGTGGATCTGCGTCTTCACCTTCGTCTATCTGATCGGAGCCTTCTGACATGGCCCACGTTGAAACCTCGCGCGCCGGCAATGCGCACGGCTCCACCAAGTCCTACCTGATCGGCTTCGTGCTGTGCGCGCTGCTGACCGTCGTGCCGTTCGCGCTGGTGATGAACCCGGTGCTGTCGCGGCCGCTCACGCTGTTCCTGCTGGTCGGCTTCGCGGTGGCGCAGATCCTGGTGCAGCTGGTCTATTTCCTGCACATGGACCGCAAGTCCGAAGGTGGCTGGAACCTGGCCAGCTTCGTGTTCACCCTGGTGATCCTGTTCATCGTCGTCGCGCTGTCGGTCTGGATCATCTGGAGCATGCACTACCACATGATGATCAACTGAGACGGCGGCCCGTGATGCGCATTGCCTTCCCCCGCCACGGCCTGCGGCTTGCCGCGGGCCTGCTGCTCGGCCTGCTGGCCGGCTGCAGCGCACAGTCGCGCATGGACTTCTATGCCAAGGACATCGCCTGCGAAGAACTCGGCCAGCAGTGGTCGATGCCCGACAGCCATGGCACCGTGCGTGGCCCGAAGGACCTGCAGGGGCAGGTGACCTATTTGTTCTTCGGTTTCACCAGCTGCCCGGACGTGTGCCCGACCACGATGGCCGAGCTGAGCCAGGTGAAGCATCTGATGGGCAAGGATGCCGACCAGCTGCAGGTGGTGTTCGTCAGCGTCGATCCGGCACGTGACACGCCCGAGGTCGCGCGTACCTATGTGGAGGCCTTCGACCCCAAGGCGATCGCGCTGGTTGGCAACGAAGCACAACTGGCCGCGATGGCCAGCGACTTCAAGGCGTTCTATGAGAAGGAACCGGGCCAGCTGCCCGACACCTACACCATGAGCCACATCGCCGGTGGCTATGTGTTCGACCGTCAGGGTCGGCTGCGACTGTTCGCACCGTATGGCATGCCGGTAGAGAAGCTGTTCTCCGACGTGCAGCGCCTGCTGCTGGAACCGCAGCACCCGGCCGCCGGCAACGACGCACTGGCCAGCTGCAGCCTCAAACGCAACGATTCGCTCGCAGCGCGATAGCGCCGGCTCTGCTCCGGTAGGTGTCGACCTTGGACGACACGCGATGAATGAATCCGGTGGGTGCCGACCGCTGGTCGGCACATCCCCCACATCATCCCCCGGCCGGCCGGGAGAGCCGGCCGGGGGCACCACTCAACGCCTTACTTGGTTTCTTCCCACTGCACCACGTCCGGTTCGGTCGCACGGATACCGGCGGTGGACAGCAGCTTGGTGGTCGCATCCAATGCCGCGTTCACCGACGGGTACTCCACGATGGCCTGGCCCGAAGCCTTCGACACTTTCACCACGGTGCCCCCGGTGGCGGTTGCCGCGCGCTGGGCAGACGCTGCATCGGTAAAGAACACCTTGACGCGCGAGGTCGCCACCACCGGCGCTCCGTCATGGGAGACCGCCGCCGCGAACTTGCCTGCGCCGGCATCAGCAGGCGCCGCCGCTACGCCATCCAGCGAACGCTTGGTACGCGAGCTGGTGGTCGCCGCTGCCTGTGGGGTGATCGTGAACTGGCCGCCACTGGCCTGCTTCACCGTGGTCGAGGGGGACAGCTGGAAACGCGTGCCGCCCACGTCGAACGAGCGGCCGGTAGCGGACGCCTTCAATTCCTGTGCATCCACGGTCGACAGGGTCCTGGCCGGAGGGGTCTGCCCCGAGCTCTGCGCCCAGGCAGGGGAGGTCATCGCCGCGAAGGCGAGCGTGCTCAACAGAATGGTCGTCTTCATCATCAGTGCCCCAGAACGCGGATCTTGAAGAATTCGAGGTTGCCGCGCGATGCAGCGGTCGCGGCCTGCCCCATGTCGGTTACTTCCAGCGTCCAGGTGCCGGTGGCATTCTCATCCAGGAAGGCATTGCTGGACAGCAGGTCCCAGCTGGTGAAGTTGCTCTGTGCGCCCCCCGTGCCCGAACCGATCGCGGTGAACGCCGGTTGCACCACGCTGCGGGTGCCGCTGGGCGAAACCAGCACGAACTGCAGCTGGCGGGTGTTGCGGTGGTTGACCCGGAAGCCCAGCTGCACGCTTTCGATGTTGGAAGCGCCGTTGGCCAACTGGAAGGTCAGGCGTGCGGCGGCGGCCGAGGTGTTGCCGATGGCCACGGTACGCGTCGTGTTGCGCCAGCCACTGTCGACCAGCGCACCCAGCGACTGGAAGTTCTCGGCGACCTCCACCGCACGCGCGGCGTTGACCACGCCGAAGCCGTACCAGTTGCTGTAGGCACGGTTGGCCGCGTTCACCGTCCAGCCCGGCACCAGCGTGCGCCCGTCGGCCAGCGTCACCGCCGGCTGGTTCGGGTGGTTGCGGGTGGCGGTGGTGGCCAGGATGTACTTCACATCGCGATAGGACAGGTTCGGATTGGCTTCCAGCACCAGTGCCGCCACGCCCGATACCATCGGCGCCGAGGCCGAGGTGCCGTTCATCTTGGCGGTGTAGTTGCAGGTGCTGTCGATGGCCGACAGGTTGCTGTCCAGCGTGTTCTGGCGGTTGGTGTTCTTGTTGCTGCCCTGCGTGCATCCGGTCACGTCGGTGGTGACGATGGCCGGGTCGTACGCGCGTGCCACCAGGCCGGGTGCGTACTGTGCCTGCAGCCCGTACTCGCCGCCAAAGGCCGAAACCCACAGGGCCGAACCGGTGGAGGAGTACGACGAGCGCACGCCATCGGCGCGCACCGCCGCCACGGTGATCACGTTGAACAGGTTGTTGCGCGGATCGCGGCCGGCCGGCACGCAACCGGTGTTGCGGTTCTTGGTGTCGGTGGTGCAGACATCCTGGGTCTGGCTGATCGAGGCATTGTTGAAGTTGTTGCCGGCCGACTTCACGTAGATGCCGCCGCGGCCACCACGGGTACCCGACAGTGCCTGCTCGTACGAACGTATCGTGTTCTCGCTGTACGCCAACGGCAGGTTCGGGTTGCCCGGGCCGGCGCCCCAGCTGTTGTTGAACACCTGTACGTCGGCCGATTCTGCGCCGTCCCACCAGGCGTACTCGATGTTGCTCTGCTGGTTGCCCAGGGCTGTGCGCGAGATCGGGTTGAAGCCCTTCAGCGTCGCTGCCGGGGCCACGCCGCGCACGCCCAGGTTGTTGGCGCCCACCGCACCGGCGATGCCACCGACCATGGTGCCGTGGTTGTCGACATCCGGGTTGGTTGGGGTGGGGTTGTTCGAACCATTGGTGAAGTTCTTGCCGGCCACCGCCGCCACGTTGGCTGCCAGGTCCGGATGCGCGATCTGCAGGCCATCATCGACGATGGCGATGGTGACGCCCTGGCCACGGATGCCGTTGCGGAACAGGCCATCCACGTTCAGATCGTTGCCGGCCACCGGCAGCGTGTCGGCCGGGACCGTCTGCCCGGTGTTGAGCAGATGCCACTGGATCCCAGCCAGTGGATCGGCCTGCTGGGCCTGGGCGGTGGCGGCCAGACTGCCCAGCACCAGGGCAGTGGCAAGGGCCAGGCGCGCGGAGCGCGGTGGCGCGGAGCGTTGCGTGTGTCGCTTCATACACGAATCCTTCTGTTGTGAATCGGCATGGCAGGACGGCGGGGCGGATCTGCCCCATCGCAACGAGCCAAACGCGACACAACGAAGAACCCCCTACCTCTTCACACCCGCAATGTGCGAATGTGCCAATTGCGTCACAAACGCTTAGTACGTCAAGTTATGACAGGTCACGCGAATGCCTTCACGCCATCTTCGCGCGCTTGCTTCGAGGTACGGGAAACGTGGGTAATCACATACACAAGTGAAGTCACACATGAAGAACGCACGCCAGCGTGCCCGTGCGCGCGTGGACCAGAGTCCGCTCTCGGTTGCCGTCATCCGCAAGGTGGTGCTGTCCGTGCATACGCGCAGCCACGACTATGGCGACGATGCCGATATCAGCGAGTTGCTGCCCGAGCTGGCAGCATTCGGCATCACCACTGTGAAGCCGCTGCGCCTGTTGATGAAGAAGCACCGTCGCGCGCTGCTGCAGGAGGAGCGGATCGTCATGCGGCGCGCGGAGACGCTGCATCTGCGCGCCGAATGGCGGCCCGGTGGCATAGACGTGCATGCCAACACCAGCCGCTACGCCATCGGCGGCCTGGTCCGCACCAGCATGGAACACGAATTCGGCTTCGAGACGATGTTGCCCTTCCACGAGGTGCGCGAGGACGAATCCACGTAGCGCGGTGCCTGCCCGATGGGTGTGGCAGCCCCGCCGGGGCATCATCGCGCGTCCTCACATCGCGCTGTGCTACTACAGCCCGTGCACCCTTCCGCACGGAGCACGATGATGGTCAATCCCCTGGCCCAGGCCCACCACGGCCTCGGCACCACCCTGTTCAGCCTGTTGAACCCGATACCGTTCGGGTTCTTCGTCGGCGCGCTGATCTTCGACGCGATCTACCTCAACAGCGCCGAGGTGATGTGGGGCAAGGCTGCTGCGTGGCTGATCACCTTCGGCCTGCTGATCGCCATCATCCCGCGCCTGATCAACCTGTTCGCGGTCTGGCGCCGCAACGGCACCGCCACCCGCATCGATCGTATCGACTTCTTTCTCAACCTGGTGGCGGTACTGCTGGCAATCTGGAACGCCTTCGTGCACAGCCGTGATGCCTATGCCGTTGCGGTGCCGGGCACGATCCTGTCGGCGCTGACCGTGGCCCTGATCGCGCTGGGTCTGATCCTGCTGTCGTCGCAGCCGCCGGTGCTGCAGGGAGGTCGTCATGGCTAAGTCCATCCTGCCCACCGTGGCGGTACTGTCGTTGGCCGTGATGCTGTCCGCCTGCGCGGGCAAGGCCGAATACAACCCTGCCGACCAGTCCGGCGCGAAGCCGCCCCTGCCGGCACCGAAGAACTTCCTGATGCCACCGATGCAGGTGCCCAAGGGCGTGGGCTGGGCCGACGGCCAGTCACCCTCGGTGGCCGAGGGCCTGAAGATCGAGCGCATCGCGGCCAACCTGCTGCACCCACGGCGCCTGCTGACCCTGCCCAACGGCGATGTGCTGGTGGTGGAGGGCAACGGCCCCGGCGAAGAGCCGGTCACCACGCCCAAGCAATGGATCGCCGGCAAGGTGAAGGCGCGCTCGGGCAAGGCCGGCAAGGGCGGCAACCGGGTCACCCTGCTGCGCCGCACGCCCGGTACCGATACCTGGACCCAGCACGTCTACATCGAGGGCCTGCACTCGCCGTTCGGCATCCAGCTGATCGGCGACACGCTGTACGTGGCCAACACCGGCAACATCGTGCAGTACCACTACGTGCCCGGCGAAACCCGCATGACCGACACGGGCCGCGAGTTCACCGACCTGCCCAGTACCATCAACCACCACTGGACCAAGGAACTGCTGGCCAGCCGTGATGGCAGCAAGCTGTATGTGGGCGTGGGCTCCAACAGCAACATCACTGAGAACGGCCTGGCAGTCGAGTACCGCCGCGCGGTGGTGCTGGAAGTGGACGTGGCCACCCGTGGCAGCCGCATCTACGCGTCCGGCATCCGCAATCCCACCGGTCTGGATTGGGAGCCGAGCACCGGCACGCTGTGGGCGGTGGCGAACGAGCGCGATGAGATCGGCGCGGACCTGGTGCCGGACTACCTGACCTCGGTGAAGGAAGATGGCTTCTACGGTTGGCCCTACAGCTACTACGGCCAGCATGTGGATGAGCGCGTGCAGCCGCAGCGCCCGGACCTGGTGGCCAAGGCGATCGTGCCCGACTACGCCATCGGCTCGCACGTGGCGCCGCTGGGCCTGCTGTTCTACACCGGCCAGGCGCTGCCTGCGCAGTATCACGGCGGTGCCTTCATCGGCGAACACGGCAGCTGGGACCGTTCGCCGTTGAGCGGCTATGAAGTGGTGTACGTGCCGTTCAAGGACGGCAAGCCAACCGGACGGCCGCAGACCGTGGTCAGTGGCTTTGCCTCGAAGGACGAGAAGACGCTGATGGGTGCACCGGTGGGCATGGCAATGGACGCCGAGGGCGCACTGCTGGTGGCCGACGACGTCGGCGACGTGGTGTGGCGGGTGTCCGCCAAATAGCCTTGTAGCGTCGAGCCATGCTCGACTGCTTTGGATCTGGCTCTGCAGAGCCGAGCCCACGCTCGGCTTACGCACGCAGCGCGGGGTTTCCCCGTACAGGTCGAAGCGCAGCCGCGCGTGGGCTCGGCGCTACACGTCCGAAGGCGCTGCGCGGAACCCGCTGAACACCGATTCCGCAGCAAACCCCACGCCGCCCAGCAGTACGCCGAAATACACCACCGTGGCCACCACGAAACCATAACCGGCCGCCACTGCCGCACCATCGCGCTGGATGAAGCCAATCGCAAAGGACATCAGCGCCAGTGCCGGCAACGTGTTGCTGAAGGGAATCGGCCCGGCCGGGGCCATCAGCAGCAGGGTTGCGAACACCAGCATCAGGTTGTTCAGGCGCATCATCTTCTTCGAGCGCACCATCACCGCCAGCCGCATCGGCCGCGACAACCGCTCCATGCGGTGGACCCACTTCAGCGCACGGCCGAGGTTGGCCTTCAGCTTGTCGGTGGCGATCTCGCGGCGCGCCAGCTTCTGCGGCACCCATAGCGGTCGGTTGCGCACCCGGCTCAGGCCGATCAGCAGGATCGAGGCGCCGAACACCGTGCTCAGCCCGGGAATCGATACCGGAATGATGAAGATGGCCGACAGTAGGATCACGACCAGCAGCAGGCCCTCATCGCCCAGCGCACTGAGCAGGGTGCCGACGCTGACCCGGTCGCCGGGCAGCTCATCGATCATCTGTTCGATCTGCTGGGCCAGCGGTGCGCTTTCATTGGTTTCGGGGGCGTGGTACGTCATGCGTCGAGGGGTCTCCAGGGAAGGGCGGTCAGGGGGCCGTCCTGCGGTGGGGAACGCACAGGCTCGACCAGTATCCCGGCCAATGCGGGCAAAGAGGTGAACCGGGCATGAGGGGTTAACATGGACGGCCCGCATGAAGGTAAGACACTGATGGACATGGGCCGCAGGCAATCGACCATTGAACTGGTCGCCATCGACATGGATGGCACCTTGCTGGACCCGGCCCATAAGCTCACCGCGCGGGCCAAGCAGGCCATTGCGCAGGCGCGCGCGCTGGGCGTGCACATCGTGCTGACCAGCGGCCGCCCGGTGCCGGGCCTGGCGCCGTTCCTGCATGAGCTGGGCATCGACGGCGACGACGACTACTGCATCGCCTGCAACGGTGGCCTGGTTCAGCGCATCGGCACCCGCGAGACGGTGGTCGAGTATCCGCTCAGCTTCGACGATTTCCTGTTCTGCGAACAGGTGGCGCGCGAACTGGGTGTGCACTTCCAGGCGCTGGATGCGCAGCGCATGTACACGCCCAATCAGGACATCAGCTACTACACCGTGGCCGACTCGCATCTCTCGCGGATGCCGCTGTCGTATCGCCGCGTGGCCGACATGGACCCGTCGATGTCCTTCATCAAGCTGATGATGATCGACGCGCCGGACGTGCTGGATGCCGCCATCGCGCGCCTGCCCAGCGAGCTGACCGAGCGCTTCGCGGTACTGAAGAGCGCGCCGTTCTTCCTGGAAGTGTTCGACCACCGCGCAGGCAAGGGGCCGAGCCTGCAGAAGCTGGCCGAGCACCTGGGCATCGACCGTGCCAACGTGATGGCCATCGGTGACCAGGAGAACGACCTGACCATGCTGCAGTACGCCGGTACCAGCGTGGCGATGGGTAACGCCATCGATGCGGTGAAGTCGGTCGCGCGGTTTGAGACCACCAGCAATGCCGATGAAGGCGTGGCGCGCGCGATCGAGCGTTTCGTCCTGCAGTAACCGCGCGCCCCTATGCCCCGGTAGGTGCCAACCTTGGTTGGCACACACAAACGGCAAGCGCCGACCAAGGTCGGCCTCTACCAGACCCCATTCGCCCCGGTAGCTGCCAACCTTGGTTGGCACACGCAAACGTCAAGCGCCGACCAGGGGCTATACCCACGTATAGCCCACCCATCCCCACCGCCATCGGCGCTGTACCACGGTGCAATGGCGGATGCGGCAGGGCGATGCAAGAATTTCGCACGTCGAAATCACCCCACCGAATCCCACGGCAGATGATCGTCTTCCTCTGCCATTGACCGGCACTTGCTGCACGGTCCAACCCTCAACGCAATCGCACCACCAGCCAGGGCGCCGACACCGGCGCTGCATCGCGCTGGGCGTGCGCCTGCGCCACCTTCCCCCTGCACGCTGGATCTGCCCATGAACATCCCACCCACGACGCGCCTTGCCTTGGCGATCATCGCCACCATCAGCGCACCGGCCTACGCCGCCGAGTCGGCCGACACCGCGCACGACACGCCCACCACGTTGAACGCATTGCAGGTCATCGCCACCCCACGTGGCGCGGCCGTTGCACCGACCCAGGTGGTCGGCCCGAACCGCTACATCATCAAGGCCGAAGACCTCGATGCCATGGTCACCGGCAACAACGGCCTGTCGATGCTGAAGAACGTGCCGGGCGCGAGCTACACCGCCACCGATGGGCTGGGCTTGGACATCTCGGCCACCAGCCTGTTCGTGCGCGGCTTCCGCATGAATGAAATGGGCATCACCTTCGAGGGTGTGCCGCTGAACGACAACGGCTTCCTCTCGCTCACCGGCACCAGCGTGGTGAACGTGGGCGTGCCCGATGGCATCGGTGCGATCACGGTCAGCCCCGGCGGGGCACCGGTCAGCGTGTTCTCCAGCAGCGTCAACGGTGGCAGCCTGGAGTACCGCCTGCGCGATCTGCAGGACACCCCCAGCCTGCGCGTGAAGCAGGGCGTGGGCAGCAACAGCACGCTGGTCACCACCGTGTCCGGACAGACCGGACAGCTTGGCGAGCACGGCCCGAAAGTGCTGGTCGACCTGCAGCGCGTGTCGGCTGACAAGTACCAGGGCGAAGGCACGCAGAACTTCCTGCGCGGCGACCTGAAGCTGCAGCAGGACGTCGCCTGGGGCGACTTTACTGTGTTCCTGTCCGACAGCAAGGCCAAGGTGTGGGGCTACAACAACATCTCCTTTGACATGATCCGCAAGCTGGGCTGGAAGGCCGACATCTTCTATCCGGACTATGCGTGGGCCTGGTACGTGGCCTCGCCAGAGAACGCAGACAAATCCTGTGGCGCCTACACCTGCGGTGAGCTGTCCGAACTGATTCCGTACGACACCGGCCAGATCACCCGCGATCGCGTGTCCTCGATCAACCATCGCTTCCAGATCACCCCGGCACTGAGCGGCAACGTGCAGCTGTACAACGCCAACAGCCACACCCAGGCCACGCTGACCGACCCGACCGTGCCGTCGCCCAACGGCGCGCCGTTCTCCGAACAGGTGCAGACGCCGCACTTGAATCGGCTGGGCGGCATGCTCAACCTGCAGTTCGAGGCTGGCGCGCACACCTTCACCGCCGGCTTCTGGCAGGAGAAGAGCAAAGCCGCCGCGAAGACCGAGTGGTACCAGCAGCCGTTGCTGGGCGAGGGCCCGCCGCTGAAGGCCACCGGTCCGTTCGATGTGTATGGTCCCGCGTTCAAGACCGACAATGCATCGAGCTGGGTGACCCGCTCCCGCCAGTTCTACCTGCAGGACGACATCGTGTTGAATGACACGCTGAAGCTGGGCGTCGGTTTCAAGGCCGTCGATTTCCGTACCAGCGGCGGTGGCCTGGGCGATGCCAAGGATCGGCCGGTGAACGGCACGCTGCGCGCAAAGAGCAACTTCCTGCCGCACGTCTCGCTGTTCTGGAGCCCGACCGAATCCACCGATGCCTTCATCGACCTGGCCAACACCATGAACGGCTATCGCGTGGCCCAGCGCGGCAACATCGGCTACACCGCCTCTGCGTGGACCATCACCGACCAGGAGGAGTTCGACCGGGTGGCCGGCACGCTGCGCCCGGAGAAGAACTGGAACCTCACCGTGGGTGCGTCGCATCGTTTCGACCGGCTGACCATCACCGGCGACGTGTTCTACAACGATATCCGCAATCGCCTGCTGTCGGCCGCCATCGGTACCCAGTTCGCGCAGATCAACACCGTGCGGCTGATGCCGAAGATGCATGTGATCGGCGCCGATCTCGGTATCACCGCCGATCTGACCGATCACCTGCAGTTCTACCAGGGCGTGGCCGTGGCCCGTTCGTACTACGACAGCGATTTCGTGGTGGGCGACACGGTGTACCCGATCAAGGGCAATGCCCAGCCGGGCTACCCGCAGGTCTCGCTGGTGAGCGATCTTTCCGCGCACTTTGGCGACTGGCGCTTCGGTGCCACCAGCACCTCCTACCTGCGCCAGCCCTTCACCTACGAGAACGATATCCGCGTGCCGACCTTCTGGCAGGTCAACACCTATGCTGCCTACCGGTTTGGTGCGGACAGCATGGTGCCGGGGCTGGAGCTGCGGCTGGACGTGAGCAACCTGTTCAACCGCCACAACATCGGCACCGCCACCATCGCCGGTTCGTCGTTCTCGGGGGATTACCAGACCCTGCAGCGCAGCGCACCCCGGCAGCTGATGTTCAGCACCTCGATGTCCTTCTAGGTAGATCCACGCCATGCGTGGATACGTGATCGGGGTCAGATCCCTTTGCGCGGCAAAGGGCTCTGACCCCTAAAGCCCGCCCAGAAGCGCGCCTTGCGCAATCAACAGGGGTTTTCTGGCAGCGACGCAAGGTTCCCACAATGTTGCTGCGTCATCCTGTCGGTATGGCACAGCACAACCCACGAACCCCGTTGTTCGGCATCCGGGGCCCAGGACGGCCCCGGCAGGCGCTGTCCGTGGCGCCTGTGATCGACCTGCGGGCCGAATTCCAGTTCTGGCAGGTATATGAACGTGTGGTGCAGCCACTGCCGGGTGGTGGGCTGCGGTTGGCCTGGCTGGTCTGCCAGAAGGTCTACCGCGACCGCTGGCAGTACCCGGGTGACAGCGATGAGGCGGCGCTGTCGCGGGTGCTGTTCGGCGGCAACATGACGGCTGACCGCGCGTCGGAGCTGGCGGAGCTCCACGCGCTGGTCAGCCGTCGGGTGGCGTCGTTGGCCCGGCGGGGCGTATTGTTCGGGCGCGGTCGCTGAACCGCGCAACTGCAGGGCATTCCGATGGCTCTTCTTCCGGGGCACTACCGCATCCTCGCGTACCGCGGATTCCATGACCTGCCGCGGATGATGCTGGTAACCGATAGAGCATCAAAGTGCTGGGTGCTGGACTGTCCGTTCGAGGACGAACGGGACGACTACGCACCGGTGTATCGCGTCCATGCTGTTGATGCTGATAGCGTGGGGCTGACGGAGGTATGGGAGCGTCATGCCCGTGGGCTTTTGCCCGACATTGGCGTTCTACCGGCAGATACCCTGCAGTTTGACGAGACGCGGCGGGCCTCCTTCGTCCTTATGTGATCCTCCGTCATACCCCCGCTTTTCCCCGATCCAGCTGCCGATACCCAATCGCTTCAGCCAGATGCGCGGTCTGAATTGCCTCGCAACCCGCCAGATCTGCAATCGTCCGCGCCACCCGCAGAATCCGGTGCATCGCCCGTGCCGAAAGCTGCAAGCGCTCAATCGCCTGCTCCAGCAGATCCTGATCGGCCTCGCTCAGTTGCGTGCACGCGCGCAGCGCCGCAGGCGGCAGATGCGCATTGAGGCCGCCACGCGCCTGCTGCCGGGTATGGGCGGCCTCCACCCGCGCGCGCACCACCACGCTCGGCTCGCCCAGCGGCGTGCTCTCCCGTAGCTCCACCGCATCCATGCGTGCCACGCTGATATGCAGGTCGATGCGGTCCAACAGCGGGCCGGACACGCGCGCACGGTAGCGGTTGATGCGTTCGTCGCTGCACAGGCAGCGGTTGCTGCGGTCGCCGGCCCAGCCACACGGGCAGGGGTTCATCGCCGCTACCAGTTGGAACCGTGCGGGATACTGCACGCTGCGCGCCGCACGGGCGATACGGATGTGGCCCGATTCCAGGGGCTCGCGCAGGGTTTCCAGCGCGCTCCGGTTCCACTCGGGCAGCTCATCAAGAAACAGAACGCCATGATGGGCCAAGGAAATTTCACCGGGGCACGGCGGATTGCCACCGCCTACCAATGCGGCCGCGCTGGCGCTGTGATGGGGAGAACGGAAGGGCCGCTGCCGCCAACGCCTCGGGTCCAGCCCCTCACCACTCACCGAGGCAATCGCGGCCAGCTGCAATGCCTCGGCTTCCTCGGTGTCCGGCAACAGACTGGGAAGGCGCGAGGCCAGCAGCGTCTTGCCGCAGCCGGGGCTGCCGATCAGCAGAAGATGGTGGCCGCCGGCCGCCGCCACTTCCAGCGCCCGACGTGCGAGCGCCTGCCCGCGGACGTCAGCCAGATCGGGTAGGGGTAGCGGCGTGGTATCCACGCGTTCCACGGGAGGCAGCAGGCGCGGGTTCCCCAACCCGGCGCAGCACTCCAGCAACGTGCGCGCCACGCGCACATCGGCATGCTCGGCAAGCGCTGCTTCGGCCGCGTTGCCGGGTGGCACCACCAGGATACGCCCAGCTTCGGCAGCCGCTATCGCTGCGGGCAGTGCACCCGCCACCGGGCGAAGTTCGCCGGTCAGGCCCAGCTCGCCCAGGAACTCGTACTGCAGCAGCGACTGCGGATCGACCTGGCCACTGGCCGCGAGAATGCCCAGCGCAATGGCCAGGTCGTAGCGCCCGCCTTCCTTGGGCAGGTCGGCGGGTGCGAGGTTCAACGTGATGCGCCGCTGCGGGAAGTCGAAGCGTGCGCAGAGCAGGGCAGCCCGCACGCGCTCGCGCGATTCGCGCACGCTGGTTTCAGCCATGCCGACGATCTGGGTGGCAGGCAAGCCACCAGAGAGATGCACTTCCACCCGCACCAGTGGGGCGTCAACTCCGGCGCGGGCACGGCTGTGGACCAGCGCCAGGCTCATGTGCGGTTTCCTGCGAAGGGACGTTCGATGGTGCGGCAGATGCTTTGCGGGTGACCATCGGGAATTGCTGGCAAAGCGACTAGGGGGTTTCCGGTAGATGGTTGGGGTGCGGCTCCCCCCGTCAACGACGGCCAGTCTTCGCAATTGAGTGACGGATCTCGACCGGTATCAACGGGAGCAGCGCCGGGGACCGACGCCGTTACCGCTCGCCCGTGCCTGTTCTTCGCTTGGTCCAGTGCGATCCGAAGGGCGTAACGGATTCACGTCTATTCTTCACAAAGTTCTTTTCGAACATGTACTTGCGAATCATCAGGACGGTACGCAGTTGCTTGCAGGTAGATAATGGGGTCGTTACACTAGCCCCAACACACCCGCCAAGCCTCTGCGCGCTAGTTCGCGACATGCTCAAATTTGGCGGGTTTTTTTTTGCCCGCGGATGGGCGTCAGGATGACTCAATACCGCAAGCCGCCGCTGTCCATCCAGGCGCAGCTGGATCTGCTCCAACGGCGCGGGCTTGCAATAGGCGATGCCGACAATGCGAATCGCTATCTGCAGCGTGTCGGCTACTGCCGTCTCATGGGCTATCCCTACACCCAGCGTATACCAGGCAGCGATAACTTCCGTGACCAAGCGACCTTCGAGGAAGCCGTCAGCCTCTATGAACTTGATAGGGGGCTTCGAGACCTGGTGATGGAGGCGGTCGGCCACATCGAGGTAGTAACGCGGACCGTGCTCACGTACCACTTTGCACATCTCCATGGCGCCTTTGGCCACCTGGAGCCGCGCAATCTGCACTTCACTGGGCAAGAGCACGCCGTTTGGCTTGACGGCATCGAGAGTGAAGTGATGCGCTCCAAAGAGGCGTTCATTCGACACTACAGGGAAAAGTACACCTCGCCGGCGTTCCCCAAGGTGCCGATCTGGATGGCGACTGAAGTCATGTCGTTGGGGTCGCTTTCCCGCTTCTACAAAGCACTGCACACCAGAGAGCAGAAAGCAGTTGCAGCCGCAATGCAGCTGGCGGCCCCAGTCTTCGCGAACTGGTTGCATGTCACCAGCGTGGCGCGGAACATCGTCGCCCATCACGGCAGATTGTGGAACAAGGAACTCGGCGTTTCGGCCGTCCGCCCTCGCTCGGCGGGATGGTCTGAACATGAGGCACCCTTTCCGCCGAATCGCTCGTTCTTCCTATTGCTGCTGCTTCGCAAGCTTCTGGGTGGTACGACCGCTGATACCAGCGGCTGGCGTGAGCGCGTCGATGCCCATCTTTTCGCCGGCCTGACGAACGAAGCCCGAACGAAAGGCCTTGGCGCTGTGGAAGGGTGGCGGGAGCATCGCCTTTGGCGGGAGTGAGTCCCAAGGCTGGCCGAAGCCGGCCCGATGCTTGTTACCGGATTGACCACCCGCACCGGCGGGCATAGGCGCCGGCACGCGCACGGCGATGAACCAGCCCGAGGCTCATGTTTGGATTCCTGCGGGGCCTGGTACTGGCAGGGGCCGTCAGGCCCGGCGCCGAAGGGCCCCACCCACGGGCATGGCACAATCGGCAACGGTGATATCCCTGCCTTCCAGCGTCCTCAGTCAGACTCACCACGTGATGCATCGCCTCAGCCGTCAGTGCCAGGAGATTCCGTGCGACCTTCGATACGACTCGTTGCTGCATGCATCCTGTGCGTTGTGGGCTCTGCCTACGCAGGCGTTCCCGATGCAACGGCGCAAGAGACCTACTGGCCGACGCAGGGATGGCGCCATTCCTCCCCGGAAGCTCAGGGACTGGATTCGGAAGTGCTGGCCAATGCGTTCGACTACGTGCGCGAGCACCAGTCACCGATCCACAGTTTGACCATCATTCGCAATGGCTATGTCGTGGTGGATGCTTATTTCTGGCCGTTCCAGAAGGGGCAATTCCACGATGTTGCGTCCGTGACGAAGAGTGTCACCTCCACGCTTGCCGGCATCGCGATCGGGAGACACCAGCTGGAACTGCACCAGCCGCTGACCTCAGTCTTCGGTCCCCAAGGGATCGCGAATCTGGACGACCGAAAGAAGCGGGTGACCATCGAGCACCTGCTGACGATGACTTCAGGGCTGGACTGCGACGCCAGCCAGGGCGAAATCACGCTCTCGCGGATGAGGCAAAGCAGCGATTGGAGCCGGTTCATGCTGGATCTGCCGATGCGCGATGAACCCGGGAGCCACTTCGAGTACTGCTCCGGTGGCATGCATCTACTGTCCGCAGCGATCACGAAGGCGACGGGCCAGAGTGCGTTCGATTTCGCCCGCCGCGAGCTGTTTGGCCCCTTGGGCATCAACCATGCGGCGTGGCCGGCCGATGGCCACGGGGTTTCGTATGGTTGGGGTGATCTGCACCTCGAGCCTCTGGACATGGCGAAGCTGGGCTACCTGTGGCTGAACGATGGCCGTTGGGAAGGCCGGCAACTGGTCCCGAAAGAGTGGATGCGCGCTGCCGTTCGGCCGCAGGCCCAGCCGCAGGGCAGCGACGAGAAGTACGGCTATGGCCTGTGGCTCCAGCCGGACAGGAAGCCGTCACTGTTCGAGGCGAATGGCCGCGGCGGCCAACGCATCAGCGTAAGCCCGGAGAAGAATATCGTGGTCGTGTTCACCGGCGGGGAGTTTGAACCCGGCGATATCGGCACCTTCATTCTTGCTGCGCTCAAGTCTGACCAGCCCTTGCCGGAGAATCCATCGGCGGCGGCGCGGTTGGCGGCTGCTGTGGGCGACGCGGCAACGCCGCCTCCGCCGATATCGTTCATGCCGCCACTGGCACGCACGGTGTCAGGCAAGCGATACGCGCTGTCGGAGAATCCGCTGGGCTTGAAATCGCTCATGCTCACGTTCGCGGGAACCGAAACGGCGCAGCTTCAGTTCGAATTGAAAAGCCGCAACGAGCCCTCCAGGCCGATCGGGTTGGACGGAACACCGCGCGTGTCGTCCGATGGAAATTTTGGCTTGCCGGTAGCAGTAGGCGGCCGGTGGGAGAGCAGCAACACTTTTGTCTTCGACTACAACGAGGTCGGAAACATCAATGCGTTCCGGTTCCGGCTCACGTTCTCGGGTAATGATGTCGATGTGGACCTGAGCGAGCGATCGCGGGTGATTCAAAGTATGCGAGTCCACGGAACGACGGTCAGCCAGGTAACCACTGGGCAGGCGCACTGAAACCAGCTCGCCGGCAGGCGTGTGTTGTGCCCCAAGAGTGCTGGCGAAACGATCATGAGAGGGGCGGCCGCCGCCGGCCCGGGGCCCCGAACAGACACCGCTGCTCATCAGGCACCGCCCCGCTGAAGCGCCGAAACCGTGCCTCAACCCACGACGGCCCCGCACTCTCCACCAGCAACTGCCCTTGGCTCTGATGTAAATCCAACCATCGCTCGAAGCTGAGGCGCAGGCGTTCGATATCCGGTGCCCGCTGCAGTGCGTCGGCAGGCATTCGGATCAACACGCGCGAGGGCGCGTTCTCCACGTCCAGCACCACAACGCCCTTGCACCGGATCTCGAAGGACGTGGTTCCGGCATAGCGCGTGCGAAGTTCAAAACCCTCCTCGGCCTTCGCTGCAACGAAGCCCAGCGCATCACTGTGCAGCAGCCGGTAATCGGCCTGTTGCAGCTTCTGGTAAGCCCACGCCTGATCGGCGGATGGTTCGGGCCAGGCTGCCCACACCACGCCGATCACCGCGACGCACACCGCGCCGGCGATAAGACCGTACTTCTTCATTCATCACCCCACACACAGACAGAATGGAATGCGCTGCAAGCGCGCTCAGTCCTGTGGTCGCATCCGTTCGTGGATGAAAGCCGTCAGTGCCAAATCGGCCATCACCAGCCCTTCCATCACGCGATCGCCCACGTGTTGATCGGGCGCACCGTTCTGGCGCGTGCGCTCGGCAGCCAGCAGGATCTCCTGCACGATGCGCTGGCCGGTCAGCGCGCAGTCGGCGTCGCACAGCGTCATCTGCCGGCTGCGCAGGTGATGGCGCTCGGACCAGGGCTGGCCGTCGGCTGCAGCGCCGGCACTGATGGCGTGCAGGGTGGCGATGAGAGTGTTGGGGTCTCGCGCAGGCGCGGGTGACGGCGCTTCCTGGATCGGGCGCGGGGGAGGGGAGTGCGGCGTGGTCATGGCTGGCTCCGTGCAAGCAGGCGGACGCCGCCACCGATAAAGGTGGCGGACGGTGCATGGCTCGAAAACCGGGTTGTTGGGAACCGGCGGGCACGAGGCCCCCACGCACCGCCCGCCATAGCCGGCAGACGGATTGCCAGCCGGCACCACGCAAGGTGATACCGGCTGGCAAGCGCAAACTACTTTCCCAACGGCGGGTTTTCGAGTCCCGACCACCGATGCACGGTGGCGCAGTAACGATTACCTGCCGCTGTGTGGAATGCCAAGGGCTTGAGGCCAATGCCGCCAAAACCCGAGACGTTTTCGGCATTGTCGCATAGCGCCGAAAGGGGCGAGAGCCTTGGCGTGCTAGGCGAAACGGCACTTCTGGAACGAGGTCGTCAGATCCCTCCGCCAGAGATGCATGGCGCGGCAAATGCGACAGCATCGGCCCGGCGGCCATGTGTGATCGCCCATGCGATGCAACCGGTGCGAAGACCGTTGATGGGTGCCGCGCACTTCGCTTCCAGGCGTGAGTGACTTTCTGCCTATTGACCCTATGGGGCGCCACACACAATCTGACTACAGCTGTAGTCACGCGTGCCGATCCTGCCCACAGCAGGATGGTTGTGTGGCGTTTGAACGGATTCCCCCCACTGGCGCAGGCCAACGCAAGGATCACTGAACGTGTCACGCCGCAACCGACTTCTTCTCTCCGCCGGTCTAGTGCCGCTTCCGTGGTTCCTGTTCTGGACCAGCGTTGCCGCCGTGTTTGCCCCGGGCTACAACCCGCTTGCACAACACGCCAGCGAGCTGCTGCAGGCGCCAACGCTCGCGAGCATCTGCGCCAGGATCGCCGCCATCGGCTCCGGCGTAGGCTTCGTGGCATTTTCCATTGGGGTATGGCGGGAATCTGGTCGCCGGATTGCCTTGGGCGCGCTCTGTTGGATGATCTTTGGTGTCTCGATGCTGACCAACGGGCTCTGGCCCATGGGCCATCCAATGCACGGGTTCTACACCATCGGTATCGCCAACATCATCGCACCGGCGATGTCGCACATCGAGTTGAGCGCGTGGTCTGCCAACCGAAGGGCGTACGCCGTGACCGCTGTGGTGAGCATCGCGGGAATCTTCTATCTCTGGTTGAACCTGGTGGGAGCGGACCCGGAGGGGTTCAGGGGGCTGACCCAGCGCGTGTTTTCATCGATCAACTCGCTGTGGCCATTCCTGGTTGCGCTGTACCTGCTGCGAAGGGGTTCAAGCGCGCTGAAGGCGGAGCCGACGTATTGATGGGCGGGCGTGCAGGCACATGGACGACCATTGAGCGTGTGGGGTTGAGAAGGGGATGAGGATTTTTCGCCGTCAGCTGATCTACGTTCGAGTGCACCAGGACCACTTCATTGCGCGCGTGGTGGGTGGAGACAGGACCATCCGCCGTCAGTGTCATGCCCTTGGCAATCGCGCGGGCCCGATCAAGGACTTCTCTACTCTCCAGCCCCAGCTCAAGGCGATCTTCTCGGAACTCCTGCCTGGGTTCTCTTTCGTCAAGCCGTGGGGGCTTCTGCACTTTGATGCGGTTGAGTATCCGGTCACGAAGGAGGAATTGGCCGGATTTCAGAAGGCTGCCATGCAAGGTGGTGTGAGCTTCTGTTTTCTCTCCACGTGGGAGCAGCGGCATGATGACAGGGATCTGTTGGAGATGTTCAAGTAGGGAACGGCACGAAAATTCTTTTAGGGCCAAACTGCTTCGTGATTGGGCGTGGTTGAAGTATTGCGAGAGTCCGCTTCTGGCCGCAGGGCGTCATGCGACCCATAGCGGCCATCGGTGCGGCCGCCGAGCCTAGCGCTGGGTCCGGTTATACGCTGGCTTGTTAGCCGGACCCAGTCAGCCTAAGATCGAGCTGTATCAAGTGGAACGCCCGCCATACGGTGCTTTGTGGATAAGTCGTATAGCTGGACCCATGGGTCCGGCTATTAGGTAGTTAGGCATCAGACACAGCTTATGTCGCACGGAAAGATTGAAAGCAAACACTTTGAGAAATACAGCTTGTTCCTCGTGGAAAAGCACCGGCCACCCAGCCGTGGCGGCAACACAGGCGCGCTCCACTCTCATGTCTTGACCATCGACGGTGAGCGATACAGCTTCCTAGGTCTTGGGTCGCAGCAGTGGGTATACAAATCTGACACCGTGTCTTTTGAGTATGAGGTCAAGAATGGCTACAAGAATATTCTCTTGGAGACCCTTGTTGTCATATCCAAATTCGGTGAGCCAATAGTTCGGGGCAACCGTGGTTTCAAGTCCACGTTGCGCACGGCAGACTCCCGTATGCCTGCCAGCCGCCGTGAGCAGCGCGACTGATGGCTAACAATTCATTCAAGCCGACGCAGCTTCGTAGCTCGCCTTAACTCTGGCGTTTAAGGTCCGCTACTACTGGCCGAAAGCAGACGCGTCGGCGCCAGGCAAAGCGACCAAGAGTGCTAGAGTCCGCTCTCGACCCCATACGGACATCTACACGTCTGCTTGCGCTGGCCGCCGGGCCTAGCGCTAGGTTGGGCTATACGGCTGCTTGTTAGCCGCCCCCCGCTGCCCTAAGATCACCCTATATCAAGGGGAAGCCCGCCCATCCCTGTGCATTGTGGGAAATTCGATTCGCCGGACCCAGGGCCCGTTTATTAGGCAGTTGGGCGTCGCAGGATAGATATAGACATGTCGAAGAAGTGGAAAATATCGAAGGATCCTCTGTTTCGCGGCGACGCGAAGGACGGCGTAAGACCGGCGTCTCACGGCTCAGCCAAGTCGCTTGTAAGGCATATTCTATTCCTGGATGGCCCAGGAAGGCTGACGCCCTACCTCTCCTTCACGGAGTCTAAAGAAATTGCCGGGATTTTTGCAGGGAAGACTGGCAAAACTTATGAGGCCTTGCCTCGAGAGTGGCAGGATCAAGGCGTCAAGCATCGTTCGAGGAAAGAACTTCAAGATCTACTTAAGGGTTCTGGCAAAGGAGATGCCGCTTGGCCGGACTCTCTCGAGGTTGCGCAAGCCCGACGCTATGTTGAGGAACATCTAGAACATTTGGCTGATTTCAGCGACCTGTCAGACCAAAATGCCGTCGACTCTGTCACTGCCGAAATCGTCCCATGACCACCCGCCGTCTAACTTCCTGCGAAAACTGTTGGTTCAACCCACTTCAGAATGGATCCGTAGGGCTGTCACTCGGCTACTGCACGGAACATCGCGTGACACTTCGGGATTCCTCTGCAACCACATGCGGAAGGCACTTTCGGAAAGATCTTTCTTTGGCTAGTGCTGAGAACTATGCGAGCAAGCATCGAGTAGTCTTTCCTAATGAATCCTGCGTCCAAGATATTTTGCGTAAGGAAGCTGCCGAAGACCCGCTTCAAGTCACTAAAGATACAAAGCTCCTCAGAACTGATGAGGTCGGGGAGCTGGCGGCTGACTACGGGCAGTTCGACGGAAAAATCTCGACCCTTTCAGAGCTGAGGAGGCCGATTCCGTCAAGGAAGGAATTTGCATGCCTCAACCTAGGCAGGTCATATGTCTATCGCTGCAAGGTTCGCGGTGGTGCATGGACATCTGGCCTAAACATCCTATGGTGGGTAAAGAAACAACTCCCAAACGAACCCACTTTCGTCGCGTCTGACTTTCGATACTCCGTCGCAGGTAATCTTGCAAGGCAGGAAGAGCTGGCTGCCTGGTCACTCTTGGTGGCTCGTCTACTCATAATTTCTGATGTGGCACGCAACTCTGTAGGGGAACTTCAAAGTCTTGAGAACCTTCCTCAAAGGGCTGCAGTCGCGTCCGAAAATCTATCACCTCGCAAGCTCATGCGCTGGATAAAGAGTGAAGCCATCCTAACAATTGATCGCGAGCTTCCTGAAAGCAGATATAGGTCCATTATGGACCCGATCATCAATGGCGAGAACGGCAACTAAAATTTTGGCAAGGCTTAAGCCGCTTCGCGGCTCGGCTTAGCTTCGGTGTTGAACGTCCGCTATTGGCCGGAAGCGGACATCCACACTGACAGGCTCAATGGCTCAGCGGCAGCCATCGGCTCTCCCGCTCAAGCGTGTCCACCAGGTTCATTCCCGTCAGCTCGCTGTCTTTGGTGCTCGGCCACATGTGGTTCTGCCCTTCTTCGAACCAATACATACCGCTGCCGCCACCACCGTAGTGGCGACACCCATGCTCGTTTTGGGGCAGCGGAGCATCGAGCTCGGACTGGACATCTACGATGCCGATGAGGAAGCGTGCAATGCTCCGTGCCCAGAGGCCATCAATTGATGATCTCCCCACTCCCCGCCGCAACAAACGCCCTCAGCTGTCGAACGAACTCCGCGTCATACAGTTCCCACTCGACAATCTCCCCCAAAACCCGCAACGGCTCCGCACTCCGATACGACCGTGTCGGGTTCCCAGGGAACTTCTTGTTGGTGACATTCGGATCGTCCTCAAACGGCCCGGTCGGCTCCACCACATACACGCGCGGCCGCCCTTCACCCCGGGCCATCTCCGCAGCCAGCCCGGCGCCCTTGGCAATCGTCGTGAAGTAGATGTGGTTCATCACCACACCGTCGCGATAGTTGGAGCGGAAGCCCGCGCTCAGCAACCCGCCCACGGCGAGGTCGGCGCGGGTGCCGTGATAGAACGGCCCGTCGACCTGGTCGCAGGTGTCATGCGAAACGGGTGTCCATTCGGTGTCCTGCGCCATCGGCACTGCCCCTGCGTGTCCTGCCGGATCGACAGGCCGGCGAGTCTAGGACGCCCGGTGGGCCTTGCTGCAAGGCCCCATCCACGAAATACTCTGTAAGTGGGAGGCGCGGTGCGCCTCCTTTTTTCATTCTGCGGCGCCGCGCCCTTCCAGCTCGCGCACGGCCGTTTCCAGCGCATCCAGCTTCTCGCGGGTCTTCAACAGCACGGCGCGCTGTACTTCAAACTCCTCGCGGGTGACCAGATCGAGCTTGGCCAGGCCGGCCTGCAGCGCGCTCTTGAAGGTGGCCTGCAGTTCCTCGCGCGATTCGCGCAGGCCGGGCGGCACCATGTCGCTGAGGCGACGCGCCAGGTCATCGATTTGGTTCAGGTCGATCATGGTGTGCTCCGTGGGGTAGGGCCCGTGCGTCCAGCGCGGGCAGGGCGTTCAGGCGTAAGGATACTGCTGGCCCCGGGGCCGCGAACAGGCGGCAGGGGTTTCGCACGGGCCGCGTTCAGGCGCTATCCTCCACGCCGGAATACAGGAGATCGACGATGAAGATGGTCATGGCGGTGATCAAGCCGTTCAAGCTCGACGACGTGCGCGAAGCGCTGGCCGAGCGTGGGGTTACCGGAATCACGGTGACCGAGGTGAAGGGCTTCGGTCGCCAGAAGGGCCATACCGAGCTGTACCGTGGGGCGGAGTATGTGGTCGATTTCCTGCCGAAGGTGAAGCTGGAAGTGGCGGTGACCGATGACCAGGTGGAAGCGGTGGTTGAGGCCATCGTGAAGGCGGCGGGCACCGGCAAGATTGGTGATGGCAAGGTGTTCGTGTACGACCTGGGTAGCGTGGTGCGCATCCGTACCGGTGAGTTGGACGCGGACGCGTTGTAAGCCGCTGAAAGGGATGTGACCGGTGGGGTTTTGCGTCGCCGGAACGAAGAGCGGTCGAGCAAGCTCGACCTCTACCAGAGCGAAGCGCTTAGCGCCGCTTGGCCCACTTGTAGAACCGCTTCCAGCCCTGGCGCACGGCGGCGACCCAGCCCGGATCGGCCACCCGTGCGGCCTGTGCGGCACTCGGGGCCTGGCCGGTCACGCGCTGGCGAATCTTCAGCAGGTTCTTCATGTCGCTGCGGCGCATCTGCCGGCTCAGCGGGCCACGGCGCAGCCAGCCCGGCGCATGCCAGGCCGAGGTGAAGTCCAGCAGTACCGGCACGCCGGCGCTGACCACCACGTTGGTGCCATGCAGATCGTTGTGAGTGATGCCGGCGGCATGCAGGCGGCCGAGGGCGTGCTGCAGCTGCTCGAACACGTCGTTGCCGACGGCCTGGGCGGTGCTCAGGGTCTGGCCGGGAATGAACTCCATGCCCAGCGCCAAGCCACCGAGGGTGCCGAGCAGGGCGGGGGCATGCTTCCAGCCGCCCAGGCGCTGCAGCATGCGCGCCTCGCGGCGGACCATCAGCCGGGCGATCAGCGAAACCGGAGTGCCGCGGTAGCGGGAGTAGTCCTTGATGACCGCCTCGCGCCCATCCAGGCAGGTGCGGTAGACGTCGGGAGCGAGGAAACGTTCACCGCGCTTGAGCAGCAGCGGTGTCGCGGCGTCATTGCCGCAGGAGGAGGGGGGCAGAGCAGGAAGATACATGTCGGGGTCTCGGACGACCCGGTGGGTGGCGCAAAGCGTCAAGCGAACCGGTGTTACAGGGAGTTACTAAGTTTTCGTTAATTTTAGTACTCGCCAGTTCGCTATTCCACGATTTGTCGGAGAAATGTCGGGGTCGTGGCTGGAACAGTTCGTCACGCAGAATCGGACAATTATGTTTCACTTTCCGGATGTGCCTTCTGCATCAATGGCTTGGGCGCGTTCTCGCTGGCGATGTGCTGGACGAACGGCAGCAGGGCGTCGCGCAGCTGGTCCAGGCCGGGCTGTTCGATGGGGAAGTGGCCACAGCCGTCCAGCAGCACCCGTTGCTTCGGCGCGGCCAGGCGCTGGAAGAAGCGGTCGCTGATCGCCACCGGGGTCCAGTCGTCGCTGGCCGGGTGCACCATCAGCACCGGACAGCGCCGGAACTGCTCTGGCTCCAGGGCCGGCGCGGTGTCGAACAGTGAGGCCAGCAGCCCCAGGGGCACGCGGTTGCCGCCGCCCAGCGGGTCGGCACAGACCAGGGCGGTCAACGCCGGATCGCGCGACATCCGCTGCATGTGGGTGAACCAGCGCACCGGTACGCGCAGGCCCCGGGTCATGCGGCTCAGCGGCCGCAGCGTCGGCAGGAAGGTGCGCATCCATGGCTGGTGGACCAGTGCGGCCTGCACCACCGGGTCGCGCGGGTCTGCCAGGGTAGTGGCCACAAGCCCCCGCACCCATGGCGATTCGGCGGCCACCAGATAGGCGAGATAGCCGCCGATGCTGGCACCGAGCAGCACGATCGGGCGGGGCCGGCGTTGGTGCTCGGCGTCGATCAGGGCCAGCAGCGCCTGCTTCCATGTGCCGTAGTCGACGCTGCTCCAGGTCGCGGGGCTCAGGCCGTAGCCGGGCAGGTCCGGCGCCAGCACTTCATGCCCGGCAGCGGCCAGCCCCGCCGCCAGCGGCGCGAACATGCGCCCGTAACCCCCGGCGCCATGGACCAGCACCACGGTCAGGCCGGCGTCGGCGGATCCATGGCGATCCATCTGCAGCCCCCCGGCACCCCAGCCGAAGCGCTCGCTGCGCGGCGCGGCGGTGGGCTGGTCCGGGAAGAAGTCCGCATAGCGGGCGCTCAGGGCGGGGTAGGGGGCGCTATCGCAGGCAGGCATCGCGGCAGTGTAGGCCAGCCATTCAGCAACGCGGCGCTGAACAGGGCACACGGGCAACTTGACCCCGACGCAGCGCCTGCCGACCATAAGCTGTTAATTCGCGACATCGGCGGCCGCCCCCACCGGCACGTCCCCGCCCCCTGCCGCGTTCCCCACCGGTGCTGGCCGCCAGGCCGTGCATCGCCCCCGTTTCCCGTTCCGGCCACGGCTGGAGGAAAGTGCTTTGACTATCAAGATCGTTCTTGCAGCGCTGTTCGTGGCCTGCGTGCTGTACATCCATTTCCGTGGCAAGGTCCGCGCGCGCTGGTCGCGCCAGCTGCTGGACCACTCCAGCTTCATGGCCCCGATCAACGTGGTCATGTACATGTTCTCGAAGGTGCCGACCACGCCGTTCCTGGACCCGGGCAAGGAGTTCCCGCAGCTGGAGCCGCTGCGCCAGAACTGGCAGGTGATCCGTGATGAGGCACTGGCGCTGCGCGATGCCCAGAAGATCGCTGCGTCCAGCAGCTTCAACGATGCCGGCTTCAATTCGTTCTTCCGCCGCGGCTGGAAGCGCTTCTATCTGAAGTGGTACGGCCCGTCGCACCCGTCGGCGAAGGCGCTGTGCCCGAAGACCGTGGCGCTGATCGAATCGATTCCGGACGTGCGTGCGGCGATGTTCGCGCAGTTGCCGCCGGGCAGCGAGCTGCGCCCGCACCGCGATCCGTTCGCTGGTTCGCTGCGCCTGCACCTGGGCCTGACCACGCCGAACGATGATGGCTGCTACATCGAAGTGGACGGCATCAAGAAGAGCTGGCGTGATGGCGAGTGGATGATGTTCGACGAGACCTACATCCACCATGCGCACAACGAGACGCAGCAGGACCGCGTGATCCTGTTCTGCGACATCGCGCGCCCGTTGCGCTTCGGCCTGCCGGGCCTGTTCAACCGTGCGGTGGCGGCCACGCTGCTGGCCGGTGGCGCTTCGCCGAACCTGCCGGGTGACCCGACCGGTGGCGTCAACAAGGCGTTTGGTGGTGTGTACAAGGTGCGACTGAAGGCCAAGGCGCTGCGCGAGCGCAGCGTGGTGGCTTATCAGGTGATCAAGTGGGGCCTGGTGGCGGCGGTGATTGCCGGTATCTGGGCGCTCTGAAGCGCTGGGTTTGATGGGGTTGCCGGCCAGCGGCCGGCACTACCGGAACATGAAAAACCCGCGCTGTCGCCAGCGCGGGTTTTTGCTTTGGTGGGTGCCAACCTTGGTTGGCACAACCAACGCCTTACTTCAATGCCGCCTGCACGAACGGCGGGGTCACCAGCACGCCGGTGTGCAGCGCGGCGGTGTAGTACAGGGTGTTGAAGGTCTTGGCGGCCGAGTCGGCCTGGCGGAAGTCGAAGCTGCTGTCGCCCTTGCGCGCCAGGGTCACGCTCCACCAGCCGGTGGGGTAGCACGGCTGCGGGAACGGCAGGGTCTTGAACGAGCCGAAGCCGGCCTTGCCCATCTCGGTGCGCATCTCGTTGATCAGCTCCAGCTGCATCAGCGGCGATTCGGACTGCTGCACCAGGATGCCGTCGTCCTTCAGGGCCTTGAAGCAGCTCTCGTAGAAGGCCTTGTTGAACAGGCCTTCGCCCGGGCCGACCGGATCGGTCGAGTCCACGATCACCACGTCCACGCTGCCGGCCGGGCAGTTGGCCATGTAGGCCACGCCATCGTCGAACATCAGTTCGGCGCGCGGGTCGTTGTTGGCATCGCACAGTTCCGGGAAGTGCTTGCGCGCCATCACCGTGACCTGCTCGTCGATGTCGCACTGGGTCACGCTCTCCACGCCGGTGTGCTTGAGCACTTCGCGCAGGGTGCCGCAGTCGCCGCCACCGATGATCACCACGCGCTTGGGCGCGGCGTGGGTGAACAGCACCGGGTGGCTGATCATCTCGTGGTAGAAGAAGTTGTCCTTGCTGGTCAGCATGATGGCCCCGTCGATGGTCATCAGGTTGCCCCAGTCGGTGGTCTGGAAGATCTCGATCTTCTGGAACGGCGACTGCACCTCATCCAGCTTGCCGGTGATGCGGTAGCCGATGGCCGAGCCGGTGCGTTCGAAGTGCTCGATGTACCAGTTGTTGCTGTCAGTCATGGAAATACAGTCCTGTTCGGAGGGGTAAAGCCGGGCTGGCGGGCGGGGCCGCGTGGCACAGATGCCACATCCGGACGGATCGGCCCGTTCAGGTTGAGACCTGCCACGGGCGCGGGCGCGCATGATAACGAACCTGTGGGCATATAGGCGTTATCATGCCCCCCCTTTTATTTCCAACAAGGCCGACTGCAATGACCGATTGGTCCCTCGACCAAGCCCGCAAGACCTACTCGATCCCGCATTGGGCGGATGGTTATTTCGATGTGGATCAGGCCGGGCACATGGTGGTGAGACCGACCGGGGCGGACGGCCCGGTGGTGTCGCTGCCCAAGGTGGTGGATGCCGCGCGTGCAGCCGGTGCCAAGCTGCCGTTGCTGGTGCGCTTCCCGGACATCCTCGGCCAGCGCCTGGGCAAGCTGCAGGCGGCCTTCGCCCAGGCCCAGCAGGACTGGGACTATGCCGGCGGCTACACCGCGGTCTACCCGATCAAGGTCAACCAGCACCGTGGCGTGGCCGGCACCCTGGCCAGCCATCACGGTGAAGGCTTCGGCCTGGAAGCGGGCAGCAAGCCCGAACTGATGGCGGTGCTGGCGCTGTCGCGCCCGGGTGGCCTGATCGTCTGCAACGGTTACAAGGACCGCGAGTACATCCGCTTGGCCCTGATCGGCCGCAAGCTGGGCCTGCAGACGTTCATCGTCATCGAGAAGCCGTCCGAGCTGAAGCTGGTGCTGGAAGAGTCCAAGGCGCTGGACGTGAAGCCGGGCCTGGGCGTGCGCATGCGCCTGGCTTCGCTGGGCGCCGGCAAGTGGCAGAACAGCGGCGGCGACAAGGCCAAGTTCGGCCTGTCCCCGCGCCAGCTGCTGGACCTGTGGAAGTCGCTGCGCGATACCGAGTACGCCGACTGCCTGAGCCTGCTGCACTTCCACATGGGCTCGCAGATCTCCAACGTGCGCGACATCGCCAACGGCATGCGCGAAGCCACCCGCTATTTCGTCGAGCTGTCACAGCTGGGTGCGAAGATCACCCATGTAGACGTGGGCGGCGGCCTGGGCGTGGACTATGAAGGCACCCGTTCGCGCAGCTTCTGCTCGATCAACTACGGCCTGAATTCGTATGCCAGCAACATCGTGCAGCCGCTGGCCAATGCCTGCGAAGAGCACGGCCTGACCCCGCCGCGCATCGTGACCGAGTGTGGCCGCGCGATGACCGCGCACCACGCGGTGCTGATCGCCAACGTGTCCGAAGTGGAGCAGGCGCAGGAAGGCCGCGTGCCGGACCAGCACGACGACGAGCCGGCGGCGATCCGCCACCTGCGCGAGATCCATGAGGAACTGGACACGCGCCCGGCGGTGGAACTGTTCCAGGAAGCGCAGCACTTCCACGCCGAAGGCCTGGCCAGCTACGCGCTGGGCCAGATCGACCTGCCGCAGCGTGCGCGCATCGACGATCTGTTCTACGCCATCGCCCACGGCGTGCGTGCGCGCCTGAGCTACGACGAAAAGAGCCATCGCCCGGCGCTGGATGAGTTGAACGAGCGCCTGGTCGACAAGTACTTCGTCAACTTCAGCGTGTTCGAGTCGATTCCCGATGCGTGGGCGATCGACCAGGTGTTCCCGATCGTGCCGATCGAGCGCCTGAACGAAACGCCGGACCGTCGCGGCATCATCGCCGACATGACCTGCGATTCGGATGGCATGGTCAAGACCTATGTCGAGAACGAGAGCCTGGACAGCTCGCTGCCGCTGCATGCGATCAAGCACGGCGAAAGCTACCGCATCGGTTTCTTCATGGTCGGCGCCTACCAGGAGATCCTGGGCGACATCCACAACCTGTTCGGTGATACCGACGCGGTGGAAGTGCTGGCCGACGCCGATGGTTATGCGATCACCCAGCAACGTCGTGGCGATACCACCGACGTGATGCTGGACTACGTGGGCTACCGGCTGGACGACCTGCGTGCGGCGTACGCACAGCGCGTGGCCGCCGCCGAGCTGTCGCCCGAACGTGCGCAGGAACTGTCGCAGGCGCTGGAAGCGGGCCTGACCGGTTACACCTACCTGTCCGACGAACCGTTGGTCTGATGATTACGGGAACGCCGGGCATGGCCCGGCGCTACCGGTCACCATGAGCGCACGCGCGATCTTCCATCTGTTCCTGCATGCCGCCGTGCCAGCGTTGCTGGCATGGCTGTTCTGGCGCAAGCGTTTCGCCTCGGCGTGGTTGTTGATGTTGCTGGGCTGGATCATCGATCTGGACCACTTGCTGGCCGACCCGATCTACGCGCCGAACCGCTGCAGCATCGGCTTCCATCCACTGCACACCGCGCCGGCCATCGCGGTCTACGCCGGCCTGTGCGTGCCGAAGAAAACGCGGCTGGTGGGCATCGGGCTGATCATCCACATCGTGCTGGATGCCATTGACTGCTGGTGGATGCATCACCGCTGATGCTTGGTCGGCGCTTCTGATGCGTGTCGACCAAGGTCGACACCTAGCGCTGGGCCGCGCCCGGTAGCCACACCGTTGCGCGCAGTCCCGGCCGCGCATTCTCCAGTTCCAGCCGCCCGCCATAACTGGCCGTGATGTCGCCAACGATGGCCAGGCCCAGGCCGCTGCTGCCCTCGCGCTGATCCAGCCGCACACCACGCTGCACTACCCGCGCCAGTGCTTCCTCGGCCAGGCCGGGGCCGTCATCGCGTACCTCGATGCGCAGCTGGCCCTCATCGATCTCTGCGTCGATGCGGACCTGTTGCCGCGCCCATTTGCCGGCGTTGTCCAGCAGGTTGCCCAGCATCTCTTCCAGATCCGCAGCGGCCCCAGCGAACTGCAGCGCCGGATCAATGTTCGTCGCCGTGAACGCGATGCCGCGCTCGCCATGCACGCGCGCCATCAACCGGCACATTGCCTGCGCGATGGCCGCCACATCGCTGCGTTGGCGATGATCGGCGGCCAGCCCGGCAGCAAGGTAACGATCGACACTGGCCTGCATGCGAGCGCCCTGCTCGCGCACGGTGGCACGCCACGCGCTGCCGATACCATCGGCCTCGGTGGCCAGCACGCTCAGGGGAGTTTTCAGCGCATGCGCCAGATCCTGCGCGCTGGTGCGCGCGCGTGCGACCATGCGCTGCTGGTGGTCCAGCAGCGCATTGAGTTCCTCACCCAATGGTGCGACTTCCGCGCCGAGTTCCTGCGTGTCGATACGCTGCGCGTCGCCGCGTCGCACCCGTTCCAGTTGTGCGCCGAGGCGATGCAGCGGGCGCAGGCCGAAGTGCACCTGGCTGGCCAGCACCGCCAGCCACGCCGCGACCAGCACGCCCAGCGCAATGGCGGTGCGTTTGCGGAACGCGGCAACATCCGCGTCCAGCGCGCTGCGGTCGGTGGCGACCACGGCGACGAACGGCTCGCTAGCGCGCGGCAGGCGCACCTGCTGCACGCGTGCACGCAGCGATTGCTGCAACGGTCCGGCCAGGTTGCGCGTGGCCGCGCCGCTGGCTACCGCCTGCAGGGTTTCATCCCACAACGAGCGCGACTGCATCAGCACGCGGCCGTCGGCGGCGGCAATCTGCCAGTAGGCGCCGGAGAACACCCGCCGGAAGCGCGCGTCGTTCGGTTCCTGGCGCAACTGCAGCTGGCCGTCGGGAGCGACTTCCATCTGCGCGATCAGGGTCAGCATGTCCTGCTGCAGTTCGTGGTCGAGGCGGTCGCGCGCGCTGCGCTTGAACAGCTCGCCCAGCAGCGCGCTGGCCAGCACCGAGACCAGCAGCAGGCCCACGCCACCGGCCAGCAGCAGGCGCCGCCGCAGCGAGGGTTGTCGCTTCACGGCGCCGCCAGCCGCCAGCCCTGGCCACGCACGGTCTGGATCAATTCAACCCCGAGCTTGCGGCGCACCCGCCCCAGCAGCACATCCAGCGCGTTGGAGTCCGGGTCGTGGCCGCCGTCGAATACCTGCTCGCCCAGCCGGTCGCGGCCGATCACCTGTCCGCTGTGGTGGATGAAGTAGCTGAGCAGGCGGAACTCCTGCGGGCTGAGCGGCAGTGCGTGCCCGTCCAGTTCGAACCGGCCGGCATTGACGTCCAGCTGCAGCGGGCCGCAGTGCAGGCGCGGACTGGCATGGCCACGGCTGCGGCGGATCAGCGCGCGCAGGCGCAGTACCAGTTCATCGGCCTGGAAGGGTTTGGTGAGGTAGTCATCGGCGCCGGCATCGAAGCCGGCCAGCTTGTCGTGCCAGCGCCCGCGTGCAGTCAGCACCAGCACCGGGAAATCACGGCCGTTGCCGCGCCAGCGCTCGATCACGCTCAGTCCATCCAGCCCGGGCAGGCCGAGGTCGACGATGGCGGCCTGCAGGTCCTCCGTCTGGCCGATCTCCTCGGCCTGGCGACCGTCTGCGACCACCGCCACCACGTAGCCGGCCTGCTCCAGCAGGGGCGCCAGGCGCTGAGCCAGCGCGGCATCGTCCTCGGCCAACAGGATGCGCATCAGTCGTCCAGCTCCGTCTTCAGCAGCTTTCCGCTGCGCGCATCATAGTCCAGCTCCACCACCACACCGTCGCCGCGCAGGATTTCCACTTCGTAGACGCCGTCATCCAGCTCTACTTCCAGCAGCTGGCCCGGGTAGCGCTTGAGCGCATCGCGCACCACGCTTTCCAGCGGCACGTAGCGGCCCTGTTGCACGGCGCGGCGTGCCACCTGCTGCGCCGGGTCCTGTGCGGGCACGGCGGCGGTCGGGGCGCTGGCCAGGGCCAGCAGCAGGGGCAGGGTGGTGAGCATGCGGGGAGGGGGCGCGGAAGGAGGGGAACAGACGTGAGTGTGCCGGGGCCGACTAACAGCCGGCTAACAGCCACGGCTAAGGCGTTGTTAACCGGGCCATGCATCGTGGCGGTGCCGGAATGGTCCGGCCTCGAACAGGAGCCCCCCATGTTGAAGTCCTTCACCCTCGCCACCGTTGCCCTGCTGGCCATCGTACCGGCCGCGCAGGCCGCACCGCTGGGCATGGCCCAGGTCGAACAGACCCTGCGCAAGGCCGGATACACCCAGATCCACGAGATCGAGCGCGATGACAGCCTGTGGGAAGCGGATGTGAGCCGCGCCGATGGCCGTTTCAGCGAAGTCTACGTCGACCCGAAGACCGGCGAGATCTTCGACGAGCACAACGGCCGCGCGCTGCTGAACACGGAGCAGGTGTTGGCGCGTGCACAGGCGCATGGCCTGCGCGAAATCCATTCGCTGGAACGTGATGGCGCGACGTGGTCGCTGGAAGCGCGCAATGCCCGCAACCAGAAGGTGGAAGTGCGCCTGAGCGGCTACGACGGCCGCATCCTGCACAGCGAGCGCGATGGCTGGCTGGATTGATTCCTGCGCCGGTAGGTGTCGACCTTGGTCGACACACCCGGGAAGAAGCGTGTCGACCAAGGTCGACACCCACCAGCCACATGCACCGGTAGCGGCCGACCCTGGTCGGCCCAGGCCGGCCGCGGCATTACCAGCCGTACGGCGGTGGGTAATCCCAGCCCGGCCCGCGGCCGTAGTAACCGCCATACGGGCCGAAGAAGCCCGGGCCCTTGCCTTCGCTCACGTGGATGTTGAGGTTGACCCCGTGGGTCTTGCCTTCATCGGTGGTGTAGTTCTTGCTCAGGTTCAGCGTGGCGGCGTTGTAGTGGCTGTTGCCGCCACCCTTGGAATAACCGATGCCGGTGGTGAAGCTGCCGGACACCTTGACCTTGTCATCCGTCACGTCGGCGATCTTCGCGTCGTTGTGCACGCGCGGGCCGCTCTTGTCACCGTAATAGGTGCCAGGCGGGTCCTGCTGCAGGGCCGGCTCGTTGAGGTAGCGCATCGGCGCCTGCGGCAGCGTCAGGTCCAGGCCGGACGCCTGCGGCGCGGTGGCGCCGGCAGCGGACTGGGCCAGTACGGTTCCCGGCAGGGCCAGGCACAGCAGCAGGGTCAGGGGGCGGATCATGACGGCGCTCCAGCGGACAGGTGGCCGCGCAACACGCGGCGGTACAGGCCGACGCTAGCAGGGCTTGCTTGAATGATGCCTGTCGGCGCCCGGTTGCGGTAGGGCCGGGCGCTGCCGGGCGGCAGGTTACAGCCGCCCGAACCCGAACAACCCCGCCAGCGGGTGCTTACGCCGCTCGATGCCGGCCCGCAGCAGCTGCGCCCCGATCATCGAGTAGGTGATGCCGTTGCCGCCGTAGGCCATGGCGAAGTGCACGCGCGGGCCCCACTGTTGGTGCGGCCCGAAGAACGGCAGGCCATCAGCGGTTTCGGCGAAGGTGCCGCCCCAGGAGAAGGCCGCTACCGGGTCCAGCCGCGGGAACCAGTGCCGCAGCTGCTTCATCAGTTTGTCGGCCTTTCGGTCCACGCGCCGGTCGCGGCGGGCGGGGATGTCGATGGCGTCGTCCAGCCCGCCCACCAGCAGACGCTGGTCGCCGGTGGCGCGCAGATACAGGTAGGGGCGCGCGCTTTCCCACACCATCGTGTTGCGCAGCTGGCCCAGCACCTCGGCATCAATGGGATCGGTGATGAAGGCATAGCTGCTGCGGTTGCGGGCGACGCGCTGATCGAGCCAGCGCTGGTTGGCATAGCCCATGGCCAGCACCACCTGGCGGGCGCGGATCGTGGCGCCGGCCTCGGTAAGGGCGGTCACGCCGCGCGCGCCGGGCGCAAGCGTGTGCAGCAGCGTGCGGTCATGCACGTGGCCGCCACGTCGCCGCAGGCGTTGCAGCAAGGCATAGGTCAGCCGATAGGGATCGACCCGTGCGGCCTGCCGCGTGAGCAGGGCGCCGCCGGCATCCACGTCGAAACGCTCCCGCAGCGCATCGGCGTCCAGCCAGCGGGCGTCCAGGCCAATGCCACGGCGGGCATCGCCTTCGGCCATCAGGCGCGGCACGTCGCGTGCGCGGCTGGCCAGGTACAGGCTGTCCATGCGCTGGAAATCGACGTCCTTCAGGCTGCGCGCCACGTCGCCCAGGGCCGGTATCGCCTCGGCACAGGCGAGGTAGGCCAGCGCGGCGGCGTCATGACCGTAGCGCTTAGCCAGTTCCAGCAGGTGCGTGTCGATCTCGTACTGCAGCAGCGCGGTGCTAGCGGCGGTGCTGCCCCAGCCGATGTCGCGCTGCTCGATCACCGCAACCTCGTGCCCATGCTGGGACAGCTCGTCGGCGATCAGCGCACCGGTGATGCCACCACCCACCACCAGCACGTCGCAGCGCAGATCCTGCTGCAGCGGTGGGAAGGCGTGGATCAGGCCGTTGCGTACCGCCCACCACGGGTAGCCACTTTTCAGGTCCATGGCGGCGCGTGGCTCAGGCGGTGGGGTGGCCGGTGTGCGGGGTCTGGATCAGTTCGGACAGATCGAAGCCCTGCAGGCGCGCCGCCGCCAGATAATGGTCCTGCACGGTCGCGTCCAGGTGTGGCTCGCGCGCCAGCAGCCACAGGTACTTGCGGTCGGGGCTGCCGACCAGCGACACACTGTAGTCCGGGGCGACCTGGATCACCCAGTAGTCGCCCTTGGCGAACGGCAGCCAGCGCAGGCCCTTGGGCAGGAAGCTGACCTCCAGGCGCGCGCTGTCGTTGTCGACGGCGCAAGCCTCGCCGCTGGCCTCCTCGACCTCGCCGTCCATGCGGCAGCGGTTGGTGACGCCGACGTTGCCGTTGTCGAGCAGGGTGTAGTGCGCCGACACATCGGTACAGCCTTCCGGCTCGTGGCGCATCGGCAGGCGTGCGATCTCGTACCAGGTGCCCAGGTAACGGGGCAGGCGCAGGTCGGGGACGGTCTTCAGTGGCGGGAGATCGGTCATCGGCGGTCGTGGCAGGGATGGGCCTCCACGATGCCGATGGCCTTGCCATGGGGGGGTGAAGCCGAGGCGATGGCCGTGTCCAGAACGTTGCGTCGCCCCAGCGCAGTGCCCGTTGTCATCGACGCGGCGGTATCCTGCCGCCAGCGCCGTGTTTTCCTGATCCAACCGAGGTGGAGGTGCCGATGTACCAGGTGATCCTGTTGAAGAGTGAATCCGCGTTCGCACGCGAGCAATGGCCGCAGGTCGATGACCTGGTCGATTACGAGGGCGTCAGCTACAGCCTGCGCGCCGGCCCACGGCAGCCGTTGCCGACCGACCACGACTGGCACCCGGTGGCGGTGTATGCACCGGATGAGATCTCCGAGGAGGAGTTCCAGGACTGGTACGCGCTGCAGCAACCGACGGTGGAAGAGCTGCGCCTGAAGTACTGATACCGCTGCGCGTCCCCCATCCGCCCTTTACCGGCTCTGCCGTATAGTCGCGCGCAGGCGCGGTGGTCCGCGCGAAACGGTGTGGCTGGCGTGTCTTCTTTCCTGCGATCGATCCGTGCACGGGGGCCGTGGCTGGCCCTGATGCTGTGCACCGCTTTCCTGCTGTCCGCGCCGGTGCTGGCCCAGGATGAGGACCCCACACCGAAGCAGCAGCTGGCGCAGATCGATTCCAGCCTGAAGGACATCGAGCGCAAGCGCGGCGACGCCGAGGCCATCGAGACGCTGGCCATGCTGTCCGATGACGCCAACCAGGCACGGCGCGCTGCCGAAGCGCTGGAGAAGGCCCTGCAGCCGCAGCTGGACCGGATCAGCGAGCAACTGGCGCAGTTGGGCACGCCTGCCGAAGGTGCCACCGAGCCCCCCGAACTGGCCGCGCAACGGCGCACCATCAGCAAGCAGCACGACAGTCTGGCCGCACAGGTGGCACAGGCCAAGACCAGTGCCGTGCGCGCCCAGCAGCTGGCGACCGACATCGACCAGCAGCGCACCGCGCAACGTACCGAGGAACTGGGTCAGAAGGTCGCCTCACCGCTGTCGCCGGCGCTGTGGAGCAAGGTCGCCGAGCGCCTGCCGATCGACTTCGCGCGTGTTGCGCCGTTGGCGGAACAGGGGCGTGACGCGCTCGTCGCCGGCATCCGCGCCCATGGCTGGGGCACGCCGGTGCTGGGCCTGATCGCGGCGCTGGTGATGATGTTCCCACTGCGACTGTGGCTGCGCGCGCTGGGGCGGCGCTTCGCTGCGTCCGAACGTGCGCCGGACGGTCGCCTGCGCCGATCCGGGCTGGCCATGTGGCTGCTGCTGGTTGGCACGCTGCTGCCCGGCTACGCCGTGGTGGTGCTGATGGTGGCACTGGATGCAATCGACGCGATCGCGCCGCGGCTGCAGGTGGTGGCCGATGGGTTGGAGTCCGCTACGTTCCGTGCGGCCTTCATTGCGGCACTCAGTGCCTGCCTGCTGGTGCCCAAGCGCCCGTCATGGCGGCTGTTGAACCTGGACGACACCGCCGCGCTGAAGCTCCGCAAGTACGCCTGGGGCGCGGCGGCGCTGGCCTGGTTGAGCACCGTGCTGGTGGCCCTCGACCAGGCCACGCGTACCAGCGATGTCACCACGGTGGCGTTGGACGGCCTGATTGCCCTGACCTACCTCGGCCTGATCATGGCCATGCTGGTGACCCTGGCGCGCCTGCACCGGCGGCAGACCGCCGAGGCCGAGGCCAAGCTGGAAGCACAGGCCGATGGCCTTGGCGTGAGTACGCCAGTGCGCCGCAGCAGCTGGCTGGTACTGGCCCGGGTAGCAGGCAACATCGCCGTGGTGGCAGCCATCATTGCCACGTTGCTGGGCTACCTGAATTTCGCCAAGTTCGTGAACCAGCAACTGATCGGCGGCAGCATCGTGGTGCTGGCGGCGACCCTGCTGTACAAGTTCGTCGATGACCTGAGCACCTGGATGCTCAACGCCGACAGCAAGATCGGCCAGACCATCCTGCTCAGCACCGGCCTGAGCGTGTCGCGGCTGGAGCAGGCCGGTGTGCTGCTGTCGGCCGCGCTGCGTACCATCGTCGTGCTGATCGCGCTGCTGGCCCTGGTGGCACCGTTCGGCAACATCGGCGCGGTGGTGGAGCGCTTCACTTCGTTGTTCGCCGGGGGTATTCCGATTGGGGGGACCAAGCTGGAGCCGGTGCGGATCGCGCTGGCGGTGCTGGTGCTGCTGGCGGGCCTGGCCGTGACCCAGCTGGTGCAGCGCTGGCTGACCGACACTTACCTGCCCAAGACCGAGCTGGACCTGGGCGCGCGCAATTCAGTGAGCACTGTTGCCCGTTACCTGGGCATCATCATCGCGGTGATCTGGGCGTTGTCGGCCATGGGCCTGCCGCTGAGCAAGCTGGCATTGCTGGTCAGCGCGCTGTCAGTGGGTATCGGTTTCGGCCTGCAGGTGATCACCCAGAACTTCGTTTCTGGCCTGATCCTGCTGGCCGAGCGGCCGGTGAAGATCGGCGACTGGGTGAAACTGGGTGATCAGGAAGGTGACATCCGCCGGATCAGCCTGCGCTCCACCGAAATCCAGGTGGGCGACAAGTCGACATTGATCGTGCCCAATTCCGAACTGGTCACCAAGACCGTGCGCAACATGACAATGGGCAACAACCAGGGCCGCATCCAGATCCAGTTCGCGGTGCCGCCCAGCACCGACGTCGGCAACCTGCGCCAGGCGCTGCTGGATGCGTACACCGCGCACACCAACGTGCTGAAGCAGCCGGCACCGACGGTCTACATCGACAGCATTGCCGGCGGCCAGATCACCATCAACAGCTTCGCCTACGTGGCCAGCCCGCGGCAGGTCTACGCGACCCGCAGCGATCTGTATTTCAGCCTGCTGCAGATCCTGGCCGAGCGTGACATTCCGCTGTCGACCCCGACCGACATCCACATCACCCGAGATCCGCAGTAGATCCACGCCATGCGTGGATGAAGCCTGTCAGATATCGGCATCAATCCAGGGGCAGATCCGTTTTCCGAAGGAGAACGGATCTGACCCCGTGCGGCGAGGGTATCCACGCATGGCGTGGATCTACCCTCGCGGTCTACTGCGCGAGGGCACCAGCGCGAACGTATCCACGGCCAGCTTCTCGGCATGGTTAAGCCACGCACGGATCTCCAGATCATCCACTTCGTGGTCCAGCCCGAAGGACACGTTGATCTTGCCGTTGGCATCGGGTTGCACCCATTGCTGGGCCAGCACCACCTTGCGCTGCGAAGACACCGCCTCGATCCAGAAGCCGCGATCCGGCCGTGTGCTCGCCACCAGCTGTAACATGTACTGCCCGGCGCGGGTGCGGCGTCCCTTCTGGGTGATCATGTGCGCTTGGCGCACGCTCGGGCGCGGGCCCTGGAACGCGTCCAGCGGTGCATCCACGGCGATGCCGCCACGCAGGTCGTCATCGCGGTACAGCTTGATGCCGTTGTCGCGGTTGACGAGCAGGGCACACCAGTCACCATCGGCCGAGCCATCCTCGAACGCGGTGCAGCGATCGACGTAGGCCAGGGTGTTGTCCGGGTCGGCATCATCGAACTGGCGCGAGGTGTTTTCCAGGTACACCGACTTCAGGCCCCAGTCCTTGTCGTACTCCAGCAGCACCGGCGGCTGTACGTGCTGCAGGCCGACCACCACCTGGTCGTCGCCATCGATCTTCAGCTCGCGGGTCGGTTCGCCCAACCACAGCGAACGGGCGAAGGCCAGGTACTGGGGATAGTCACGCCCGCCTTCCCGGCGCGCGGCCACGCTGGCGCTTGGCGCGCGCTTCTCGTCCAGCAGCGAACGGCCGAAGCCCATGGTCTGCAGGTTCGGGTCGAGCAGGCTGAGCAGGGTGGCACCCGAATCCAGCGTCGAGCCGTTCTCCGCCGCCAGCTGGCGTGGTGCCACGCCATCACCGAGGAACAGCAGCAGGTTCTCGCGCTGCTGCTTGGCCAGCACGTGGCTGAGGTCGTTGGGCATCGCCAGGTGGTCGGAGGCGATCACGATCAGGGTGTCCTTGCCGTACGGGCTGGCCTGGATGCGCTGCACCAGCTGCGAGATCAGGCGGTCGCTGCACTTGAGTGCGTTGAGCAGGCCGATGTTGCCGTACGGGCTCTGGTAGCGCTCGCCTTTGCACGACACCGGCAGGTGACCGGCCGGGTGATGGGTATCCATGGTCAGCGTGGTCAGCATGAATGGCGCACCGGCGCGCGAGAGCTGTTCGAAGCGCTGGTAAGCGGTATCCAGCAGCACATCGTCGTGCACGCCCCAGGCCGAGTAGTGGATGCGGCCGATCTTCTTCTGCTGCTTGAACCAGGCCAGGTCATGCACTTCATCGAAGCCGTGGCTGGCCAGGAACTGGCCCTTGCCGGCGAACTGGCCGTTGGCGCCGCCCAGGTAGTGATTGGTATAGCCCTGCTGTTTCAGGTAGTCGCCCAGGCACACCGCCTTGGGCAGGAAGCTGCCCATGCGGTCCATGCTGTTCTCATCGCCCTGCGAGGTGGTCAGTGGCACGCCGCACATCGATGACACCAGGCCGGCGATGGTCCAGCCGCTGCCTTCGGCCGAGGCCAGCCCACGCACGTCCAGCGACTTCGCGGCCAAGCGGTTGAGGTTGGGCATCAGGCCCGGAAACACCGCTTCATCCAGATACGTGCGCTCCAGGCTTTCGCCGTAGATCCACACGATGTTGCGCGGGCGCTGCAGTGGCTGCGTCGGCACCTGGTATTCGGGGGCGATGCGGGCGAAGTCGACCGGACGCAGCTGCTGGTACAGACGCTGCCCATCGTGGGCCAGCGGGCTGATCATGATCGTGGCCACCCACACCGCAGCGAAGCCGGCGAACCAGGCACTGCCGTGGCCGGGCCGGCGCCAGCGCTTCACCCGCGTGGCGAACAGCGGCAGCAGCGAGACCAGCACCAGCACGATGAAACCGGCGATATAGCCCTTGAAGTCGGAGACACCGGCGCCTTCCATGTCTGCGCGCAGGTGGTACAGGGTGGCCGCGTTGAGCCCATCACCGGACAGTTTGTCGATCAACCACCATGCGCTGAGCATGAGCAGCAGCAGCGAGAACGAACCCGCCTTCCACCACACCCATCTATCGGAGGCGAGGAACAGCCAGCACAGCAGCAACAACGACAACAACAGTATCCAGAGCATAGGCAGCTTCGGCAGCGACGGGGTGGTGGTGACGGACGTCGTACCGACGCGTGTCCATCCGACCGACGCTGCCGCAAGCACATTCACGTGACAGGCCGATGACCCGATAGTGCATGCGCGAACCTGACTGAAATGTTTGTTGAAATGACGCGCGCGTAGTTGCGCTCAGAAGGTAAAACGAGCGTGAAAGGCTTCGTTGGATTGCATTAAAAACCGCATGAATGCGCGGCTTTCGGTGGATGCATCAGCGGTGCCCGCGTTCTTCGCGTGCGCGTGCGCGACGGTCGAACAGCAATGCGCTGGTGACGATGCCCAGCCCCAGCACCACGCCGATCAACAGCAGTACCAGTGCGATGAGTGGATAGCCGAACAGGTGCCAGCCGGTATCGATCTTCATCATCATTGCGGCGGCCATGATCAATGCCGCGCTGATGATGCCGGCCGCCACACGGTTGGCGATCTTCTGCAGGTTTTCCATCAAGCGTGATTCCTCCAGCCCGGTCACCTTCATCTGCAGGCGGTTCTCGGCCAGCAGCGCCATGATGTCCGACAGCTTGCGCGGCCCGTCGCGCAGCAGCTGCTGCAGCTCCATCGCTTCGCTGGCGATGTTGGCCGCCGACAGTGATTTCTTCAGCCGTGCACGCATCACGTGCTGCAGCTGGCGTTCGACGATGCGGCGCGTTTCCAGCTCCGGCGCCAGCAGCCGGCAAACCGTTTCCAGGTTGAGCAGGGCCTTGCCGACCAGGCTCAGCTCCGGCGGTGTGCGCAGGCCACAGGCGGTGGCGATGCGTACCATGTCCAGCACCACGCGCCCCTCGGAGAAGCTGCCACTGGCGGCATAGCGCGCGATCAGCTGGCCGGTCTCGCGCAGGTAGCGTTCTTCGTCGAACGCTTCCAGCCGCGTGCTGATGCTGATCAGGTCATCGGCTACTTCCTCGCCGCGGCCATCGACGGCCGCGAACAGGATCTTCAGCAGGCGCTCGCGCAGGCGCGGCGGCATGTGCGCGACCATCCCCAGGTCGAAGATCGCCAGGCGGCCATCGGGCATCACCCGCAGGTTGCCGGGATGCGGATCGGCATGGATCTCGCCGTGCACGAAGATCTGATCGAGATAGCCGCGGATCAGCGCGGCCGCCAGCGGGTCCATCGATTGTTCGGTACGGCGCACGCCGGGAATCGCATCCACGCGCACGCCGGTGGCCAGTTCCATGGTCAGCACGCGCTGGCTGCTGTAATCCCAGATCGGCTGCGGTACCCACAGCCGACGGAACGGCTTGAGGTGGCGGCCGAAGCGGGACAGATTCTCGGCTTCGGCGTGGTAATCCAGCTCCTGCATCAGGGTTTTGGCGAATTCGTTGAGCCAGTCGCGCAGGCGCACGCGGCGGCCGACCTGGGTCAGGTGGTCGGCAGCCAGCGCGAAGCTGCGCAGGGCTTCAAGGTCCGAGCGCACCTGCGCAGCCACCTCGGGCTTCTGTACCTTCACCGCCACCTGGCGACCATCGTGCAGCACCGCGCGATGCACCTGCGCGAGCGATGCGCATCCCAGCGGCTCGGGATCGAACGCGGCAAACAGCTTGTTCACCGGTGCGCCCAGTTCCTGCTCGACGATGGCATGGATGCGCTCGACCGGGATCTCGGCGACCTTTTCCTGCATGCGCTCAAGCGCTGTGGCGAATTCCACCGGCACCATGTCCGGGCGCGTGGACAGCATCTGGCCCAGCTTGACGAAGGTTGGCCCGAGTGCCTCCAGGTCGCTGACGAACTGTTCCGGGTTGCCGTCGGCGGGCACCTCGACCTGGTTTCTGGCGGCATCCAGGTTCATGCCGGAGAACACGCCCGAGTGGCGGTAGCGCATCAGCAGGCGCAGGATCTGGCTGCGCCGGTTCATGCCTTTGACCAGCGGAGGATTGCCAGCGGCGGTAGGCGGATTGCTCAAGCGACACTCCTTGCAGGCATTGGCCGGTAGCGCCGGGCCATGGCCGGCGGAACGGGATCACCGCCCCAGTCTGGCCGGGGCACGGTAGGCGCACAGTGAACCCCACGGCTACCGCAGAGACCGGCGGATCGGTCAGAATCCGCCCATTCCCTCTCTTGGACGCCCCATGGCCGGTGCCAGCCTGTTCGCCCTGCTCGACGATATCGCCTCCCTGCTCGATGACGTTTCGGTGCTGACCAAGGTCGCAGCGAAGAAGACGGCAGGTGTGCTGGGTGACGACCTGGCGCTGAACGCGCAGCAGGTGACCGGGGTCAACGCCAGCCGCGAACTACCGGTGGTGTGGGCAGTGGCCAAGGGCTCGCTGGTGAACAAGGTGATCCTGGTACCGGCGGCACTGGCGATCAGCGCGCTGGAGGCGTGGCTGCACAGCCGCGGCTGGAACGTGCCGCTGATCGTGCCGCTGATGATGATCGGTGGTGCCTTCCTGTGCTTTGAGGGCGTGGAGAAGCTTGCACACCGGTTCCTGCATTCATCCGACAATGATGCCGAGCGCCAGGCCGAACGCCGCAAGGCGCTGGCCGATGCACAGGTGGACATGGTGGCGTGGGAGAAGGACAAGGTGAAGGGCGCCATCCGCACCGACTTCATCCTCTCGGCCGAGATCATCGTGCTGACCCTGGGCGTGGTGGCGACGGCGTCGTTCACCAACCAGGTGATCACCCTGGCGGTGGTGGCGCTGGCGATGACGGTCTTCGTCTATGGGCTGGTGGCGGGCATCGTCAAGCTCGACGACGTCGGCCTGTACCTGTCGCGCAAGGGCGGCGCCATTGCAGCCTTCGGTCGCGGCCTGGTCGCGTCTGCGCCGTGGCTGATGAAGTTCCTGTCGGTGGCCGGCACCATTGCCATGTTCCTGGTCGGCGGCGGCATCCTGGTCCACAACATACCGGCGCTGCACCACGGGGTGCAGGCGCTGGGCGGCGAGGGGTCATGGGGCTGGCTGATCAGCGCCGCCGCCAACATGGTGGTGGGCATCATCGCCGGTGCCATCGTGCTGGCAGCGGTGACCGGGTTCCAGAAGTTGCGCGGGAAGTAAGCGCTGGCGGGTTGCCCCGTAGAGGCCGACCTTGGTCGGCGCTTTGTTTCCTGCGCGTGCCAACCAAGGTTGGCACCTACTGAAGCTGTTTCCGGTGTACGGGGGAACTACCCCGCCTGCACCCGGTTCTTGCCCTGCCGCTTGGCCGCATACAGTGCATCGTCCGCCCGCCGCAGCAGGGCCTCGGTGTCATCGCCAGGCTGCCATTGCGCCAACCCGGCACTGAAGTGGACCGGCACGCGTCTGTCCTGCACGGTCAGCACGCGGTGCGCCAGTGATCGCTGCAGGCGCTGCACAGTGGCCATGCTGTCGGCGGCCTGGGTTTCCGGCAGCACCAGCACGAATTCGTCACCGCCCAGCCGCGCGATGCCATCGGTGGCGCGCAGCAGCAGCTTGCAGACGGCCACCAGGTGCTGCAACAACGCGTCGCCGCCGGCATGGCCATGCGCATCATTGGTCTGGTGGAAATCATCCAGGTCGATGACCGCCAGGGCCAACGGTGAATGGTTGCGCGCCGCACGCGCCAGCTCGCGCTGAAGCAGTTCATCCAGGCCACGGCGGTTCAGGGCCTGGGTCAGCGGGTCGATGCGGGCCAGGTCACCGGCGGCACGCAGCTCCTGCTCCAGTTCGGAAATGCGCTGTTCGGCCCGCTCCACCTCCTGGCGCGCGTTGGCCAGATGGTCGCGCGCCTGCGCGGCCTGCTGTTGCACCTTGCCGGTGTCGCGCATCACGTCCTGCAGCAGCTGATTGAGGTCGGCGATGCTGCGCGCCTCGCGCAGCTGCAGGGCGTAGCTACCGATGCGGTCGTGGTACTCGCCGGTGCTGGTGGCCATGCCATCCATGCGCTCGATGAATTCGCCCATCAACCCGCGCATCGCGGCCTTCGAATCGTCGATGCCCTGGCGCAGCAGGCCCTGCTTGTAGATCACCTCACGCAGTTCGGCGCGGGTACGCTCGACCGCTTCGGCTTCCAGCGGCCCATCCAGCAGATGGCGCACCGCAGCGATCTGGCCCTGCAGCCAGCTGCGGTCGTCCAGCAGCTCGCTCACGTTCTCCAGCAGCAATGCGAACAACTCCAGCAGCAGCGCCTGCTGTTCCTGCCAGCTCTCGGCGCGCACGCCGACCTGGTGGCCGAGTTCGCGCACGCCTTGTTCGATCGGTTCCAATGCGGTGCCCGGCTGCCACTGGCGCAGGTTCATAGCCAGCGCCTGCGCCTGCTCACGCAGGTCTGGATCGTGCTGCAGCAGCGCGACCACCGCGCCGCCCAGCAGCAGTCGCAGCTGCTCGGACAGGCGCAGGCTCTCCGGTTGGCCGTCGGGCGAGTGCTGCTCGATGGTGCGGATGTACTTGTCGATCAACTGCCGCATCGCGCGCCCGTAGCGCGGCCAGTCGGCACTGGCCTGCGCCGATTGCAGGCGGTCGCCCATGTCGCCCAGCTCGCCGGGCAGGGTCGCCATGCCGTTGGCGAATGCAGCCAGCAGCGGCTCCGGTGCGTCGGCCGCGGCGAACAGCTGCTGCAGGGCCACCCCGCCGCCGCCTTGCAGGACCACGCGATCGCCCAGGCCATCGCCGACCACCGCACGCACACGTGCCTGCGGCCCAAGGGCAGTACCGGGGGCAGGGCGGTGGTCGGGCTGGTCCGTCATGGAGCAAATCCTGGAAGCTGGCAGGGACTGGTTCCAGCATATCGGCGCGGCCGCCGACGGCTTGAACGGCTAGGATGGGCGACAGGATGCCGCAGTGGAGGTGGTGATGCGCGTGATGTTGCTGGGGGCGACTGGGCTGGTCGGCGGGCAGGTTCTGCCCAGACTGCTGGACGACCCGCGCTGCAGTGCCGTGGTTGCCCCGACCCGCCGCCCGCTGGCGTTGACCCACGGGAAACTGGAGAACCCGGTGCTGGCCTTTGATGCACTGCCGGCCGCAGCCGAGTGGGCGCGCGTGGACGCGGTCATCTGCGCGCTCGGCAGCACCATTGCCCAGGCTGGCAGCCGCGAGGCCTTCCATCGCATCGATCATGACTACCCGCTGGCGTTCGCCCGCCTGGCGCAGGCGCAGGGTGCGCAGACCTATGTGCTGAACTCCGCGGCGGGCGCCAACCCGCAGTCGTCGATTTTCTACAGCCGGGTGAAGGGCGAGCTGGAGCGTGACCTGGTTGCGCTGGGTTTCGATTCGCTGACGCTGGTGCGCCCGGGCCTGATCGGAGGAAAGCGTACCGAGGTCCGCCGTGGCGAGCGTCTTGCGCTGACAGTGCTGGGCGTACTGGGTCCGGTGCTGCCGCGGGCGTGGCGGATCAATCCTGCGGGCGAGATTGCCAAGGCGCTGGTCGAGGCCGCATTGGCGCCGCAACCGGGCCAGCATGTAGTGGCGTCCAGCGCGCTGGTCGGCTGATGTCGCGTGCGCTGCGCCTGACCCAGCTGCTGCAGCTGCTGCGCCGTCATCGACGGCCGGTGGCCGGGCAGGCGCTGGCCGAAGCTCTGGGCATCAGCCTGCGCACGCTGTACCGCGATATCGAGACCCTGCGCGAGCAGGGCGCTGACCTGCGCGGTGAGGCCGGTGTCGGCTACCAGCTGGCGCCGAGCGATACCCTGCCGCCGATGACCCTGCCACCGGCCGAGATCGACGCGTTGGTGCTGGGCCTGCGCTGGGTCGCGGCCCGCACCGAACCGGCGTTGGCCGAGGCCGCGCGTGATGCTTTGGCGCGTATCGCGCACGTGCTACCGGCTGCACGCCGCGCGTCATTGCGCGACAGTGGACTGCGGGTTGGTCCTTCGCGCGTGGCGGCCAGGGTGCCGGCGGCGCGCCTGCAGGCGGTGCGTGAGGCTGTGGGGGCGCAGCAACGGCTGCAGTTCGGCTACCAGGACGCGCAGGGCCAACGCACGGAACGCATTGTCTGGCCGTTCGCGCTGGCCTACTTCGATGAAGTGCCGATGCTGGCGGCGTGGTGCGAAGGCCGCGAGGACTTCCGCCATTTCCGCCTGGACCGTATCCGCCAGGTACGCGCACTGCAGGATCACTACCTTGTGCCGCGCGCCACCCTGCTGCGGCGCTGGCAGAAGGCGCAGGGCATCGCACCGGACTGGCTGGACCGTTCGTAGCGTCGAGCTTGCTCGACTGCCTTTGATTTTCGCGGACAACCGTCGAGCAAGCTCGACCTCTACCCAAGCCAAAGCAACAGCCGTCGAGCGATCTCGACGCTACTGACAGAAACTGTCAGCAGGGCCGTACCACCATGGGTGCTCACAACAACGGAGCCCACCCATGTTCAAGCCCAGTACCCTGCTGCAGTACGTGCGCGACGTCGCCGCCAGCGCCACCTTCTACAGCGGCATCCTCGGCAAACCGCCGGTCGAGCAGTCACCCGGCTTCGCGCTGTTCCTGCTCGGCGATGGCGCCGCACTGGGTCTGTGGCAGCGCGACGACGTGCAACCGCCGGTGTCCGCGCAGGCCGGCGCCGCCGAACTTGCGATGGTCGTCGCCGGCCCTGACACCGTGCAGCAGATGCACGATGCGTGGCGCGCGCTGGGCGTACAGATCCTGCAGGCGCCGGTGACGCTGGAATTCGGCCACACCTTTGTCGGTGCTGATCCTGATGGCCACCGCCTGCGTGTCTACAGCCGCGCCGAAGGCATGGTTGCGCGCGATTGATCAGCGCGCATTGTGTAGATCCACGCCAGGCGTGGATGCGGGCACAAAAAAACGCCGGGCAATGCCCGGCGCTTTTCCAGTTCATGTGCCAACCAACGGTTGGCACCCACCCAATCAGCTGGATCAGCTGGCCAACGCCAGGTCGTCCATCATCGCGCGCAGGAAGCGTGCGGCTTCGCCGCCAGTGGCGGCGCGGTGGTCGAAGGTGACCGACAGCGGGATCACCTTGTGCGCTTCCACGCCGCCCATTACCGGGGTCATCTGGTGGCGGGCACGGCCGGCACCGACGATGGCCACACACGGCGGCACCACGACCGGAGTCGCGTAGCGGCCGGCGAACATGCCGAAGTTGGACAGCGAGATGGTGTAGCCGCTCAGTTCCGAGGCGGCGATCGAACGCGATTCAACCTGCTCGCGCAGGCGGTTGACGCCCTCGCGGATGCCACGTGCATCGAGCATGTCGGCATTGCGCAGGGCCGGCACGAACAGGCCGTCGTCGGTGTCCACCGCGATGCCGATGTCGACCTGCGCATGCAGGGTACGGGTCAGCGCTTCGCCGTCGAACCAGGCATTCATCGCCGGCACCTTCTGTGCGGCGACCACGATCGAACGCACCAGGCGCGCGGTGACGTCGTTACCCGGCAGCCAGGCATGGATGTCGGCGTCGTCGTTCAGCGTGGTCGGCACGACCTTGCTGTGCGCATCGGCCATCACCCGTGCCATGTTGCGGCGCACGCCCTTCAGCGGTTCCGGCTGGCCCTTGGCGACCACGCCCGGCGGCTGGGTGCGCATCGGCTTGCCGGCGGCGGACAGCGGGGTGCGGGCTTCGCTCTGCACCGGCGCGGAGACCTGTGCGGGGGCGGGTGCGGCATAGGCGGCAGCGGCAGCCGGGGCAGGCGCCGCGCCGAGCTTGGCGGTGCCGTTCGCGGCGGCCTGCTTGACGTCCGCCATGGTCACTGCGCCATCGGTGCCGGTGGCACGCACGCGGCTCAGGTCCACGCCCAGCTTGCGGGCGGTGGCACGCACGGCCGGTACGGCCTTGACGCCACCGACGGCCAGCGCCTGTTCGGCGTGCACGGCGTTGGAGCTCTGCATCGCGCCGACCACGGTACCGGCGTCATCTCGCTCGGCAGCTGCCGGCTTGGCTTCTTCGGCGGCAACCGGAGCGGCCGCGGTGGGCAGCGGCGGCGGCGTCGGTGCTGCCGCCGGTGCGGCGTGGCCGTGGCTGTGGCCGGTGTCCTGGCCATCGGCACGCTGCGGCAGGTTCGGGTCCAGCGCAAAGCTGGCCAGCACCGAGCCGGTCGGGATGATGTCGCCGGCCGCGCCGGACAGCTTCAGCACCGTGCCGGAGAACGGCGAGGGCACTTCCACGACGGCCTTGGCGGTCTCCATCGAGACCAGCGGCTCGTCCAGCTTGATCACATCGCCTTCCTTGACGAACCACTCGACGATGGTCGCGTCCGGCAGGCCTTCACCCAGGTCGGGCAGGTTGAAGTTCTTGGTCTGGCTCATTTGCAGTTCTCTTCCAGCAGTTCCAGTTCGCGGGCCGGCAGCCAACCCGTCGCGCCATTGGCGCGCTCGGACCACCACCACCCACCGTGTTCGTGATGAAGCTTCACCATCTCGCCGCTTTCCACATCCAGCTCGCGGGCGTCGTAGTCGCACAGGGCTTCGGCGCGACCCTCGTCCAGCAGCTGCAACCAGGCGACGGGCGCCCATCCAGCGCGCCCATCGTTGGTGCGTACCCAGGCAAACGCCGGCCATTCCTCGTCACGAACACCTACTTCGACGATCTGGCCGGTGTGGAACCGGAGCGGGTTGGGATATTGGCTGCGGTAAGCCCCGAGAAGGCGGGCCCGCATGTCAGCCCGCCGCCACCGCGCGCTTGGCCGCGGTCACGATCCGGTCCACGCTGGGCAGGTACTTCATTTCCAGGCGGAACAGCGGAATGTGGGTGTCGTAGCCGGTGACGCGCTCGACCGGTGCCAGCAGGTCGTAGATCGATTCCTCGGCCAGGCGCGCGGCGATCTCGGCGCCGAAGCCGGCAGTCTTCGGAGCCTCCTGCACGATCACGCAGCGGCCGGTCTTGGCCACCGATTCGGCGATGGTGGCGAAATCCAGCGGACGCAGCGTGGCCACGTCGATGACTTCGGCACTGATGCCTTCGCCGGCCAGCTTGTCGGCCGCTTCCAGTGCTTCCTTCACCTGTGCGCCCCAGGTCACCAGGGTCACGTCGGTGCCGTCGCGCAGCACGAAGCACACGTCCAGCGGCAAGGCTTCGCCGTCATTGACGACGACTTCCTTGTACTGGCGGTAGATGCGCTTGGGCTCCATGTAGATCACCGGATCCGGTTCACGGATGGCGGCCAGCAGCAGGCCATAGGCACGCTGCGGCGAGGACGGCAGCACCACGCGCAGGCCCGGCACGTTGGTGAAGATCGCTTCGTTGGCTTCGCTGTGGTGTTCCGGCGCACGGATGCCACCGCCCCACGGCACGCGCAGCACCATCGGGCAGTGCAGGCGGCCACGGGTGCGGTAACGCAGGCGCGCGGCGTGGCAGATGATGTGGTCCACCATCGGGTACATGAAGCCGTCGAACTGGGCTTCGGCCACCGGCTTCATGCCCTGCGCGGCCAGGCCGATGGTGAGGCCGGCGATGGTGGTTTCATCCAGCGGGGTGTCCAGGATGCGGTCGGCGCCGAAGCGCTGCTGCAGGCCTGCGGTGGCGCGGAACACGCCGCCGTTGACGCCCACGTCTTCGCCCAGCACCAGCACCGACTTGTCGTGCTCCAGCTCCCAGGCCAAGGCCTGGGTGATGGCTTCGATGAGGGTGATCGGGGTGTCGGTCATGTTCTGTTCTCCGCGCGCGACGGCAGCGCTGTCGGCGGCGTTGGTGTGCGCGCTGGACGCGCCGTTCTTGATCTCATCCATGGCGCTGCTCCAGGGCGATCGCCTGGGCACGCTGCGCCAGCAGGTCCTGCGGCGGGTCGGCATAGAGGAAATCGAACATCGCCTCGACCGGCTGCACCGGCGTGTTGAGGTACAGGTTCACTTCCTCGTCCACGCGCTTGCCGCACTCGGCGGTCCAGGCCGCTTCTTCTTCCTCGCTCCACACACCGGCGTTGGTCAGGTACTTGCGCAGGCGCAGCATCGGCTCGCGCTGCCAGGCATCCTTCACTTCGGCGTCGTCGCGGTAGCGGCGTGCGTCATCGGCGGTGGTGTGGTCGGACAGGCGATAGGTCATCAGTTCCAGCACGGTGCCACCGTCGCCGGCCAGCGCACGCTCGCGCGCCTGCAGCATGGCGGCCATCACGGCGATCAGATCGTTGCCGTCCACCTGCAGGCAATGCAGGCCACCGGCCAGACCCTTCTGCGCCAGCGTCTCGGCACCGGTCTGCGCCGAACGCGGGACCGAGATGGCCCAGCCGTTGTTGACGATGCACAGGATCAGCGGCAGCTTGTAGGCACCGGCCGAATTCAGGGCAGCGTAGAAGTCGGTTTTCGAACTGCCGCCATCGCCGCACACGGCCACCGCGATCTGCGGTTCCTTGTTGAGCTTGAACTTCAGCGCGGCGCCTGCAGCGTGCAGGCACTGGGTGGAAATCGGCACGCAGAAGGGGAAGTCCTTGGCCGCATTGCCACCGTAGTCGTTGCCGCGCTCGTCGCCGCCCCAGTACATCAGCACGTCGTGCGGGCGCACGCCACGCATGAACATCGCGCCGTACTCGCGGTAGGACGGTGCGAACACGTCGTCCTTCTGCATCGAGGCGCCGATGCCCACATGCGCGGCTTCGTGGCCAAGGCAGGCCGCATAGGTGCCGAGCTTGCCGGTGCGCTGCAGCGCGATCGACTTGCCGTCGAACACGCGCACGAACAGCATCTGCTTGAACATCGGCAGCAGTGCGCGCGGGTCGCGCAGGGCTTCGGGCAGGTCATCGCGGACGAGCGTGCCGTCCGTGTCCAGATACTGCAGGTATTCGATCTTGAACTCAGCGGCAACCGTCATTGCGTACTGCACCTTCGACAGAGAAGTTACAAATGATATGAATCGCCATGTTAAGGAATGCGTACGAAATACCCTTCCTGCGGCGCAGCACGTTCCTCCCCTGTTGTACCCCGTTCCGGGGTCCGGATGCCAATAACAACAACGTATTCAGTCGTTGCTGCAAAGCATCAACGGAGGCCGCTGGCTGAGCGCCGGTGGAACGACGCAATCGGTTCCACGCGCAACGCCGGTTCCACAGGCCTGCCGCACGCCCCGGTATGGACGCAGCGGCTGCCAGCACGGCGGCAACGCGCTACCCTTGCCGCCCCCGATCTGGCCGCACCCATGTCCGTCGACAACAACCAACGCGATCTCGAAGCCGGCATCCACACCGATCTGCAGGGGCGCCTGACCTACGGCGGTTACCTGCGGCTGGACCAGCTGCTCAGCGCGCAGCAGCCGCTGTCCAGCCCGCCGCATCACGACGAGATGCTCTTCATCATCCAGCACCAGACCTCGGAGCTGTGGCTGAAGCTGCTCGGGCATGAACTGCGCGCGGCGATCGGCTTCCTGCAGCGCGATGAAGTCTGGCAGTGCCGCAAGGTGCTGGCGCGCAGCAAGCAGGTGCTGCGACAGCTCACCGAGCAGTGGTCGGTGCTGGAAACACTGACCCCGTCCGAGTACATGGGCTTCCGCGACGTGCTGGGCCCGTCTTCGGGCTTCCAGTCGCTGCAGTACCGCTACATCGAATTCCTGCTGGGCAACAAGAACGCGCAGATGCTGCAGGTGTTCGAGCACGACGTCGCCGGCCAGGCGCAGCTGCGCACCGTACTGGAGGCGCCGAGCCTATACGAGGAATTCCTGAAGTACCTGGCCCGCTTCGGCCATGCCGTCCCGGCGGTGTATGAGGCCCACGACTGGACCCAGCCGCATGTGGCTGACGACGCACTGCAGCCGGTCTTTGAACGTATCTACCAGGACACCGACCGCTACTGGCGCGAGTATTCGCTGTGCGAGGACCTGGTCGACCTGGAGACCGCCTTCCAGCTGTGGCGGTTCCGCCACATGCGCACGGTGATGCGGGTGATCGGCTTCAAGCGCGGCACCGGCGGCTCTTCCGGCGTGGGCTTCCTGGCCAAGGCACTGGAACTGACCTTCTTCCCCGAGCTGTTCCAGGTGCGCACCAGCCTGCAGGCCGCGCCCCCCGCCGATCAAGGCTGAGCCCCATTCAGCTTTCACCCCGGCCCGCGGCTGGATCGTTTCAGATGCAAGTTCAGCGAGCAGGCGGTCACCTGCCTCAAACGGCGTGTATTTGACGTGAACGCCACAAGTCGGTGATCCTCGCGCGTTGCTCCAACTGCACAGCGGACGTGCTCGTCATCCACCGAACCAGGAAACCCGCATGAGCGTAAACGCCACTGCGAACACCCCAGAGCCGGCGCTGCCGGACTTCAAGACCACGCTGGGCCATCCGCGCCCGTTGTGGATGCTGTTCATGACCGAGTTCTGGGAGCGCTTTGCGTTCTACGGCATCCGCTGGGCCTTGGTGCTGTACATCGTCTCCCAGTTCTACAGCGGCAACGCCGCCGGTGAAGGCGACGCCAGCCGCATCTACGGTGCCTACCTGGCCCTGGTGTACGCCGCGGCGATCTTCGGCGGCTACGTGGCCGACCGGGTGCTGGGGTATCAGCGTTCGATCCTGACCGGCGCGATCATCATGGCCGCCGGCCTGTTCATGATCTCGCTGCCGCAGGAGCACATCTTCAAGCTCGGCTTGGCCACGATCATCGTCGGCAACGGCCTGTTCAAGCCCAACATCTCGACCATGGTCGGCAAGTTGTACGGCCTGAAGGACGAGCGCCGCGATTCGGGCTTCACCATCTTCTACATGGGCATCAACATCGGCGCGATGATCGCCCCGGTGCTGACCGAATACCTGGCCCGCAAGGTGTTCGGCACCTCGGAAATGCCGTCGTACAAGGTCGTGTTCATCGCCTCGGGCGTGGGCATGCTGGTCTCGCTGGTGTGGTTCTACGTCGGTCGTGCAGGCCTGAAGGGCATTGGTGCACCGCCGGCCGGCGCCGAAGGTTTCGGCCGCATCATCATGGTGCTGGTCGGTGCCGTGGTCGCTATTCCGGTGGCTTACTTCCTGCTGGCCACCGGCGCCACCGCGCTGGCCTGGATCCTGGGTGCGATGTTCACCGCGCTGGCCGTGCTGCTGCTGGTCGAGGGCATCCGCGAGGGCAAGGTACAGCGCGACCGCGTGATCGCCATGCTGATCATCTTCGCGTTCAACGTGATGTTCTGGATGTTCTTCGAACAGGCCGGCAGCTCGTTCACCTTCCTGGCCGAGAACATCGTCAACCGCCAGATGGGTGACTGGACCTTCCCGACCGCGTGGTTCCAGTCGGTCAACTCGGTGGCGATCATCACCTTGGCGCCGATCATCGCCTGGATCTGGGTGGCCCTGGGCCGCGCCAATCCGTCCATCCCGCGCAAGTTCGGCTTGGGCCTGCTGTTCAACGGCGCCGCCTTCGCCCTGCTGATGTATGCGCTGTCGCAGATGGTCGTGGACGGCAAGATCCCGTTCTGGACCCTGTTCATGGTCTACGTCATCCAGTCCGTCGGCGAGCTGTGCCTGTCGCCGATCGGCCTGTCGATGGTGACCAAGCTGGCTCCGGTGCGCCTGGTCGGCTTCGGCATGGGTGGCTGGTTCCTTTCCACCGGCATCGGCAACAACCTGTCGGGCATCTTCGCCGGCGTGGTCAGTGGTGAAGGTGGCATGACGGTCGAGTCGGCCCTGAAGGGGTATACCTTCGGGTTCTGGGCCCTGATCGGTTCCGGCGTGGTGCTGTTCCTGGTCGCCCCGCTGATCAACAAGCTGATGCACGGCGTCAAGTAAATGATGAGAGGGTAGAAGGCATGCGCATGAAGCTCGGTAGTGCAGTGGTGGTGGTCTGTGCGGCGCTGGTCGGCGCCTGTTCCCAACCGCAACCGCCTGCCGTCGCCGAGCCCACGCAGCCCTTGGATACCCGACCCACCGAGCCACCGGTCGCTGACCCCAGCGAGCCGGTGGCCTCGGGCAACACCCCGGTGGCGGCGGACATCGCCGCCATCGCCGGGCTCGGCGCGCAGTTCGACCCGGCCCGCGATCCCGCCGACGATCTGGCCACCGCCAAGGTGGAAGCCCAGCGCGGCAAGAAACGCATCCTGCTCGAGGTCGGCAACGCCGCCTGCGAGCGCTGCCATGCGCTGGACGAAATCGTTGAAGGCGACGGCGATCTGCGCCGCTTCCGCGATGCCAACTATGTGTGGGTGAAGGTCAATGCCAGCGACGACCAGCCCAACAGCGCCTTCTTCGCCCAGTTCCCGGTGATGGAGCGCGATCACCCGTACCTGCTGGTGCTCGACGCCGATGGTGGCCTGCTGGTGTCCCAGCCGACTGCCGAGCTGCGCCGCGGCGAAGCATTCCAGCCCGCACGTATCAACGGCTTCCTCAAGCAATGGGCGCCCACCCGGTAGCGCCGGGCCATGCCCGGCGGATCGCTTCGCGGGGCTGCTGAGCTGGTGGCTGCCGACCGTTGGTCGGCATCGAAGCCGGGTCGCATCCACGCATCGCGCGGCTCTACTGTGGGTGCGGTCACATTCCCTGACTCGGTGACTCAACTTCACCGCGCGTTCGCCGTTACCGGCAAGGACTTCAGTCGACGCCCCGTCGATGCACCTTACCGGAACGCCCATGCACAGCGACCATGCCGAACGATTGCCCGAACCTGCCAGCGACCTGGTCGAGGCCGAGGCAGGCGAGGGCGTGACCCTGCCGCCGCAGGACGCCTTGCTGGATGACGCCGGCACCGGCAGCGATGGCATTGAACTGGCACCGCCGCGTCACCGCCTGCCGCAGATCGCGTTGCCCGACAACGTAGTGCTGAAGGGCGCGGTACAGAAGCTGGTCGAGCAGAAGTCCCGGCTCGATGCATTGGCCGCCGAGGGACAGCTGGCCGGGCTGTTGCCGCCGGAATGGCAGGGTCACGGCGTGCGTGCGATCGATCTGTCCACCTTCATCCAGGGCGTGCTGCCGTTCCTGCAGCCGGGCGAGCGTGGCGAGACCGCTCCGGCGCGCCTGCCGGTGCGTCATGTGCTCGGCGACGACAGTCGCTGGGGCCTGGAGGATGTCGCCGAACCGAAGTCGTTGGCCTGGTACCTGGCCAGTGACGAGCGCGCCACCGCCGGCAGCAAGGACGTCGCCGAGGCGTATCTGGTTGGTGCGCTGGGCCTGGCGTGGATGCAGGAAGGGCGCAGCCGTCCGGGCTTCCTGCGTGCGATGGGCCAGGACAGCCTGGCCGCACGCGTGACCATGCTCGGCTATCCGCCGGCCAACGAACTGGCGCTGTACAGCGTCACCGCGCACGGACAACCGCAGATCTGGTGCGTGCACGGCCGTCGCCGCATGCGCCCGTTGGTGGCGCCGTGGCTGAGCGTGCCGCTGCTGACGGCCTACGGCGTGCCGGCGCCGGTGCCGTGGCCGTCCAGCTTCCCGCCGGTGGAAGCCGTGGCCGAACTGCTGGCGGCAGCACGTCAGGGTCGCGCGCTGCCGGAGGTGGACCTCGGCAAGGCGGTGGCGAAGATCGCTGAAGACGCCGCGTCTGAAGCCTGGCAGCCGGTCAGCCTGCTGCAGCTCAACACCTGGTCGCCGCGCTGGCACTTCTTCCTGGGCACCTTCGTCGGCCTGCCGTCGTTGTTGCTGGTGGCTGCGGCACTGGCGCTGCCAGGGGCGGTCGAAGCCGCCACCGTCGCCGCCTCGCTCGGCTTCGCCGGAGGCGCCATCGCAGCGCTGGCAGTGCCGTGGATCCATGCACGGCGCAAGCACCTGAGCTGAAAAAGGGGACGGAGGGGATTAAGCCGCAATCAGCACGGGTGTGCTTGAAACGACTTAATCCCCTCCGTCCCCTTTTGCTTAGACGCCTTCGCCCATCCGTTCCAGGCCGTCACCGGCCAGACGCAGGATCAGCTTTTCCAGCAGTTGCTCCTCGTCCTCGCTCAGCACCGACATCAGCTTGCGGGTGATCTCGATCACCATCGGCGCGATGGTCTCGTACACCTCGAAGCCGGCGGCCGACAGCGCCAGTACCGAGCGGCGGCGGTCGTCGCCGTGGGTCTCGCGCTTGATGAAGCCGCGCTCCAGCAGGCGGGCCACGGCGCGGCTGACCGCCACCTTGTCCATCGCCGTGCGGTCGGACACCTCGCTGGCCGAAGAGCCCGGGTACAGCGCCAGGATGGTGATGACCCGCCATTCGGGAATCGCCAGACCGTAACGGTCGCCGTATAGCTTGGCGATGTTGCCGCTGACCCGGTTGGACAGCACGCTCAGCCGATAGGGCAGGAACTGTTCCAGGTCGAGCAGGACGTGCGAGGCACGCAGGCGGGTCGAGGCAGGATCGGCGGGGCTCATGTTGCGGTGCACCTTGCTGGTGGTTTCAAGTGTAACTATAAGGGGTAGGTCCAGACCCTGCATTCTCGCCGGGTCCCTACCTGCCCGCACCTGGTTTGTACCGATGCGGTACCGATTCGGAGCCACGCCATGAATACCGCAGTCCCGACCGCCTCGCACCCCAACCCCGGCATGCAGGTCACCACCTTCGAGAACCCGATGGGCATCGACGGCTTCGAGTTCGTCGAATTCGCCGCTCCGGCCGGCCGTGGCCAGGAGCTGCACGAGTACTTCCGGAAGATGGGCTTCAGCGCGGTGCTCAAGCACAAACAGCGTCCGATTACCGTCTATCGCCAGGGCGACGTCAACTTCCTGGTCAATGAAGACCCCGATTCGTTCGCTGCCGACTTCGCCGAAAAGCACGGTCCGTGCGCCTGCGGCTTCGCCATCCGCTTCAAGAAGCCGGGCCAGGAGGTCTACCAGACCGCGCTGGGCAACGGCGCCGAGGCCATCGCCTTCAAGCCGGACAGCAAGGCGGTCGGTGCGCCGGTCATCAAGGGCATCGGCGACTGCATGCTGTACCTGGTGGACCGCTACGGCGACGCCGGCAGCATCTTCGATGGCGATTACGAACTGATCGCCGGCGCAGAGCTGCGCCCGTTCGGCTTCGGCCTGACCTTCATCGACCACCTGACCCACAACCTGTATTTCGGCAACATGCAGCAGTGGTCGGATTACTACGAGCGCCTGTTCAACTTCCGCGAGATCCGTTACTTCGACATCAAGGGCCTGAAGACCGGCCTGGTGTCCAAGGCGATGACCGCCCCGGACGGCATCGTGCGCATCCCGTTGAACGAATCGTCCGATCCGAAGAGCCAGATCAACGAGTACCTGGACGCCTACAAGGGCGAGGGTATCCAGCACATCGCCTGCTTCACCGACAACATCTACGAGACCGTTGAAGCGATGCGCGCGCAGGGCGTGGACTTCCTCGACACGCCGGAGACCTACTTCGACGTGATTGACCAGCGCGTGCCGAACCACGGTGAAGACGTCGCCCGTCTGGCGAAGAACAAGATCCTGATCGACGCCGACCCGGAAACCCATCAGCGCAAGCTGCTGCAGATCTTCACCCAGAACTGCATCGGCCCGATCTTCTTCGAGATCATCCAGCGCAAGGGCAATGAAGGCTTCGGCGAAGGCAACTTCACCGCGCTGTTCGAGAGCATCGAGCGCGACCAGATCCGCCGCGGCGTGCTGTAAGGTCGTCGGTAGCGCCGGGCCAGCCCCGGCGCCTGCTCATCTGTAGAGCCGAGCCATGCTCGGCGGCTTCCCACCAGTAGAGCCGAGCCATGCTCGGCTGCCTCCCGTTCCAGCCCTGCCGTTCCCAGGAGCCCCCATGTCCAGCGCCATCACCGCCCGCGGCTACCAGTCCGGCTTCGGCAACGAATTCGCCACCGAGGCCGTTGCCGGCGCGCTGCCGGTCGGGCAGAACTCACCGCAGAAGGTGGCCCACGGCCTGTACGCCGAACAGTTGACCGGCACCGCCTTCACCGCGCCGCGTGGCAGCAATCGCCGCAGCTGGCTGTATCGGATCCGCCCGGCAGTGACCCACGGCGAGTTCACCCCGTTCGCGCAATCGCAGCTGCAGTGCGATTTCGGCGCTCAGCCGGCCTCGCCGAACCAGCTGCGCTGGAGCCCGCTGCCGCTACCGGAACTGCCGACCGACTTCGTCGAAGGCCTGTACACGATGGGCGGCAACGGTTCGCCCGATGCGCACGCCGGCGTCGGCATCCATCTCTATGCTGCCAACCGCGACATGGTCGGCCGCTACTTCTACAACGCCGATGGCGAGCTGCTGATCGTGCCGCAGCTGGGCGCGCTGCGCCTGCTGACCGAGCTGGGCGTGATCGAGATCGAGCCGCAGCAGATCGCCGTGATCCCGCGCGGCGTGCGTTTCCGCGTCGAACTGCCCGATGGCCCGAGCCGTGGTTACATCTGCGAGAACTACGGCGCGCTGCTGAAGCTGCCCGACCTGGGCCCGATCGGTTCCAACGGACTGGCCAATCCACGCGACTTCGAGACCCCGCACGCAGCGTTCGAGGACATCGACGGTGACTTCGAGCTGATCGCCAAGTTCGAGGGCCGCCTGTGGCGCGCACCGATCGATCATTCGCCGCTGGACGTGGTGGCCTGGCACGGCAACTACGCGCCGTACCGCTATGACCTGCGCCGGTTCAACACCATCGGCTCGATCAGCTACGACCATCCCGACCCGTCGATCTTCCTGGTACTGCATTCGCCGAGTGATACGCCGGGTACCAGCAACATGGACTTCGCCATCTTCCCGCCGCGCTGGCTGGTGGCGCAGAACACGTTCCGGCCGCCGTGGTTCCACCGCAACATCGCCAGCGAGTTCATGGGTCTGGTGCACGGCGCCTATGACGCCAAGGCCGAAGGCTTCGTGCCGGGTGGTGCATCGCTGCACAACTGCATGAGCGGCCACGGCCCGGACGCGCCGACCTTCGACAAGGCATCCAATGCCGATCTGTCCAAGCCGGACGTGATCAAGGACACGATGGCCTTCATGTTCGAGACCCGCGCGGTGATCCGCCCGAGCGCACAGGCATTGGCCGCCGGCCACCGTCAGGGCGACTACCAGCAGTGCTGGAACGGCCTGCGCAACAACTTCCGGTCAACCCGTTAGGTCCACGTGCACGGCATCCACGCATGGCGTGGATCTACCGCAAGGCGGTCGGGATGTGAAGCAGTAGATCCACGCCATGCGTGGATGATTGCCACGGAACCCGCGCTTACGCCACCTCGGCGAACGCGTCGCAATGTTCCAGCGGCAGCGCCTCCAGCAGGCGTTGCCGCACGCGCTGGCAATAGCCTTCCGAGGTCAGCCCGGGCAGCAGCTGCAGCGCTGACTGCAGCCTTTGCAGTACCTCTTCCTCCGCACGCGCCTGTTGCAGGTCGCGGAACAGGGCCGCCGCCTGTGGGTGGCGTTGCATCTCCAGGATGCCCAGCACGTAGATCCGTGCGGCCACCAGCGAGCGGCGACGTTCGACCGGCGTGGCTGGCGCGGCAACCGGCTCAGGTGCAGCCGGGACGGCCGTGGGTTCGGCGCCGGTGGTGGGGGAGGGGGCTGGGGCCGCAGTGACCTTGCCCGTGCTCAGATAGCCGGCCTGCACCAGCTGGATGACCATGGCCGGCGCCTCCTGACCCAGCAGGCCGGTCAGGTCGGCAATGGTGCGCTGGCCGTCGCACAGGATCAGCAGCCGGCGCTGGCGCATGTCCAGCGGCGCGCGGTGGGCCTGCAGCGCGGTTCGTGCGAGATCGGTCTTGCGCGGTTGCATGGAAGGGACAGCCAAGTCGGTGCACGCCGAGCCTGAACGAGGGCGATGAAAGGGCGATGACAATGCAGCGCCTGCACGCGCGCTGCGCTAGCGTGCAGCCACCTTCGTGCCAGGGAACCGCACCGATGAAGCATCTCCCGATTGCCGGTCTGCTGCTGTTGTCGCTCACTGCCTGCAACCGCAGTGCCGAAGCGCCGGCCGCAGCCGATGCGCCCCCACCGCCCACTGCCGCCGCCGCCGCACCGACCTCCCCCCAGGCTGATCCGGCCGCGCCAGCCGAGCCTGCTGCGGCACAGGGCCCGGCGCGATTGGACGGTTACGCCGGCGCGAAGCTGGGTGCCGGCATCGCCGAGGTCCGCAATGGCTTCGGTTCACCGCTGCAGGGGCTGGGTACCGACGCCGCCGGCAAACCGCTGCCTGCCGATGACAGCAACGAAGGGTGCTATTTCCTGCGTCCGCAAGGTGCCGAAGATCCGCGCCTGATGATCGAAGCCCGCAAGCTGGTGCGCTACGACGTGCGCAGCGCCGCCTTCACCGCACCGGGTGGCGGCAAGGTCGGCATGACCCTGGGCGAGCTGCAGCTGCTGTACCCCGAACGCGCCGACGTCGGTCCCGACAAGTACGACGAGAAGGCCCAGCACCTGCGCGTGCGCCCGGCGCGGGAGGGTGATGCGGTGATCGACTTCGCGCTCGGAGCTGACGGCCGGGTCGGTGCCTGGCGGGTCGGCCGGACCCCGCAGGTCGATTACGTGGAAGGTTGTGGCTGATCCTTGATCCACGGCCCAGCCGCGCGCGCGGGCCACGCGTAGAATCGCGCGACGACCGCTGGGGGAGTGCTCGATGATTGCTATTGCCATTGCCTGGTTCCTGCTTGGCCTGCTGCTGCTGGCGCTGGGCGGGGACTCCATCGTCAAGGCCGTGTCCGGCCTGGCCCAGCGCTTCGGCGCCAGCCCGTTCACCGCCGGGTTGCTGCTGCTTGGGGTGACCACTTCGTTGCCGGAGCTGGCGGTCAACGCGCGCGCGTTGGCGATGGGGCAACCGGAGCTGGCACTGGGCAACGCGGTGGGCAGCAGCGTGGTCAACCTGGGATTGACCCTGGCCGTGGCGGCGATCGCCGCACCGCTGCTGCTGCGTGCGCGACTGCAGACGGTGCTGTGGTGGTCGCTGCTGGCGGCCGGCGTGTTGCTGATCCTGTTCGGCCTCGATGGGCGGCTGGTGCGCTGGGAAGGCGGCGTGCTGGTGGCCGGCTTCATCGTCATGCAGGGGGTGCTGCTGCGCCGCGGCCGCAGCGAGAGCCCAGAGGTGCAGGCGGCCATCGCCGAATCCGCATTGAGCCGCACCAGCCTGCCGTTGAACGTACTGCGTGTGCTGATCGCTGCGCTGTCCCTGTACTGGGGCGCGCGCCTGGTGGTTGGCGCCGCAGCCGATTTCGGTTCCGCGCTGGGCTGGACGCCGCTGCTGGTCGGCCTGTTGCCGGTGGCGATCGGTACCGCGCTGCCGGAAGTGGCCGCCGCCATCGCTGCCGCGCGTCGCGGTTACGGCGACATGGTGCTGGGCCACGTGCTGGGCTCCAGCGCGGTCAACCTGCTGCTGGTGATCGGTGCGATGGCGGTGCTGCAGCCGCTGGCGCTACCGGCCTCGTTCGTTCGCCTGGAATTGCCGGCGCTGCTGGCCTTCGCGCTGGTGCTGTACCCGATGCTGCGCGGCGACCTGAAGATCAGCCGGGGCGAAGGTGTGATCCTGTTGGTCGCGTTCCTGGGCTGGTTGGTACTGGAACTGCTGCTGGTGGGCGCACCATCCCTGTAGCGCCTAGCGCATGCTCGGCTGCTTTCGCGCGGACAACCCCGTGCCGACCAAGGTCGGCAGCTACCTGGCGTTGCGCGCCGATGCCGGCGCAGCCGAGCGTGGGCTGGGCTCTACAGTAGATCCACGCCATGCGTGGATGCGGGGAATTCCACGCCGACCAAGGTCGGCAGCTACCGGGCGTTGCGCGCCGATGCCGGCGCAGCCGAGCGTGGGCTGGGCTCTACAGTAGATCCACGCCACGCGTGGATGCGGGGAACTCCACGCCGACCAAGGTCGGCAGCTACCGGGCGTTGCGCGCCGATGCCGGCGCAGCCGAGCGTGGGCTGGGCTCTACAGTAGATCCACGCCATGCGTGGATGCGGGGAATTCCAAGCCGGCCAAGGTCGGCAGCTACCGGGCGTTGCCCGTCGCGCTTTCCTCTTCCTCGCGTGCCGGTTCCGGCGGCGGCAGCTGCTCTTCGGCGGCCGGCTCGTTGCCCGGCAGGCTGGGGCGGGTTTCCATCAGCAGCGACAGCGCGGCCTTGGCCATCATGTGCGCGCTGATCGGCGCGGTGATGAACAGGAACACGGTGATCAGCAGCTCACGCGGCTGCGGGTCCTGGCCCAGGAAGATGTGGTAGCAGACCGAACACACCAGCACACAGCCCACGCCCAGTGTGCTGGCCTTGGTCGGTGCGTGCAGGCGCTTGAAGAAGGTGGACAGCTTCACCAGGCCCAGTGCGCCGACCAGGATGAAGAAGCAGCCGAACAGCAGCAGGATCGACAGGCCGATCTGGATCGCGGTGATCATTCGACGATGTCCCGGCGCAGCACGAACTTGCTCAGCACCACGGTGCTGCCGAAGCCGAGCATGGCGATGATCAGCGCGGCCTCGAAATAGATCGGCGAGTTGAGGTACATGCCGAACAACATCAACTCGGCGATCGCGGTCACCGACAGGGTATCCAGTGCGAGGATGCGGTCAGGCACGGTCGGCCCGCGCAGCAGGCGCCAGGTGGCCAGCAGCATGGCCAGGCCGACCACGTGCATGCACACCACCAGGGTGGTCTGGATGACTTCAAAACCGGTCATGGGAAGATCTCCATCAACGGCGCCTCGTAACGGCGCTTGATCGTATCGATCAGGTCCTGTGGGTCCTCCAGGTGCAGCACGTGCACCAGCAGGAACTTGCGGTCGTCGCTGAGCGCGGCCGAGACCGTGCCCGGGGTCAGCGTGATCATGCTGGTCAGCGCCGCGATGCCATGGATGTTGGCGATATCCAGCGGCAGCCAGATGAAACCCGGATGGATGTTCTTTTCCGGGCCGAGCACCTGCAGGGCGACGCGGATGTTGGACATCAGGATGTCCCACAGCGTCACGCACAGTAGCTTGGGCAGCGGGCGCAGGGTACCGATGCGGGCGAACTCGCGGTCCAGGCGTGCGGCGAACAGCGGCACCACCACGCCCAGCACCAGCCCCAGCACGATCTGGCCGAGGGTGAAGCTGTCGGACATCAGCAGCCAGAACGCCACCACCATGATGCTGAGCATCGGCGAGGGGATCAGGCGACGGAACAGGGAGCGCTGGGCGGTCATGGCTGGCGGATCTCCGGCGTGGTCGCCCGCAGCTGCTGCACATACTCGCTGGGCTGCAGCAGCTGGGCGGCGGTGGCGTCGGTGTAGCGCATCAGCGGCGCGGCGCCCAGGGTCATGCCGATGCCGTAGCCCAGCAGGATGCAGGCGGCGTACAGCTCGACCCGGCGCAGGCGCGCCTTGCGCGGCTTCGGTGCATCCGACTCGACCGGTGGCACGCGCCAGAACAGCCGGATGCCACCACGGGTCAGGCCCATGATCACCAGCAGGCTGCTGAGCAGCACGGCGGCCCAGACCGGGGCGGTGTACGGCGCCGGCATGCCGGCCAGCAGGGCGGCCTTGGCCAGGAAGCCGGACAGCGGCGGCAGGCCGGCCACCGATACCGCAGCGATCAGGAACAGCACCGCAGGCGTTTCCTTGCCCGGCATCGGCGCGACCACTTCCTTGCGGTCGCTGGCACCGCCACGGCGGCGGCGGATCAGGTCGGCGATGAGGAACAGCGCAGCGGCCACGAAGCTGCTGTGCGGCAGGTAGTACAGGCCGGCTGACAGCACCTGCGGCGTACCCACCGAGAAGGCGATGAACAGCGTGGCCGCCGACACGATGACCAGGTAGGAGATCAGCACGCGCAGTCGGGTCGCGGCCAGCGCACCGAGACCGCCGAGCACCAGCGTCGCCACACCGGCCCACAGCAGCCAGTCACGGCCGTAGCCGGCCATCGCACCGGCGTCGTCGCCGAACCACAGCATCTGGATGCGCAGCACCGAATACAGGCCGACCTTGGTCATGATCGCGAACAGCGCGGCCACCGCCGCCGGTGCGCGCGAATAGGCTTCCGGCAGCCACAGGTACAGTGGCATCAGTGCGGCCTTGGCGCAGAACACCAGCAGCAACAGGCCCATCGTTGCCTTCACCAGGGTCAGCTGTGCGGGCGGCACCTGCGCGATGCGCTGCGACAGCTCGGCCATGTTCAACGAACCCAGCGAGGCGTACAGCAGACCCAGCGCGATCAGGAACAGGGTCGAGGCGGTGACATTGAACACCACGTAGTGCAGACCGATGCGCATGCGCAGGCCACGGCCACCGCTGAGCAGCAGGCCGTAGGAGGCGATCAGCATCACCTCGAAGAACACGAACAGGTTGAAGATGTCGCCCGTCAGGAATGCGCCGTTCAGGCCCACCAGCTGGAACTGGAACAGCGCGTGGAAGTGCGGTGCGCGCCGGTCCCAACCCGAGCAGGCATGCAGCAGGCACGGAATGGCCAGCAGCAGGGTGGTCAGCAGCATCCACGCCGACAACCGGTCGGCCACCAGCGCAATGCCCAGCCGTGAGGGCCAATCGCCGAGCAGATAGACATTGATGTCGCCGGCGGCAGTCGTGGCGAACAGCAGGCCCACGGCCAGCGCCAGTGCCGACAGCGAGGTCCAGGCGACCGCACGCTGCACCCTGGGGCCGTAGCGGCGGTGTTCAACGAACAATGACAGGGCAGCGCCGAGCAGCGGAATCAGGATCGGCAGGATCACCAGATGGTTCATGCGCGGTCCTCGCCCTGGCGCGGCGGCACGCTCTCGCCCTGCAGGTCGTCATCCGGCTCGTGGGCGTCCACATGGTCGCTGTGGTTATCGCTGCGGCTGCGCATGGCCAGCACGATGCTCACTGCGGTCATGGCGAAGGCGATCACGATCGCGGTCAGCACCAGCGCCTGTGGCAGTGGGTCGGTGTAGTTGCCCAGGTGGCTGTCCACGCCTTCCTGCAGCACCGGTGCCTTGCCCAGCACTACGCGGCCACCGGCGAAGATCAGCAGGTTGGTGGCGTAGGACAGGAAGGTCATGCCGAGGATCACATCGAAGCTGCGCGCGCGCAGCAGCAGGTACACGCCGATGGCGGTCAGCACGCCGATCGCGGAGGCCAGGGCCAGTTCCATCAGTGCATCTCCCCGGTGCGTGCCGAACGGCGTTGCAGGTCGATCTCACCCTTGCGGGCGGTGCGGGTACGCGAGGGCTTGATCGTGCCCATCATCGACAGCATCAGCATGGCGCCGCCGAACACCACCAGATAGACGCCGATGTCGAAACCAATCGCGCTGGCCAGCGGTACCTCGCCGATCAGCGGCAGGTGCAGGTCGAGATGGCCGCTGGTCAGGAACGGCACGCCGAACAGCATCGACGCACTGCCGCTGAGCAGGGCGATCAACAGGCCCATGCCGATGCAGCGGATGTAGTCGAAGCCGAAGCGCGATTCGACCGATGCGGTGCCCTGGATCACGTACTGGATCAGCAGCGGCACTGCCAGCACCAGGCCGGCGATGAAGCCGCCGCCCGGTGCGTTGTGGCCGCGCAGGAACAGGAAGATCGACACCGTCATGGTCAGCGGGAACATGATCTGCGCCAGGTCGGCCGGCACCGGCAACTTGATCGGCGGGCCGGGCATGATCTGCTCCGGTGCCATCCGCGTGCGTCGCAGCAGGGCGTGCACCACCAGCGCGGCGATGCCGAACACGGTGATCTCGCCGAAGGTATCGAAGCCGCGGAAGTCGACCAGGATCACGTTGACCACGTTCTGGCCGTACGCCTCGGGCAGGGCACGGGCGAGCAGTTCACCGGCCATGGTGTTCGGCGGCAGGGTCATCGCGGAGTAGGCCAGTGCGCCGAGGCCGGCGCCGGCGATGATCGCGATCACCGCGTCGCGGCGCTTGCGCCAGCGCGGCCGCTCCGGACCGGACTGCGCGGGCAGGTAGTTCATGCCCAGCAGCATCAGCACCAGGGTCACCATCTCCACCAGAAGCTGGGTCAGTGCCAGGTCGGGCGCGGACAGGAACACGAAAGTCAGCGCCACCATCAGGCCGACGCCGCCGACCAGCAGCACCGCCAGCAGGCGCTGCTTGTAGACGCGCAGGGTGGCGACCGCGCAGGCCATCATCACCAGCCACAGCGCCCAGCCCAGCAGTGGGATCGGCTGCGGTCTGGTCCAGTTCGGTGAGGCCGGATTGGCCACGAACGGCGCGGCGGCGACCACGATCGCCACCAGTACCAGGCCCAGCAGCATGCGCTGCAGGCTGCCGTTGGCAATGCCGTTGGTCAGGCGCATGGCCAGCGCGGAGATCGCATCCAGCTGCGCATGGAACAGGTTGCGGCCGGTGGTGCGGGTTTCCACGCCATGCAGGTTGATCACCTTGCGCAGGCCGAAGTACAGCGCCACGCCGCCGACCACGCCGATCGCGCTCATCGCCAGCGGCAGGTTGAAGCCGTGCCACACCGCCAGGCTGTAGTCGGGCATGGCGTTGCCGAGGATCGAAGCCGCAGCCGCATGCAGCACCGGCGCCACGGTCAGTGCCGGAGCCACGCCCACCGCAATGCAGATCACCACCAGCAGTTCCACCGGCACCTTCATCCAGCGCGGCGGCTCGTGCGGCACGCGATCCAGGTCATGCGGGCCCGGACCGAAGAAGGTGTCATGCACGAAACGCAGGCTGTAGGCCACGCCGAATACGCCGGCCAGCAGTGCGGCGATCGACACCGCCGTGCGCATCGCGCCTGGGCCGCCGCCGGCGGTCAGGGCCTCGGCGAACAGCATTTCCTTGGACAGGAAGCCGTTGAGCAACGGGATCCCGGCCATCGCCAGCGAGGCGATGATCGCCAGCGCGCTGGTGAATGGCATCAGCCTGCGCAACCCACCCAGCTTGCGCATGTCACGGGTGCCGGTCTCGTGGTCGATGATGCCGGCGGCCATGAACAGCGAGGCCTTGAACGTGGCGTGGTTGAGGATGTGGAACACGCCGGCCACTACCGCCATTGGCGTGGACAGGCCGAACAGCAGGGTGATCAGGCCCAGGTGCGAGATCGTCGAGTAGGCCAGCAGGCCCTTCAGGTCGTGCTGGAAGATCGCGTTCCAGGCACCGATCAGCAGGGTCAGCGCACCGATGCCGGTGACCGTGTAGAAGAACAGGTCGCTGCCGGCCAATGCCGGATGCAGACGCGCCAGCAGGAACACGCCGGCTTTCACCATGGTGGCCGAGTGCAGGTAGGCCGAGACCGGGGTGGGCGCGGCCATCGCGTGCGGCAGCCAGAAGTGGAACGGGAACTGCGCGCTCTTGGTGAAGATGCCGGCCAGCACCAGGAACAGCGCGTACGGATACAGCGCGCTGGCGCGGATCTGCTCGCCCGCGGCCAGCACCACGTCCAGGTCGAAGCTGCCGACGATGCGGCCGATCAGCAGCACGCCAGCGAGCAGGGCCAGGCCGCCGCCGCCGGTGATCACCAGCGCCATGCGCGCGCCTTCGCGGGCGTCCTGGCGATGGGACCAGAAGCCGATCAGCAGGAACGAGCTGATGCTGGTCATTTCCCAGAAAATCATCAGCAACAGCAGGTTGCCCGACAGCACCATGCCCAGCATGGCGCCCATGAAAAGCAGCAGGTAGCAGTAGAAGCGGTGCGCGTTGTCCTGCTGGCTCAGGTAGTAGCGCGCGTACAGCACCACCAGCGCGCCGATGCCCAGCACCAGCCCGGCGAACATCCAGGCCAGTCCGTCCAGGCGCAGGGTGAAGTCCAGGCCGATCTGCGGCAGCCAGGGCACCAGCGTGCGCACCACCTGGCCATCGAGCACGGCCGGGGTCAGCCAGCCGAGGATGGCCAGCCCGCCCAACGGCGCCAGCGCCGCCAGCCAGGCAGCAGTCGAGCGCGAACTACGGGGGAAGGCCGCAACAGCCACTGCCAACAGGAATGGCAGGGCGAGCAGCAGGGGCAGGCTGGAGAGCATGCAGGGAATCCATGATTCACGAGCAGGTCAGGGAGGATAACAGGCTGCCAAATGTCGCCGAAACCCATTGAACAGCGATCAATTGCATGTAACGTGCGCTGATTCATTTTTTCCGCGATGCAGCATGCCATGCGCAGGGGCCGCCACCGCCCGGTTCTGCGGCTCACCCTACGCCCACGCAGGGAGACCGCAGCCCCTGTCGCACAGGGACCGCCGTGGTTACGCGGAGCAGGGAGGGCGGCTCATCGCAGCAGGCTGGCAGCCGCGCCGTGCAGTGTGGGTGAGGGCATCCGCCCGTTCAGGAAACTACCGGCGCGGAGCCGGCGGCGTCGGTCAGTAGCGCCAGTCAAGCTTGCGATAGAACTTGGCCATCACCCAGGCCGGGCCGATCAGCAGGTAGGTCAGGTCGGTCAGGAAGCTGGGCTTGCGACCCTCGAACTTGTGACCGATGAACTGCGCGATCCAGGCCACCACGAACACGCCCACCGCCAGCCAGCGCAGGTCGTGCAGTCCGATCTCGGCCTCCAGCAACCTGCACAGGCAGCCGAATACGAAGAACTGGATGAGCATGCCGATGCCCAGCGGGCGCGACAGCTTGTTGTAGAAGCACCAGGCGCTGAACATCGCGAACGCCGACCAGATGCCGTACTGGAACCACGTGATCAGCGGCGGCACGCACCACAGCAGGGCCACCACCGACCATAGGATCGCCGGTACGGCCACCACGTGGATGCGCTGGTTGATCACATTGCGGTGGTCGTCGGAGTAGCTGGCGAAATAGCGGTCGATCGGCCGCGCAAGCTCGGTGGATGTCTGCATGCGGCCAGCATACTCCCGCCGCGCTCGTAGTAGAGCCAGGCCATGCCTGGCTGCAGGTTCACGGGGCTGCCGGCCAGCGGCCGGCACTACCTCACGCATCCCGTAGTAGAGCCAGGCCATGCCTGGCTGCGAACGCGGGGCGGACCGCAGAACGCCCCCAGCCACGTAGGCCGGGGGCGCAGGCGGATCAGTCGACGCTGATCCCGGCCAGGCGCTGCAGCGCCTCGGCATACTTGGCGCGGGTGCGCTCGATGATCTCGGGCGGGATGGTCGGGCCCGGGGCGGTCTTGCCCCAGTCCAGCGTCTCCAGGTAATCACGCACGAACTGCTTGTCGTAGCTCGGCGGGCTGGTGCCCACTTCGTACTCGTCGGCCGGCCAGTAACGCGACGAATCCGGCGTCAGCATCTCGTCCATGATGTACAGGCGGCCATCAGCGTCGGTACCGAACTCGAACTTGGTGTCGGCCAGGATGATGCCGCGCTCGCGGGCGTAGTCAGCGGCGAACTTGTAGATGCGCAGGGTGGCGTCGCGCACGCGTTCGGCCAGGTCGGCACCGACCTGCTTCACCATCGCATCGAAATCGATGTTCTCGTCATGGTCGCCGACGGCGGCCTTGGTCGAGGGGGTGAAGATCGGCTCGGGCAGCTGTTCGGCCTGGCGCAGGCCATCGGGAAGGTCGATGCCGCTGACCTTGCCGGTGCGCTGGTAGTCCTTCCAGCCGCTGCCGATCAGGTAGCCGCGGGCGATCGCTTCCACCGGCACCGGCTTCAGCTTGCGGGTGACCACCGCACGCTTGGCGTACAGGGCCGGGTCAACGCCTTCGGGCAGCACGCTGGCCACGTCGATGCCGGTCAGGTGGTTGGGCATCAGGTGCGCGGTCTTGGCGAACCAGAAGTTGGACACCTGGCAGAGCATCTCGCCCTTGCCCGGGATCGGGTCGGGCAGGACCACATCGAACGCCGACAGGCGATCGGTGGCCACCATCAGCAGGTAATCGCCCGGCGGGGTCCCTGCAGGCAGCCGCTCGCGCGGGATATCGAACACATCACGCACCTTGCCGCGGTGGCGCAAGGGCAGGCCGGGGAGATCGGATTGCAACAGCGTGGTTGGCACGGGCACTCCTGGGGCGTTGTCGATACGGCTGCCCAACGGACCCGGCGGGCCCGCTGACCAGCGGGCGGCCTAGTGTAAAGCCGTCCGGGCCCGCTGTGACGTAAAATGAGCGTCCATTTCGTCGGTCACCCCCGGGGCGCCATGCGCTGGTACGGAAAACTGCTCGGATTCATCGCTGGCGCCCTGCTGTTCCGGCCCAATCCGCTGTTCGGCGCGGTGGTCGGCCTGCTGATCGGCCATGCCTTCGATTCGGACTGGTTCCGCCTGAACAAGGAGAACCCGTACCGCGAGCTGGGGCTGACCTCCGAGGCCACCGATGCCGAGGTCGAGCGCGCCTACCGCAAGCTGATCTCCCAGTACCACCCCGACAAGCTGGGTGGCGCCGCGCCCGAGCTGCAGCAGCAGGCCGAACAGAAGTCGCGGCGCATCAACGCCGCCTACGACCGCATCAAGACCCTGCGCAAGCGCTGACCCCAGAGTCCCGCCTGCGGGCGGGAGAACCTTTTCCCCGTTCCGAAGGCCCCGGCCATGTCCCACTGCCTCATCGCCCCGTCCATCCTGTCCGCCAATTTCGCCCGCCTTGGCGAGGAAGTCGACAACGTCCTCGCCGCCGGCGCCGACTGGGTCCACTTCGACGTGATGGACAACCATTACGTACCCAATCTGACCATCGGGCCGATGGTCTGCCAGGCTCTGCGCAAGCACGGCGTGACCGCGCCGATCGATGTGCACCTGATGGTTGAGCCGGTGGACCGCATCATCCCGGATTTCGCAGAGGCCGGTGCCACCTATATCAGCTTCCACCCGGAGGCCAGCCGCCACGTGCATCGCACCATCCAGCTGATCCGCTCGCTGGGCTGCAAGCCGGGCATCGTGCTCAATCCGGCCACCCCGGTGGACATCCTCGACTGGGTGCTGGATGACCTCGACCTGGTGCTGCTGATGTCGGTCAACCCGGGCTTCGGCGGCCAGGCCTTCATTCCGTCGGCGCTGGACAAGCTGCGCGTGGTGCGCCAGAAGATCGATGCCAGTGGCCGCGACATCCGTCTGGAGATCGATGGTGGCGTGAAGGCCGACAACATCGGTGAGATCGCTGCTGCCGGCGCCGACACCTTCGTCGCCGGTTCGGCCATTTTCAACGCCAAGACCAGCTACCAGGATGTGATCGCGCAGATGCGCGCCAACGTCGCTGCAGCACGCTGACAAAAAGGGGACGGAGGGGATTAAGCTCGCTTAATCCCCTCCGTCCCCTTTTTTCTGCTCATGGCACTCCTGAACATTCGCGCGGCCACCGTGGCCGATGCTGGCCTGATCCTGCACTTCATCCGCGAACTGGCCATCTACGAGAAGGCCGAGCATTCGGTGCAGACCGATGAGATCGGCATCGCCGAGAGCCTGTTCGGTGCCGACGCCACCGCCCGCGCGCTGATCTGCGAAGCCGACGGCGAGGCCATCGGCTATGCGGTGTATTTCTACAACTATTCCACCTGGCTGGGCCGCAAGGGCATCTACCTGGAAGACCTGTACGTCAGCCAGGAAAAGCGCGGCGCCGGTGCTGGCAAGGCGCTGCTGAAATACATCGCGCGCCAGGCCGTGGCCGAAGGCTGCGGTCGCTTCGAATGGTCGGTGCTGGACTGGAACACCCCGGCCATCGAGTTCTACACCGCTGCCGGTGCGACGCCGCAGGACGAGTGGACCGTGTACCGGCTGCAGGGCCAGGCGCTGCACGACTTCGCCAACGGTTGAAGCGCAAGGCAGCCACGCATGGCGTGGCTCTACTGGGTCCGCGCCTCAACCCGCGGGTGTGGTGGGTGCGAACCGCAACCCGGTGGGTGCGAACCTTGGTTCGCACTCCCTGCGCACCTCAAAAAAAAAGCCACGCCAAACACTGGCGTGGCCTTGCTGCATGCGTGGGAGGCTGATCCTGCCTCCATCCGTCGTCCCTGCTATGGCCTTCCATTCTCCGGCAGCTGAATGACACCTGCGTGACATTCACTGCGGACAAACGGTGCATTGCTAGCCTGAGCCACCCTCCACTGGAAGCACCGCATGACCGCACCGCGCTGGCGCCTGATCCTCAATGGCAAATCCGCAGGCAACGATGGACTGCGCGACGCTGTCGGCCATTGGCGCAGTCGGGGCGTGCAGCTGGAGGTGCGCGTGACCTGGGAGGACGGTGACGCCGAGCGCTACGTGGCCGAGGCGATCGATCATGGTGTGGACGTGATCGTCGCTGCCGGTGGCGATGGCACGCTCAGCGCGGTGGCCGAGACGCTGGCTCACCGCGACGAACCAGCCGAGGCACTGCCATCGCTGGCACTGATCCCGATGGGAACCGCCAACGACTTCGCGACCGCTGCGGGCATTCCGACCGAGCCGAAGGAGGCCTTCGCGTTGATCGGGCAGGCCACGCCGCACGCCATTGACCTGTTGCGTGTGGACGCCGATGGCACGCAATGGTGGTGCGCCAACCTTGCCAGCGGTGGCTTCGGCACGCAGGTGACGGTGGAAACGGATGCCGGCTTGAAGAAGATGCTCGGTGGGCTGGCCTACGTCATCACCGGCATCGCCAAGCTCGGTCGCATCGAACCGATCACCGCGCGTTTGAGTGGGCAGGATTTCCAGTGGGAAGGTGGGTTCATCGCGCTGGGGATCGGCAACGGTCGCCAGGCCGGCGGCGGCCAGCAGCTATGCCCGCAAGCCTTGATCGATGATGGCCTTCTGGACGTCACCGTGGTTCCGGAACTGGACGGTGAAGTCGCCGCCACCCTTGGGCAGATGCTGACCGGCGGCAAGGAAGCGGCGCTGGAGCGCGTGGCGACCCGCGCGCAGTTGCCGTGGCTGCAGATCGACGCCCCGCAGCCACTGACGTTGAACCTGGACGGTGAGCCGGTGCAGGCCCACCGCTTCCGCATCGACTGCGTGCCGGGCCGGTTGCGCATGCACCTGCCGGATGATTGCGTGCTGCTTTCGCGGGGCTGAGAGCGCAGGTTACAGCAGCGGAATGTCTTCTTCCCTGCTCGGGAATTTGAAGGCCTCGCGCTTCCTGCGGATGTGCTCGGGCATCGGCGGCCGCGGGATGTAGCGGTCTGCCAGCCATTGCTGGCACTTCTTCTGCCAGGGCAGGTTGTCGGGTGTGGTGATCTCCCAGTAGATGTCTTCGACCATTTTCTGCCGGCCTGGCTGGCTGGATCCTTCCGGTTTTGCAATCGCGGGATCGGCACCATGTTCCAGCAGCCAATATGCGTAGTCGAAGCCGCCTCGCGTGGTGTACCAGCTCAGGACCGTGTCATCGCCCAGGCTCTTCAGATTGGACTCATTGATGTCCGCGCCGTTTTCCACCAGAACCTGCACATTCTTCCACTGATTTCCGCTGAGGAAGGCCTGCAGGAGCAACGTCTCGTTGTTGACGTTGCGCGTATTGGGACTTCCCCCGTGCTTCAGCAGGAGCTCCAGGTAGCGCGGGTCGTCCATCTTGGCCGCATAGACCATCGCGTTGTCGAACCTGATCAGTTCTCCATTCATCTGCTTTGATTCGCGCGCATTGGGGTCTGCGCCGGCCTTCAGCAATGCCCTGAGTCCTTCAATGTTGCGGGCTCGCAGGGGCCATGCGATCAACGGAATGCCATCCCGATTGGAGAACGTCTTATCCGGATCTATTTTTTCGTCCTTGATAAGGCGCTGGATGGTTTCGACGTCACCGTTCTCGGCGGCAATGGCGAGTCGCAATGCCCCGCCGTCAAAGTAGTCTTCAGCCCCGTGCGCAGAGGAGACAGAGCATCCCGTAGCCAGGAGAAGTGCGATCCACGCCACGCAAATGAGGAGCTTTGTCGTCATGTTGTGAAGAATGACGGGCATGGTCTTCCTGTTGAACCGGCGAAGACGTGACATTAGCAAAGTGTTCTGATAATCCATAAGTGTCGCGGAGCGAGATGCGCGGCATTCACAGTGCAATGGAGTTTGCCATGAGTGGTCCAGACGCTGAGGCGCGCTCGCGCGCCCTCCAGGAACAGAATCGTCTTGTTCAGCAACTGCGTGAACGTGGGAATGACAAGGAGGCGGATCGTCTCCAAGAGACGTATCACGCTCGCGAAATGTCGGGACTGGCGGCTGATGTGTATCGAGCCGCGAATCATGAGGGCCAACCGCCAGTTGGCTGGGCGCGTGCGAGCAGCGATCCAGCCGCACTTCGTGCTGCTGGAATCAACATCTCGAATGACGATCTCAAGGAGCTGCTGCAGCCCAGGTACTCTGGGTTTCGCGCTGAAATCTATCTCCCTGACAAGCGCGTTCTAGGCGAGGATGCGAAGCCCGTCATCGTATACAAGGGCTCTACGGGGCAAATTGTCGATCCGTCTTCGCCCAATGGAAAACGCGAATCCGGCGGCGAGGATTTCCTCAACAACGGCCAGCAGGGCATCGGCATGCGCAGCGATTACTACGATCGCGCTATGCGACTTGCTTCGATCGTCAATCAGGAACGCCCGGGCGGCTTCGAAATTGCCGGTCATTCCCTTGGCGGCGGCATGGCGTCCGCCGCATCCGCAGTCACCGGCGCACGTGCCATCACATTCAACGCCGCCGGCCTGCATCCGGCGACTCCGGGCCGCTTCGCCAAGGACAACGGCCTGCCGACCTTCGACACGCAGCAGTCCGTGCATACCTACCAGACCACCGGTGAAGTGCTGAACGATGTGCAGAACGGCATGCACCGCCTGAGCGAGCAGCAGCGGCGCGGCTATGGTGTGCTTGCCAACGAGCTGGGCATGGTGCTGAAGGATCCGGCCATGCAGAAGGTCGTCGGTGAAAAGCTGCGCGAGATGCTGCCTCCGGGCGCGCAGACCTCCGCTGCACAGTTCATCGAACAGTTGGCGAGCCAGCCGGGCCAGCAGGCGCTGCGCGATATTCCGCTCGCGGCAGGGCGCCTCGAACTGTTGCTTGAGCCCAAGACCCGCGACGCGAACGGGGCACTCATCGATCGCCCGCACGTGGCGCCGCCCAGCCAGGTGGCAGAACTGGCGGGCCCGCTGTCCACCGTGCTGCACGCCACTGCGTACGGCATGCGCGGCGGTCGCCTGGCCGGCGAGCAGGTCGAACGGGCCGGCGCCGCCACTGCCCATGCGCTGGACAAGGTGGGCGATGGCGTCGAGCGCGTGCTGAAGACCGAAGGCATGGTCATCGGCCAGGTGGTGAACATGGGGTCCACCAGCCTGCAGATGAGCACCCGGGCGACCAGTACGGTGATTGCTTCGGGGCGTGAACTGACTGGCAGCATCGAAGCTACGTTGCACCGCGTCGAATCGCAGACCCGCTCCCATGGCCTGTCCGCACTGTCGTGGGTGGCTGACCGGGTGGGTGCGGACAACGTTGCCGGCAGGCTTGCCAAGCAGGCTGAAGTTGTTCGTGACCACGGCGAGCAACAGGCGCAGCACGCGACGAAACAGGCCGTTGCCGACGCCGCGGGCACACGTGCGGCGGGCGAACGCCTGGCCGCCACCATCAGTCACGACGGCCAATGGGTGGCCGGAAAGCTGCAGAACGGGTTTGCCACTGCCGGCGCCCACGTGGATCGTGGCTATGATCTGGCTGCCTCCCATGTGAAGGGCATCACCGCCAAGGCACCGGTCACCCTGGCCACGCTGGGTGGCGCCACGGCGGGCCTCGGGACAGCGGCCGCAACTCATCTGCCCACCGGAAATCTGCCTTTGGATGCAGTGAAACTGCACAACCTGGACCAGTCCGCACGCGTGGTTCGTGGCATCGGGGCGGCTTTCAGCGAGGCGACCGCGCGACATGGCATGGATCCGACTGTCATCCCCAGCCTGGATTCGGCGCTGATCAAGCAGGAGGCCGCCGCCCGCAAGCTGGTCGAGCAGAACCCAGGCATCCAGCCTGCCGCTGACGGCCGGCAGGCCAGCCGGGCCGCAGAATCCACCGCACAGACGATCGGCATCGACCATCCCTCCCATGCCGGCAATCCTCTGTTCGTGGGCGCCCAGGCCGGCGTCCACGCGCTGGACCGCGCCCACAACCGGGTGCCCGACCTGGAGAGCGACCAGCTGGCCGGCGCGCTGGCGGCCCAGGCCAAGCGGGAAGGGCTGGAAACCATCTCCCATGTCGTCCTCAGCGACGACCGCGCTCGGGCCTTTGCGGTCGACACCGCCGACCTCAACGCCCCGCATCGGCGCCATGCCCATGTGGAGGTGGCGCAGGGCATGGCCCAGCCGCTGGCCGTGAGCACCGCCCAGGTCGACGCCCTCAACGCCAGCCGGTCCGCCGCTCTGGAGCAGGGGTTGGCCCAGCAGCAGGTGCAGGAGTCGCAGGAGCAGGCGCGACGGATGGGCTGACGTACGGCAAGGCGGGCAGGGTTCCCCTCCCGCCCAAGCTGCGATACAGTCAAGGGGTGTCCAGCCTGACGACCCCGCATACCCTTTCTTCCGCACGCCGTTGGTGGCGATGGTGGCCTGTTGCCGTCGTCCGTCCCCATAACGCTGTGTCCCGGAAGGAAAGTCGTCTTGATCTCGCACGCTCAGTTTCAGCTGCAGGCCGCTGAAGGCCACACCCACATTCCCGTCGTCCGTGAAGTGCTGTCCGACCTGGACACGCCGCTTTCGGTCTATCTGAAGCTCGCCGACGGCCCCAATACCTACCTGTTTGAATCCGTCGAAGGCGGCGAGCGCTTTGGTCGTTACTCGATCATCGGCCTGCCGGCGCGCCGCGTGTACGCCTTCCACGGCCACACGCTGACCGTGCGCGAAGACGGCCAGGTGGTGGAAACCCGCGAGGTGGCCGACCCGTTCGCCGAGGTCGAGGCGCTGCGCAGCGCCCACTCGGTGCCCAAGCTGGACGGCCTGCCGGGCTTCACCGGTGGCCTGGTCGGCTGGTTCGGTTTCGAGTGCATCGGTTACATCGAACCGCGCCTGGCACCGCCGGCCGGCCGCGATGAGCTGGGCACCCCGGACATCCTGTTGCTGGACTCCAACGAGCTGGCGGTGTTCGACAACCTCAAGGGCCGCCTGTACCTGATCGTGCATGCCGACCCGCGTATCGAAGGCGCTTTCGAGCAGGCGCAGGCGCGCCTGGATGCACTGACCGCCAAGCTGCGTGCGCCGGGCGCGGGCTATCCAGCTCCGCTCAACAGCGACGTGCTGGACGAGTCTGATTTCGTCTCCGGTTTCACCCGCGAAGGCTTCGTTGATGCGGTCCAGCGCAGCAAGGAGTACATCCGCGCCGGCGACATCTTCCAGGTGGTGCTGAGCCAGCGCCTGAGCGTGCCGTTCAAGGCGCGCCCGGTGGACGTGTACCGCGCGCTGCGTGCACTGAATCCGTCGCCGTACATGTATTTCCTCGATGTCGGCGACCTGCAGGTGGTCGGCTCGTCGCCGGAGATCCTGGTGCGGCTGCAGGACGGGGAAGTCACCGTTCGCCCGATCGCCGGCACCCGCCCGCGCGGTGCCACGCCGGAGCTGGACCAGGCGCTGGAAGCCGAGCTGCTGGCCGATCCGAAGGAACGTGCCGAACATCTGATGCTGATCGACCTTGGCCGCAACGACGCCGGTCGCGTGTCGAAGGCCGGCACCGTGGAAGTGGGCGAGCAGTTCGTGATCGAACGCTACAGCCACGTCATGCACATCGTCAGCGAAGTGACCGGGCAGCTGCAGCCGGGCCTGAGCTATGCCGACGTGCTGCGTGCCACCTTCCCGGCCGGCACGGTCAGCGGCGCGCCGAAGATCCGTGCGCTGGAAGTGATCCGCGAGCTGGAACCGATCAAGCGCAATGTCTACGCCGGCAGCATCGGCTACATCGGCTGGCACGGCGATGCCGATACCGCGATCGCAATCCGCACCGCAGTGATCAAGGACGGCCGCCTGTACGTGCAGGCCGGCGCTGGCATCGTCCATGACTCGGACCCGGACAAGGAATGGGACGAGACGATGAACAAGGGCCGCGCGCTGTTCCGTGCCGTCGCCCAGGCCGCCAAGGGCCTGTAGGTTTGCCCGTGCCGTGGCCTGCGCCGCGGCACCTTCCGCTGTTCCCATTCAAGACAAGGAGTACTGCATGAAGCTGCTGAGCGCATTGCTGTGGTCGTCCCTGCTGGCCACGATGGCCCCGTCTGCGTGGGCGCAGGCCAATACCATTCCCTCGCAGCCGCACCTGCTGGTGAAGGGCGAGGGCGCGCGAACGGTGATGCCGGACCGGTTCGCGGTCGAACTGCTCGTCAAGTCCACCGATCTTCAGCCGGATACAGCGCGCTCGCGCGTGCAGGGCAATGTCGATGCGGTGTTGAGTGCGTTCAAGCGAAACCATGCACTGCCGGAAAGCGTGGTAGCCGACAACCTGACCATCCAGCCGGACTACCGCTATAGCGTGCAGGGCAAGCAGGAATACCTGGGCACGCGGGTGAGCCGGCGCCTGAAGGGCAGCTTCGGCACCACCGGTGACCTGCAGGCCTTCCTGCGTGCGGTCGATGCCAGCGATGACCTGCAGATCAGCAGCATGCGGCCTGGCTACTCTAGGGAAGCCGCACTGCGTGGCGAACTCAAGGCCGAAGCGGCAACGCAGACACGCGCCTCCGCCAAGCACCTTGCCACGGCCTATGGCGCACGCATCGCCGGCCTCTACAGCATCTCCGACGTGGCCCCGAACTTCGCCTACGGCGTGCAGGCAGGCAGCTGGCCCCGCGGCGGTGACATGGTCACGCCGCCCAACCCGCCGGCTCCGGCACAGACCAGCATCGAGACAACCGGCGCGCGTGCGCGCGAATCCATCGAAGCCGGCCCCATCACCTACACCGAAAACGTGTACGCCATTTTCCTGATAAGCGACGGAACCTGACCATGTTGTGGATGATCGACAACTACGACAGCTTCACCTACAACCTCGTGCAGTACCTGCAGACGCTGGGTGCCGAGGTGAAGGTGGTGCGCAACGATGCGATGAGCGTGGACGAGATCGCCGCGCAGAAGCCCGAACGCATCGTCATTTCGCCCGGCCCGTGCACGCCCAACGAAGCGGGCGTGTCGCTGGAGCTGATCCAGCGGCTGGGCCCGACCACGCCGATCCTCGGCGTGTGCCTGGGCCACCAGGGCATCGGCCAGGTCTACGGCGGCACGGTCATCCGCGCCGGCAACATCATGCACGGCAAGACCTCGCCGATCCGGCATGAAGGCAAGGGCGTGTTCGCCGGCCTGCCGGACCGTTACCAGGCCACCCGCTACCACTCGCTGGTGGTGGACAAGCACAGCCTGCCGGACTGCCTGGAAGTGACGGCCTGGACCGAAAACGACGACGGCTCGATCGAAGAGATCATGGGCCTGCGCCATCGCCAGTTCCCGGTGGAGGGCGTGCAGTTCCACCCCGAATCCATCCTCACCGAACACGGCCACGCCCTGCTGCGCAATTTCCTGCAGCGCCCGGCGGCCTGATCCAAGGAGCATTCCCATGAGCTTCTCCCCCCAGGAAGCCCTGCAACGCACCATCGAGCACCGCGAAATCTTCTTCGACGAAATGGTCGACCTGATGCGGCAGATCATGCGCGGCGACGTGTCGCCGATGATGACCGCCGCGATCCTCACCGGCCTGCGGGTGAAGAAGGAAACCATCGACGAGATCGCCGCAGCTGCCACCGTGATGCGTGAGTTCGCGCTGGCGGTGCCGGTGGCCGATACCACCCATCTGGTCGACATCGTCGGTACCGGTGGCGATGGCTCGCACACCTTCAACATCTCCACCTGCGCGATGTTCGTCGCGGCGGCCGCGGGCGCGCGCGTGGCCAAGCATGGCAACCGCAGCGTGTCGTCCAAGTCCGGCAGCGCCGATGCGGTCGAGGCGCTGGGCGCGGCGATCGAGCTGCGGCCGGACCAGGTTGCTGCGGCCATCGAACAGACCGGTATCGGCTTCATGTTCGCGCCGATCCACCACCCGTCGATGAAGGTGGTGGCGCCTGTGCGCCGCGAGATGGGCGTGCGCACGATCTTCAACATCCTCGGCCCGCTGACCAACCCGGCCAGCGCGCCGTCGGTGCTGATGGGGGTGTTCCACCCTGATTTAGTGGGTATCCAGGCGCGCGTGCTGCGCGAGCTGGGCACCGAGCGGGCCATGGTGGTCTGGGGCCGTGACAACATGGACGAGATCTCGCTGGGTGCCGGCACCCTGGTCGGTGAGCTGCGTGACGGCAAGGTGCGCGAGTACGAGATCCACCCGGAAGACTTCGGCATCGCCATGTCGGCCAGCCGCAACCTGCGCGTGGATGGCCCGGAGCAGTCCATCGCCATGCTGCGCGCGGTGCTGGACAATCAGCCCGGCCCGGCCCTGGACATCGTCGCCCTGAACGCTGGCGCCGCGCTGTATGTGGCCGGCGTGGCCGGCGACATCGGTGACGGCCTGGCCCGGGCCCGCGCCGCCATCGCCAATGGCAGCGCCCGCCAGCGCCTGCAGCAGTATGTTGAGACCACCCGCGCGCTGGTTGCCTGAGCGCGCGGTTCAGCCTGACCCTCTCGATGGCCGATAATGGCCGTCCTCACCGCCCCAGTACCGAACCGACGACGATGAGCGACATCCTGCAGACGATCCTGGCCCGCAAGGCCGAAGAAGTGGCCCAGCGCCGCGCCCAGCGCCCGCTTGAGGAGCTGCAGGCCGCCTTGGCCAGCGCCCCGCCGGTACGTGGCTTCGTGCGCGCGCTGCAGACGGCGGTGGCCAACGGCGACCCGGCGGTGATCGCCGAGGTGAAGAAGGCCAGCCCGTCCAAGGGCGTGATCCGCCCGGACTTCCGCCCGGCCGACATCGCCGTCAGTTACGAGTTCGGTGGCGCCAGCTGCCTGTCCGTACTGACCGACGTGGATTTCTTCCAGGGCGCCGACGCCTACCTGCAGCAGGCCCGCGAGGCCTGCACGCTGCCGGTGCTGCGCAAGGACTTCGTGATCGATGCCTACCAGGTGTACGAGGCCCGTGTACTGGGCGCCGACTGCATCCTGCTGATCGTCGCCGCGCTGGACGACACCCAGCTGGCCACGCTGTCCGAGCTGGCGCTCTCGCTGGGCATGGACGTGCTGGTGGAAGTGCATGACATCGACGAGCTGGAGCGTGCGCTGCAGGTGCCGGCACCGATGATCGGCATCAACAACCGCAACCTGCGCACCTTCGACGTGTCGCTGCAGACAACGCTGGACATGCAGAAGGCGGTGCCGCGCGATCGCCTGCTGGTCACCGAAAGCGGCATCCTCGGCCCACAGGACGTGGCGCTGATGCGCAATGCCGGCATCCATGCCTTCCTTGTCGGCGAGGCGTTCATGCGTGTGGAAGAGCCGGGTGAGGGCCTGCGTCAGCTATTCTTTGCGGCATGACAACGCACTATCCAACGCCGCGCGGGGATGCGCCGCTGGTGGTCTTCGATTTCGACCACACCCTCTACGACGGTGATTCGGGCACGCACCTGTTCGCCTCGCTGATCAAGCGCAACCCGCTGCGCATGCTGGCGGCACTGCTGGTCACGCCGATTGCCGGGCCGATGGTGGCGCTGCTGCCGACCCGTCGCGCCGGTATCTCGGTCTATGTGTGGATCGGCAGCTTTGGCCTGCACCGTGCACGTGATTTCAACAAGGTGATCGACGCCTACGTGCTGCGCAACGAGGCGCAGATGCGCGCCAAGCTGCTGCCGCAGGCACTGGACGTGTTCGCTGCGCACCGCGCGCAGGGAGACCGCGTGGTGGTCGCCACCGGCGCGCCGCCGGAGCTGGCCCGCGCGATCCTGGCGTTCGTCGCCCATCAGGATGTGCCGGTGATCGGCACCGAAGTCGGCCCGCGGCTGGGCGGCGTCGGCCCGACCCGCCACTGCCACAACGAAGAGAAGCTGCGCATGCTGCGCGAGCGTGGCTACGCCGACATCGACATCGCCTATTCCGACAGCACGGCCGACCTGCCGCTGCTGCTGGCGGCCAAGGCGCCGGTGGTGGTGAACCCGAAACCGGGCAAGGTGGACTTCTTCCGCCGCGTGCTGCCAGCCGGCACCCGCATCCTCAACTGGGGCTGCGTCGATCGCGGCGGCGACAAGGCCTGATCCGCCGCACGGTGATGGATCTGCCGGGCCACGCCCGGCGGGCAGTCACTTGTACAGGTGCCCGTACACCGCATGGCCGATCTGGAACAGGCTGATGCCCAGCACCAGCACGCCAACGGCTACTAGCACCCAGCGCTCCTTCACCCGCTTGACCAGGATCGCCGCGACCGGTGCGGCCATCATGCCGCCGATCAGCAGGCCGGCGACGATCTGCAGGTGCTGCACGCCCATCGACAGCAGGAAGGTGGCCGAGATGGTCAGGGTGACGATGAACTCGGCCGCATTGACCGTGCCAATGGTAGTGCGCGCCTGCCCGCCACGGGCGAGCAGGGTGGAGGTGGCCACTGGCCCCCAGCCGCCGCCGCCGCTGGCGTCGAGCAGGCCGGCGAAGAAGCCCAACACCGGCACCCGGCGGATCTCGCCTTTGGGTACCCAGCGTCCTGCGGCTCGGGCCAGGATGATGATGGCCAGCACCAGCAGGTACAGGTAGATCAGTGGCCGGATGATCTCGCCAGGGACCTGGGTGAGCACATAGGCACCCACGGCCCCCCCCACCGCGCCGGGCAGGGCCAGGCGCAGGAACAGGCGTTTATCGACATTTCCGGCGGCAAGGTGCGACACGCCGGAGGCACCGGTCGTGAACACTTCGGCCGTATGGATGCTGGCACTGACCTGCGCGGGAGGCAGGCCCATGCTCAGCATCACCGACGAGGACACCAGGCCGAATGCCATGCCCAGCGCGCCGTCGACCAGCTGGGCGCCGAGGCCGATGAGGATGAACCACCAGAATTCGCTGCTCAGCTCCATGCAAGGAGCCTAGCGCGCGAAGGAGTGCGGACCAAGGTCCGCACCCACCGGGGCTCAACGGGTGCCGTACAGCACCACGGTCTTGCCGCGGGCATGCAGCAGGCCGTCGGTCTGCAGCTTCTTCAGCACACGGCCGGCCATTTCGCGAGAACAACCGACCAGGCGGGCCAGTTCCTGGCGCGAGACGCGCAGCTGGCTGCCCTGCGGATGGCTCATCGCCTCCGGCTCCTGCGCCAGGTCGTGCAGGGTGCGCACGATTCTGTCCGTAACGTCCAGGAACGCCAGGCGGCTGGCCTTGCGGCTGGTGTCCAGCAGGCGCTTGGAGATCTGCTGGCCCAGCGCGTACAGCAGGCGCGGGGCATCGGCCGACAGCGGGCCGAGGAACAGCTGATGCAGGCGCTCGTAGCTGATTTCAGCCAGCTCGCAGGCGGTACGGGTCCGCAGGATCACCTCGCGGCGGTCCGATTCAACGAACAGGCCCATCTCGCCGACGAACTCGCCGGCACCGAAGTAGCCCAGCACAAGCTCTCGGTCGTCATCTTCCTCGGCCATGATCGAAACCGAGCCGCTGATGACGTAATACAGGGTTCCCGCCGGGTCACCGGGTCGGAAGACGTCGGTACGGGTGGGATATCGCCGCCTGTGGCTGTGCGCCAGGAAACGATCGATGGTGGCGATATCCAGGGCCAGTGGACTGCTAGCTAGGCGCACGGTTGACACGATAGGGGCGCTCCCTCTGCGCATGAACGGATTCACGGGGTCGATAGCGGAGCTTAACCAGCGCAATTGTTAAGGGCAAACAGTGTGCCAGAACTCTTGCGTCTTCACGTTCCCCCCGGGAGCAGTTTGCCCCATAATTCCTCCTTTCCCTTCTTACACAGGAATCGACCGCCGTGGTCAAGCCGTTGCCTCGCCTGAGGCTGCAGGGTTTCAACAACCTCACCAAGGCGCTGAGCTTCAACATCTATGACGTGTGTTACGCGCGCACCGAAGAGGAGCGTCAGCGTTACATTGAATACATCGATGAAGAGTACAACGCCGACAGGCTGACTCAAATCTTGACCGATGTCGCCGAGATCATCGGCGCCAACATCCTGAACGTGGCCCGCCAGGACTACGACCCGCAGGGTGCCTCGGTGACCATCCTGATCTCCGAAGAACCGGTGATCGACAAGAAGCAGGCCGGCAAGGAGCTCATCTCCGATGCCGTGGTCGCGCACATGGACAAGTCGCACATCACCGTGCACACCTATCCGGAAACGCACCCGCAGGAAGGCATCGCCACCTTCCGTGCCGATATCGACGTGGCTACCTGCGGTGTTATTTCGCCGCTGAAGGCGCTGAACTACCTGATCGAGAGTCTGGAATCGGACATCGTGATCATGGATTACCGCGTCCGTGGCTTCACCCGTGACGTGAAGGGCAAGAAGCACTACATCGATCACAAGATCAACTCGATCCAGAACTTCCTGGCCAAGAACATCAAGTCGCGTTACGAGATGTTCGACGTCAACGTCTACCAGGAGAACATCTTCCACACGAAGATGCACCTGAAGGACTTCGACCTGGACCAGTACCTGTTCGAGGAAAAGGCCAAGAACCTGTCGTTCAAGGAACGCATGAAGATCGAAGCGCTGCTCAAGCGCGAGATCGAAGAGCTGTTCCACGGCCGGAACCTGTCCGAGTAAGCCCCATGCGCGATGCCCGCAGGCATCGCCGCCCAGGCGGGACGACCCGCCCCGTGGAACCAGTGCTGCGCACGTGTAATGGTTCCACGGTGATGTACCGACCTACGGCCCGGTGTGAAAACACCGGGCCGTTTCGTTTTCCCAAAAAGGTAAGGAGCCCCCACCCATGCCCTGGATCTACCTGCTGCTGGCCGGCCTGTTCGAGATCGGTTTCGCCCTCGGAATGAAGTACTCCGACGGCTTCAGCAAACCCCTGCCCACCGCAGCCACGGTGGTATCAGCCCTGATCAGTCTGTACCTGATGAGCCAGGCGATGAAGAGCATCCCGGTCGGCACGGCCTACGCGATCTGGACCGGCATCGGTGCCATGGGCGTGGCGGTGCTGGGCATCTACCTGTTCAACGACAGCGCTTCGCCGGCCCGTCTGGCCTGCGTGGGTCTGATCGTGGCCGGTGTGATCGGCCTGAAGCTGGTGTCGCCCAATTAAGCCCGGGTAGTGCCGGCCGCTGGCCGGCAGCCTCATGACCTGCGGCGACCCATGCGGGGTTGCCGGCCAGCGGCCGGCACTACCCTCATGCGACCTTACAGCCGATAGGCAATGGTCTTCATCACTTTGGAGGCCAGCGCCATTACGCCCGGAATCGGGAACGGCAGGTGCCGCGCGCCCGCCTGCTCGGCGTGCTCGGCATGCCGGGCCTCGTCTTCCTTCATCACGGCGATGACCGCACGGCTGCGCAGGTCGCCGGCCGGCAGGTCGACCAGGTGCTCATCCAGGTGGGCCTCGACCTGGCGCTCGGTCTCCACCACGAAACCCAGGTTCCAGCCGTCACCGCGCAGCCCGGCCAGGGTGCCGATGGTGTAGCTGCCGGCGTACCACAGCGGATTGAACAAGCTGGGACGGCTGTCCAGCTCACCCAGCCGGGTGGCGCACCAGGCCAGGTGGTCGGTTTCCTCCTGCGCCGCCTCCAGCAGATGTTCACGCGTAGCCGGGTCGCGGGCCACCGCGGCCTGGCCGAAATACAGTCCCTGCGCGCAGACCTCTCCGACGTGGTTGATCCGCATCAGGCCGGCCGCATGGCGGCGCTGTGCGGCATCCATGCCCGGCTCGTCGGTGTCCGCCGCCGGGTAGGGGCGGGCGGCCGGCGGGTTGCCGAACACCGTGTCCAGGGCGCGCTGCGCCTCGGTCAGCAGATGGTCCAGCGGGGTGGTCTGGCGGAGCACGGTCATGGCGGTAGGCGGTGGGGCGGGAGACCCCTCGATTCTCGCCCGACCCCGGGCCCCTGCCAACCCGCTGCAGGGGCGGCTTGCACCAGGGGCTTGACCTGCGTACAATCCCGCCTCTTACGCTTCACCTTTTCACAACGCGTGGCAGAGTTCCGGTGAGCCTTTCGCCGCAATGAGCCCGACCTAACCTAGAGTTCTTCATGAGCACTTTCACTGCCAAGAACGAGACCGTCCAGCGCGACTGGTACCTCGTCGACGCCGAGGGCAAGACCCTGGGCCGTCTCGCCACCGAGCTGGCCCGCCGTCTGCGCGGCAAGCACAAGCCGGTCTACACCCCGCACGTTGATACCGGCGACTACCTGGTCGTCATCAATGCAGAAAAGATTGTCGTCACCGGCAAGAAGCTGCAGGACAAGATGTATCACCGTTTCACCGGTTACATCGGCAACCTGAAGACCGAGTCCCTGGCTCAGGCGCTGGAGCGCCACCCGGAGCGCGTGATCGAGACCGCCGTCAAGGGCATGCTGCCGAAGGGCCCGCTGGGTCGCCAGATGTACCGCAAGCTCAAGGTCTACGCCGGCACTGAGCATCCGCACGCCGCACAGCAGCCGCAGGTTCTGGATATCTAATCATGGCTATCACTCAAAACTACGGCACTGGCCGCCGCAAGTCCTCCACCGCTCGCGTGTTCCTGCGCAAGGGTTCGGGCAACATCACCGTCAATGGCCGTCCGCTGGACGAGTTCTTCGGTCGTGAGACCGCGCGCATGATCGTGCGCCAGCCGCTCGAGCTGACCAAGAACACCGAAAGCTTCGACATCCTGGTCACCGCCGCTGGCGGCGGCACCACCGGCCAGGCTGGTGCGATCCGTCTGGGCATCGCCCGTGCTCTGGTCGAGTACGACGAAACCCTGAAGTCCGAGCTGCGCAAGGCTGGCTTCATGACCCGTGACGCCCGTGAAGTCGAGCGTAAGAAGGTCGGTCTGCACAAGGCCCGCCGCGCCACCCAGTTCTCCAAGCGCTGATCCACTGCGCCTGGCGGGGCTCCTTCGGGAGCCCGCTGGTTGGAAAAGCAAAAGCCCGGCTTCGGCCGGGCTTTTGTCGTTTCGGGGTATGCATTGGAGGGGGTGGGGTCAGAGCCTTTTCCTGCGGAAAAGGATCCGACCCCGGAGTTCTCTCTGGAGGGGAGTCCCCTTGATGTTCAAGGGGTGCGCGCCGACAGGCGCGGGGATAAGGTGGAATGCGCGACCAAATTAAACGCAAAAGGCCAGATCTTTCGATCTGGCCTTTTGCGTTTAATTTGGCTGCCCCGGATGGATTCGAACCACCGAATGCCTGAGTCAGAGTCAGGTGCCTTACCGCTTGGCGACGGGGCAAAACGTGAAGCTATTTTCTCACTTTTCACGCTGAAAAACAACTTGATTTTCAGTGTGGTGGCTATGGGTGGACTCGAACCACCGACCCCAGCATTATGAGTGCTGTGCTCTAACCGGCTGAGCTACATAGCCTCGGTGAGCCCGCTATTCTGCTGATGTGCATCGCCTCTGTCAACACTTTTGTGCCGTGCTTGTAGGCCGACAGAGGGCATGGGATAGTCCCGGCCAGTAGATTTTTTTAGGAGTCCGCATCGTGATCGATCCGGACGGCTATCGACCGAACGTCGGTATTGTGCTGATGCGGCCGGACGGCCAGGTGTTCTGGGCACGACGCGTGCGCCGGGATGGCTGGCAGTTCCCGCAGGGCGGCATGAATACCGACGAGACGCCTGTCGAGGCCATGTATCGAGAACTGCAGGAAGAGACCGGCCTGCTGCCTGAGCACGTGGAAGTGCTCGGGGCAACGCCCGGCTGGCTGCGCTACAAGCTGCCGGCACGAGCCATCCGCCGCAACGAGCGGCAGGTCTGTATCGGCCAGAAGCAGGTCTGGTTCCTGCTGCGCCTGACCGGCGATGAATCCCACGTGCGCCTGGACCACACCGACTCCCCGGAGTTCGATCACTGGCGCTGGGTGGACTTCTGGTACCCCGTGGAGCACGTGGTGATGTTCAAGCGCGGCGTCTATGCGCGCGCATTGCGGCATCTGGCGCCGCTGGCACGTGGGGTGGCGGGGCAAGGCGTTACCGCGATGCCCAAGAGTGCTGCCGAGGCCTGGATGCCGGGCCACACCGCGGGCCACGACCGTCCCCGCAAGCGTCCGCGGACCAGCGGTTACTGGCCGAAGAAGGCGCAGGGCGACGGCCCACCCGGCTGAGTGGCTGAACGGTATCGAGAATGGTTCAGGTCTCTGATTGACAACCATTCTCGTTTCCATTGGAATAGCCAACAGGCCACTTCTGGCCCGTCAGCCCGGTTCACGCCTGTGTACGTCTGCATCTGCAACGGAGTCACCGACCACCAGATCCGCGAAGCCGCCAGCCATGGCGTCAGCTCGGTGGCCGAACTGACCATGCGTACCGGCTGTGGCGCCACCTGCGGTTCCTGCCTGGACATGGCCGGCGAACTGCTGGCCAAGGCACGCGCCACCCACGATCTGCCGCTTCCGGTGCTGGGCCTGGCGCAGGTTGCTTGACCGTTTTCGCGGTGCGTTGACGCCCCGCTGCCGCTTCCTTCACTGCTGGCCGCACAGGCCAATGCGCACGATTCGCGTTCCTTCACCGGCCTGCGCAAGGCGTTAAAGTGCCTGCGTTTTCAGCGTGCAGGAGCATCCCCATGAAGGGCGACACCAAGGTCATCGAATTCCTCAACAAGGTCCTCTACAACGAGTTGACCGCGATCAACCAGTACTTCCTGCACGCCAAGATGCTGAAGAACTGGGGCATCAAGGAACTGGCCGAACACGAGTACAAGGAATCGATCGACGAGATGAAGCATGCCGACATGCTCGCCGACCGCATCCTGTTCCTCGAAGGCCTGCCGAACTTCCAGGCGCTGGGCAAGCTGCGCATCGGCGAAAACCCGACCGAGATCCTGCAGTGCGACCTGTCGCTGGAACGCGATGGCGTGGTCACCCTGCGCGAGGCCGTGGCCTATTCCGACTCGGTTGGCGACTACGTCAGCCGCCAGCTGTTCGTGAAGATCCTCGATTCCGAGGAAGAGCACATCGACTGGCTGGAAACCCAGCTCGATCTGATCGAGCGTATCGGCGAACCGAAGTACCTGCTGAGCAAGCTCGAAGAGTGACGTAGCGTCGAGCTCGCTCGACTGCCTTGGTGGGTCTGGTCGTCGAGCAAGCTCGACGCTATCGGCGCTGGCCCAGGTAGCCCGTCAGCGCCACGCGCGCACGGGCGAACTCCGCGACCAGCAGCGCAACCGCCACCGCGGGGCGCTGCAGGTTGCCGTTGCGGGCTTGCTGCTCGATGCGCTGCGCGACAGCCGACAGCGACAACGCCCCCACATTTGCACTCGATGACTTCAGGCTGTGCGCAACGGCCTGCAGGCGTGGTTCATCGCCACTCTGCGCGGCCAGCTGCAACTGCTGCACCATCGCCGGCGCATCTTCCAGAAACACCGAGATGATCCGGGTGGCGGCATCGCCAATCACGGCGTGCAGTTCGTCCAGCACTTCACGGTCAAGCACCGGTTGCGGGGACGCGCTTGGCGGCTCGGATTGTAGCGTCGAGCTTGCTCGACTATCGCCATGCTGACCGCAGTCGAGCAAGCTCGACGCTCCGACATCGACCGATCGCGGTCCCCAGCGCCGCAGCAGCGCATGCAGCGCGGCACGTGCGATCGGCTTGGACAGGTAGTCGTCCATGCCGGCCTGCAGGCAGCGCTCACGGTCGCCGGCCATGGCGTTGGCGGTCATCGCGATGATCGGCAGGCGCGCACGTCCACTCTGCGCTTCCTCGACGCGCCACTGGCGGGTGGCGGCGTAGCCATCCAGCACCGGCATCTGGCAATCCATCAGCACCACATCCACGCCGCCTTCGCGCAGGACAAGCAGTGCCTGCTCGCCATCGGCGGCATTGCGCACCTCGCACTGGAACACGCGCAGCAGCTGCTCGGCCACCATCCGGTTGACGGTGTTGTCTTCCACCAGCAGCACGCGCAGATGAAGTGGCGGCAGCGTGGCCACTAGTTGTCCGTCTTCGGCACTGGCCAGCAATGCCGCAGGGCGTGCGGTGCTCACCGGTGCGGCGAGCAGGGCGTGCAGTGCCGCGTCATCGAAGTGGGCGGGCAGCTGGCGTTGGCGTGGCCGTGGCTGAAGCACGTCGTCCTGCAGCCATAGCACCTGGAGTGCGTCGTCCTCACCGCGCTCGGCCAGCGCCTGCTGCAACGTGGCCTCGCCGGTGCGGCGTGCGCGGGCATCGACCAGCAGCCATGCCGGTGCGGGCTGTCCGGGGCGCGGTGCGGCGCGCAGGCGCTCGATCAGTGCATCGCGCTGTGCCAGTACCTGCACCTGCAGGCCGTGGTGAGCGGCGATGCGCTCGATGCGGGCCTGCAGTCCGGCATCGGCACTGAACAGCAGCAGTGGTGCCGGCGCACGCGCCATTGCGGGCAGGTCGCCGGGCACCTTCAACAGCGGGATCTCGAACCAGAACATCGCGCCCTGGCCGGGCGTGGACTGCACGCCGATGCGCCCGTGCATCAGGTCGATGATGCGCTTGCAGATCGCCAGGCCCAGCCCAGTGCCACCATAGATGCGGGTGGTCGAGGCGTCGGCCTGGCTGAAGGACTGGAACAGACGCGCCTGCAGTGTCTCGTCGATGCCGATGCCGGTGTCGATGATCTCGAAGCGTAGCTGATGCTGCGCGGCACCCTCGCCCAGGCGCTGCACGCGCAGCTGCACCTGGCCGCGGGCGGTGAATTTGATCGCGTTGGCCAGCAGGTTGCTCAGCACCTGACGCAGGCGTACCGGATCCCCGCGCACCGGCAGGCGTACCATCGGGTCCAGTTGCAGACCCAAGGCCAGACCCTTGGTGTCGGCGGCACGCTGCATCAACTGCACCACGCCGTCGAGCAGGTCGCGCAGGTTGAAGCTGGTGATTTCCAGTTCCAGCGCCTGCGCTTCCAGCCGTGAGTAGTCGAGGATGTCATCGACGATGCGCAGCAGCTGCTGCGAGCTGGCCGAGGCGGTGGCCAGCATCTGCCGCTGGTCCTCGCCCAGCGGCCCGCGCGCGATCAGCTCCAGCATCGGCAGGATGCCGTTGAGGGGAGTGCGGATCTCGTGACTCATCGTGGCCAGGAACTCGCCCTTGGCCAGCACGGCCGCCTCGGCGGCCTGCTTGGCCTGCAGCAGCTGCTGTTCCAGCTGTCCCTGGCGTTCGGTGGTACGAAGCAGCTGGTCGCGCTCGGCGGCCAGCGCGCTGCGTTCGCGCTGCAACTGCGCCAGCGCACGGTTGCGCTCGCGCAGGCGCAGTCCCAGCAGCAGCGCGATGGTGGCCGCACCAAAGGCAACCAGCAGCACGCCCCACAGCGGCACGTCAGAGCACCGCGTTGTGGAAGTCGAAGTTCAGGTCACTGCCGGCCGACTGCACCATGTTGCCCTGGATGTAGTCGACGCCGCCGACCCACATCGCCGCCGCTGCTTGCGGGTCTTCGATCTGCTGGCCAATGATCTGCAGCCCGGCGGCGTGCGCCTGTTCGATCGCCTTGCGCAGCTCCTCGCGCGTGGCCGGATTGGAATGGCTGCTGGAGAAGCGTGCTGCCATGCGCACGAACGACAACGGCAGCTGGGTCAGCAATGCATCGGCCTCGCCGCTGGGCTCGAACTGGCTCAGGCAGAAGCGCACCCCGGCACTGGCCATGCGCTGGCAGAACTGCTGCAGCGGCACGGTGTGGATCAGCGCGTCGGGCAGGCGCACGTCAATCACCAGCGCACTGCCGGCAAGGTCACGCTGCTGCAGCGATTCCAGCAGCCAATCGGCGAAGACATCACGCTGCAGCGTGCGCAGCGACTGCGAGACGAACAGGTTCAACGGCTGTGTCGCGTGCCGGTACAGGTCCAGCAGGCCCAACGCGTGGTCCATCACCTGCTGGTCGAGGTCGGCGATGCGCCCGGCCGCTTCTGCCGCCGGAATCACCTGCCCGGCGGCCAGTACTGTGCCGTCGGCCTGGCGCAGACGCAGCAGCAGCTGGTACTGCGCGGTGTTGCCGCCGGCGACGGCGACGATCGGCTGGTAGGCCAGTTCCAGTTGGCCTTCCAGCAGCGCCAGGTGTTCCTGTTCGGTGATCGCCTGGCGGTGCACGTGGCCGGCCACCCCGGCGCTGAGCAGGCGGGCCTGCAGGGTGGTGCGCTCGACTGCCTCCAGCGCGCTGTTGGCATCGTCGAAACCCGGGGACAGCGGCGCATAACCGACCACGCCACGCAGGTGCACGGATTCATCGTCGCGGATCACAAAGGCACGTGCCGACAGCTGCTCGCGCAGGGTCGCGGCGATGCCTTCCAGGGTGTCCTCGTCGGCGTTGCGGGCCAGCAGCAGGAAACTGTTGTCGTTCAGGCGCGCCAGCAGGTGCGGATGACCGGCCTCGGCCAGGCGCTGCCCGGCCTGCACCATCAGACGTTCGAACGCGGCATAGCCATAGCGCTCGCGCAGGCCCAGCGCGCTGGCCACTTCGATGAAGAACACGCCGCCGCAGTCGCGATGGGCGAGTGCGGTGTTGAGCTGCTGCAATACGTGGTGGCGCGTCGGCAGGCCGGTTTCCGGATTGCTGGTGGCCGGTGCGCCGGCTGCACCGGGCAGGGTGGCGGCCTGGGCACGCGCACGCCGGATGCGGTTGGCTACTGCGGCGATCAGGTGGCGCGGGCGGATGGGTTTGCTCAGGTAATCGTCGGCGCCGCTGTCGAGCACCTCGAACTGGCGCTCCGGATCCGGATCACCGCTGAGGAACACGATCGGCAGCAGCTGCAGGCCGGGCTGCTGGCGGATCAGTGCGGTCAGGCGCATGCCGTCCAGGCCTGGCAGAGGCAGGTGCAGATCCATCAGGATCAGGTCAGGACGATGTTCCTTGATCGCCTGCAGCGCGGCATCGGCATCGCTGTGGACGATCGCCTGCATGCCGGCGCCGTGCAGCACGCTCTGCGCGAACAGGGCCTGGGCACGATCGTCTTCGACGATCAGCACGCGGTAGGGCGAGTCGGACGCGGGTGGCGCAAGGTCGCTGTTGCCGGCTTCGGCCAGCATGGTGGGGGCGGGCAATGGCGGTGGTGCACTGTTGACCGCCGCCGGCGCGTCAGCGGCGATCGGCGGTGGAACGGCGCCGGCCGTGGCCGATGCCATTGCAGCGGGGCCTGCCACGCCAGCGGTCCATCGTTGCCAATGATCGGCCGGAGGGGTTTCAGCGCGTCCCGGGCGGGCGCCCGCGGGGGATTCGTTTGCGGCCATCGGTGCTCCTGGTAATCGCGTCCATTATGCGACAAGCCCGGCGATCAACCGGTGCCAGCCTGTCCCGGAGGAGGGGCCGATACGCCGCGCGCCAGCCAGCGCACGCCCTTCCACAATGCACGCCAGACCAGCCACACCAGCAGTGCGCCGGCCAGGCTGCAGGCCAGCACCACCACCAGTGCAACCCATGGGTGCGCCAGTGCCAGTGCCAGTCCACCGATCACCACCGTATCTTCGGCGGCGGAGGCGACCCAGTTGCTGGCCGGTTCCGGTGATGTGTTGAGCAGGGCACGTGTGCCGGCCTTCAGGCCATGGCTGGCCAACGCAACACCGGCCCCCGCGGCCAGTGCGCCGGTACCGAGCTGGCCATCCGGTGACAGCGTGGCGGCGGCAAGGAAGGCGCCGGCGGGCACGCGGGCGAGCGTCTGCACCAGGTCCCAGGCCGAGTCCACGCCGGGAATCTTGTCGGTGAAGAACTCGGCTACGGCCAATGCTGCCGAGGTTCCCAGCACCCACCACGATTCGGTGGCCTGCAGGGCAGGGGGCAGGTCGACCCAGCCGAGCAGGCCGGCCAGGCCGACGCCGAACACGGTGAGATAGACGCGGATGCCGGCCAGCCAGGCCAGCAGGATGCCGATCACGAACAGGTGGGCTTCGGTCATGGCGGGGCTCCGGCGACGGAACTGTGCAGGGGGCCACACTATCGGCGATGGCGTGCCTGAACGCCACAGACCACGGTGGGTCACTGCGCAGGAAACCCACCCGTCCTGTCATACACTAGCCCGTCGTTTGCCACAGGGGCCGTACCGGTGTCGCCCTCGCGATGCCCCGGAAACCACCCATGAACAACCGCCCTCCCATGCGCGTGCAGGTACGCCTGCCCGGTGCACCGCAACCGCCGGTGGACCGTCGTCGCCTGCTGGTGATCGGTGGCATCTGGCTGCTCAGCCTGGTGCTGGCCGTGCTCGGCGGCTGCTGGATGGCCACGCCGCGTGATGCACAGGGACAACGCCTGCAGGCGGCCGAGGCGCGTGCAGGGACGTTGCAGGCGCAGCTGACCGAACTGCGCCAGAAGCAGGCCACGCTGGAAGCGTCCGATCGCATCAGCCGCGCCGCCAACACCGAGGTGCAGTCCTCGCTGGCCGAGCGTGATGAGGAGATCGCCGGCCTGCGCGCCGACGTCGCCTTCTACGAGCGCCTGGTGGGGTCGACGAGCCAGCGCAAAGGCCTGAACACCCACTCGATAGAGTTCAGCCCGGAAGCGGCCGGCACCTGGCAGTACACCGCCGTGCTGACCCAGAACCTCAACCGTGGTGCCATCAGCCAGGGGCAGATGCGTTTCACCGTGGAAGGCGTGAAGAACGGCAAGCTGGCCACGATCAGCTGGGATGATCTGCACCAGCGCAGCAAGGTGCCGGGGCAGGATTACTCGTTCCGGTACTTCCAGCAGATCACCGGCAGCGTGATGTTGCCGGCTGACTTCACCCCGCAACGCGTGCGGGTGACATTGGGGAGTGGTACGGGGGGTACCACCCAGGTATTCGACTGGAAACAGGCCGGTGCGCCGGCCAGCAAAGGGGAGTAGGCAGATGTTCGGAAGCAGCAAATCCAACCGTGATGGCCAGCTGGTGGTGGATGCCCTGATCGGCAACCAGGTGGTGATCCGCGGTGATGTGGAATTCAGTGGTGGGCTGTATGTGGAAGGCCGCATCCACGGCAAGGTGATCGCGGCCGAAGGTGCCAGTGGCGCGACCCTGACGGTTGCCGAGCACGGCGTGATCGAAGGTGAGATCCGGGCCCAGGTGGTGGTCATCAGCGGCCGTCTGGACGGCGATGTACACGCCACCGAGAAGGTCGAGCTGACCCCCAGCGCGCGGGTCAATGGCAACGTCCATTACCAGGTGGTGGAGATGAATGCGGGCGCCCAGCTGAACGGCCGCCTGATCCATGCCAGCGCCCCGATGGCGGCCCTGCCGGCGCCGGAAGGCGACGACGCCAATGATGGCAAGGGCGACACCGCCGCGCGCCGCAAGCTGGCGGAGGCGATGGCTTGAAAGCCATCGTCGGCGCCCCCATGCTGACACCATGAGCACGCTAGTCTCCCTGCCCGGCGCCACCCCGGTTGCCGCGCCCGATTACCAATCGCTGGAGCGCCCGCTGAACTTCACCGAGTCGGCGGCCGCCAAGGTCAAATCCCTGATCCAGGAAGAGGGCAACCCCGACCTGTCCCTGCGTGTGTACATCGAGGGAGGCGGCTGTTCGGGCTTCCAGTACGGGTTCGAGTTCGACGAGAACCGTGCCGATGATGACCTGGCAGTACAGACCAGCGGGGTGACCCTGCTGGTCGACCCGCTGAGCCTGCAGTACCTGATGGGTGCCGAGGTGGACTACACCGAGAGCCTGACCGGTGCGCAGTTCGTGATCCGCAACCCGAACGCTAAGACCACCTGCGGCTGCGGCAGCAGCTTCAGCATGTAAGAGGCCTGTGGCCGGCATGTGCCAACCAGGGTTGGCACCCACCAGAGCGGATCAGTAGATCCACGCCATGCGTGGATGCTCTGTGCCTCCACGCCCACAACGGCAGATTGCGCACAGCGCCGACCTTGCCACCCGCATCGATTGGCGGCACGCTTGTCGGATGCCCAATACTCCTTCGCCGCTTTCCGGTTTCGCCTTCGTGGGCGAACCGCTGGAGCGCGCCGATGCCCTGCGCGACGATGCCGATGCACTGGCGCGCCTGTGGCCGGATGCGCGCATTCTCGTGCTCGACCACGATGGCAGCGCGTTCACCGATGATGACGATCAGCCACTGGTGCTGACCGGCGCGGACGTCGGCGGTGGCCCCGGTGCCGCGATCTTCCTCGGCCAGCGTGGCGAACAGGCGTGGTTCTCGGTGGAAGCCAGCCGCGTCACCACCAGCGCGCCGCGTCGTCTCGATCTGCGCCAGGCTGCATTGCTGTGGTCGGTGGCCGATGCGACCGTTTTCAGCTATGCCCGGGGCATGTCCTATTGGCACTCGCGCACGCGCTTCTGCGGCGTCTGCGGTGGCGCCGTGGCGTTTGCCCGGGGCGGCTTCGTCGGCCGCTGCCCACAGTGTTCCACCGAGCACTACCCGCGGGTCGACCCGGCGGTGATCGTGGCAGTGGAGAACCAGGGTCGGCTGCTGCTTGGTCGCCAGTCGAACTGGGCGCCGCGTCGTTACTCGGTGCTGGCCGGCTTCGTTGAACCGGGCGAGACCTTCGAGCAGACCGTAGTGCGCGAAGTGCATGAGGAGAGCAAGGTGCGGGTGACCGCTTGCCAGTACCTCGGCTCGCAGCCGTGGCCTTTCCCGGGTGCGCTGATGGTCGGCTTCCGTGCCCAGGCGCAGGACGACCTGCCGACCGTGGATGGCGAGCTGGAAGATGCACGCTGGTTCAGTGCCGACGAGGTGGGGGCTGCGCTGGCGCGTGACCTGGAGGATGACGGACAGGGCATCCGCCTGTCCCCGCCGATCTCGATTTCGCGTGGCCTGATCGAACACTGGTATCGCCAACAGCAGGGCTGAGGGCCGGTGGCTGTGAAGCCGGTGCAGCGGCGTGTATTGCCGCCACCTGAACACGGCCCGGGTTACAGTCGGGGTCACCCGTGAGGGCGTCGCTGTGACAGGTAAGGTAGCGACGCCGAGCGTTCTGTTTCGTAGGGAGACCTGCCATGTTCACCACTCTGGCCGCCGTGCTGGTCGCACTGGCCCTGGGCCACGTCGCCCCGGCCGCTGCGGCCTCGCTGCGCCGTTTCGACGGTTTCCGGCGCTGGCTGGGTTGGCTGGATGTGCACGGTGGCAAGGCCTGGCAGGGACCGGCCGGTGTCGCGCTGGCCCTGTTGCCGCCGCTGCTGCTGATGGGCGGACTGGCATGGCTGTTGCGCGGCGTGCTGTTCGGGTTGCCTTCGCTGCTGCTGGGCGTGGCGGTGCTGGCCTGGTGTTGGGGGCCGCGTGATCTCGATCGCGATATCGAAGCGATCATCGATGCCGATGATGCGGCCACGCGGCAGGCGGCCGTGCGCAACCTGCAGGCCGCCGGTGGCAGCCTGCGCGAGGATCTTCCGTCGCTGGTCGAGGCCACCGTGCTCAATGCACTGCGGCGCTGGTTCGCGGTGCTGTTCTGGTTCCTGTTGCTGGGTCCGGTCGGCGCGCTGGGCTACCGGCTGCTGGCGTTGATGGCGGAAAGCCCGATGCGCGCGCGCGTGCCGGTGGAGCCACTGGCGCTGGCGCAGCGGCTGCTGGGCTGGATCGAATGGCCGGTGGCGCAGTTGATGGCGTTTTCGATGGCGCTGGTCGGCAACTTCGACACGGCGTGGAAGGCCTGGCGCCAGGCCCATGGCGAGCGTCTGGCTGGTGGCATCGGCTTCCTCGGTGCGGTGGCACGGGCCAGTGTCAATGCCGAGCTGCGCGAGGATGCGCACGATTACACCGAGGCGGGCCTGTTGCCGGTGTGGCAGCGGTTGCCGGACCTGCGCGATGCGATGAGCCTGGTGTGGCGGATGCTGCTGCTGTGGCTGGCCGTACTGGCCCTGCTGGTGATCGCAGGCTGGGTGACGTAGGTGCCTTGCAGGGCTTGCAGCCCTGCACCTGCAGAGGCAAAGGCCGGAGCAACGGCAACAGCAGCTCTGGGTTGCCGAGGGTCTGGCGGGGCGGTGTGGGGCTGCAGGACACGCCGTAAACCCATCCCTGGGGGCTCGATGGCGCCATCCATGGCGCCAACGGTCCTGCAGCCACACACCGCCCCACCCCCAACAGTTTCCTGCCGACGGCCGGTAGATCCACGCCATGCGTGGATGCAGAGCGAAGCGATCCGCTTTCGCTCTTGATCTTCTCTTTCTTTTCCGTGGTGGACGCGCACGGAAACTGTCCGTGGCCGGGCGGGATGGGTTTGCGGGGGTGTCCGCGGCATGGATGCCGCGGCCAAGCCTCCAGGGACGGATTCACGGCGTCCCCCGCAAACCCATCCCACCCGGCCAACCCAGGGCTTCGGCCTTCAAACGCCGCCCATCACGAGGGGCTGCGCCGTTGGCGGGAAACCTAGACCGGTGCCAGCGCGGTGAACGGTGGCCACGGCAGGTTGCGCAGCAGCGCATAGCCGGGCAGCACCCAGAGCCAGAACGTGGGATTGGCCAGCACCCGCATCAACGGGTCGAGCACGCGCGGCCGGACGCCGACGGTGTTCAGCAGCATCAGCAACAGGAAGGGCAGGCTGATGACCAGCAGCGGATTCATCGCCATCGCGCCGGGCAGGTCGAAATGGACCAGCGAATACAGGCAGCGGGTACTGCCGCAGCCCGGGCAGTACAGGCCGGTCAGCGCGTACAGCGGGCAGCTCGGCAGCGGGTTGCCGGTGACATACGGATTGACGTTGCGCAGCACCACGGCGGCACCCGCGGCCAGGCCGGTGGCAGCCAGCAGCGGTGCCCAGCGGGCGAGTCGGAAGCGTGCGGGACGTGCAGACATTGCAGCAACGGATCCGGCGCGGTCGCCGGATCCGTCCAGGCCGATCAGTAGCCGCTGTTGCTCATCGCACCCATGCCGCCGACGGCGACGATGAGGATGCCGTACAGCACGCCGACCACGACGGCGGCGATGGCCGACCAGATGGCCCACTTCTTGGCCTTGGCCGAGGATTCCTGTGCACCGGCGATATCGCCAGCCGCCAGTTTGCCGTTGACCTGTGCGGCGTAGACGATCGACACGATGCCGGCCGGCAGGCAGCAGAACAGGGTGCTCAGGATGGCCCAGACCAGATTGTTCGGGACCTGCGGAGTGGCGGTGTTCATGGGTTCAAGCTCCTTGATGGGTGGTGGTGGTGAATCATTGGTCGGAAAGAGCGCCCAGTACGGCCAAGCCGCCGAACAGCCCGAACCACAACAGCAACAGGACCGGCAGGGACACGGCCGAAGCCACCGCCCACCAGCCCGCCTTGCGCGACGCGCTGTAGGCCCCCGGCAGATCGCCGGCCGCGCGGCGGCCATCGACCTGGGAGGCATAGACGATCGACACCACGCCCAACGGCAGGCAGCAGAACAGCGTCGTCAGGATCGCCCAGACCAGGTGGTTGGGGATGTAGACCGGACGGCTGAGCGGTGGTGGTTGATTCAAAGCGAGACTCCATTCCTTGGTGGCCGGCCTTGATGAATCAGCCGGACCTCCCCCCTGTGGGTGCGTAATCTACCGCAACCGGCGTTGCATGTATGCGTTTACAGCCAAGGTTTGACGGGTCTGCCACTGGACGGTGGCGTATGCGGAGAGGTCGTCCGGCCTGCCTGGCAGGCCGATTACGTCAGGCGTGGTCGCCGCGCAGAGCTCGCACCCGGGCCTCCAGTGCCGGGGCATCGGTGGCATGGCCGTCCACGGCCGGCGCCGCCACCACCTCGATCGTGGCGCGGAAGCGGCGCGGCACCCGCATGCGGCCCAGGCGGCTGTCGCGCCGGCTCCACATGCTCGACCACATGCCGCGCAGGGCCATCGGCACTACCGGCACCGGCCGCCGCTCGAGGATCTTCTCGACGCCGGACTTGAACGGCGCCATCGCGCCATCCTTGGTCAATGCGCCTTCCGGGAAGATGCAGACCAGCTCCCCTTCGGCCAGCGCCGCATCGATCTCGTCGAACGCGCGCTGCATCAGCGCCGGATCTTCACGCGCGCCGGCGATCGGGATCGCCTTGGCGGTGCGGAAGATCCAGCGCATCACCGGGATGTTGAAGATCCTGTAGTACATGACGAAACGCACCGGGCGCGGGATCGTGGCCGACAGGATCAGTGCGTCCATGTAGCTGACGTGGTTGCAGACCAGCAGCGCGGCACCTTCGTCAGGGACGTTGGCCTCGATGCCGTGCGGGCGCAGCCGGTACAGGGTGCGCACCATCAGCCAGCTGAGGAAGCGCATCAGGAATTCGGGAACGATGGTGAAGATGTAGATCGCCACCAGCGCATTGGCGATGGCCAGCGCCAGGAACTGCTGCGGAATGGTCCAGTGCAGCAGCTTGTGCGCGGCCAGCGACAGCAGTGCCGCACCGACGATGAAGCCGGAGTTCTGGATGTTCAGCGCAGCGAATACGCGCGACATCTGCGCCTTCGGCGTGCGGCTCTGGATCAGCGCGAACAGCGGCACCACGAAGATGCCGGTGAACAGGCCGATGCCGATCAGGTCGATGACGATGCGCAGGCTGCCCGGCTGCTGCAGGAACGGGCCGATGGTGAGACCGTGTACCGTTGCCTCGCCGCTGCGGGCGAAGTACAGGTCGAGCAGGAACGCGGTCATGCCGAACGCGCCCAGTGGCACCAGGCCGATCTCCACCGTGCGTGCCGACAGCTTTTCGCACAGCAGCGAGCCGATGCCGGTGCCGACCGAGAACAGCGCCAGGGCGAAGATGTACAGGGTCGGCTCACCACCGAGGTTGGTGACTGCGTAGGCCGGCAGCTGCGAGGTGAGCACCGTGCCGACGAACCAGAACCAGGATACGCCCAGGATCGAATTGCGCACCGCTTTCTGCTGCCGCGCCATGCGCAGCACCGCTAGCGATTCCGGTAACGGGTTCCAGTTGATCTTCAGGTTCGGGTCGCCGGCGTCGACCTTGGGAATCAGGCGGGCGGCGATGTTTCCGCAGATGGCCAGCGCGATGATCGCGCACGCGGCCACGACCGTGCCGTGGCTGCCGGCCACGGTGAATACCAGGCCACCGACGATCATGCCGGTCAGGATCGACATCGAGGTGCCCATCTCGACCAGGCCGTTGCCGCCGGTCAGTTCCTCGGGCTTGAGCACCGAGGGCAGCACCGAGTACTTCACCGGACCGAACAATGTCGATTGCATGCCGGTGCAGAACAGCGCGACCAGCAGCACCGGCAGGCTCTGTGTGAGGAAGCCGGTGGCGGCCAGCGACATGATCACGATCTCCATGGTGGTGGTGATCACGATCAGTCGCGATTTTTCCAGTTTGTCGGCGATCTGCCCGGCCAATGCCGAGAACAGGAAGTACGGCAGGATGAAGATGGCCGGCGCCAGCGTGGCGTACAGCCCCAGTTCTTCTTCCGGTACGGCCATGAACAGCAGCATGCTGATGATCGCCTGCCGGTACACGTTGTCGTTGAACGCGCCGAGCGCCTGCACGACGAAGAACGGCAGGAAACGGCGTTGGCGCAGCAGGGCGAACTGGTTGTGACCGGACATGGAACCTCCTTGACCGGCGCAGCCTAGCATTCCTGCCCATGTGTCGGGACTGCGGTGGGATGCATCCACGCATGGCGTGGATCTACTCAGACCCCATAGCGGTGGGTGCGGGCCGTTGGCCGCACACCTGCGGAAGCCTCAGACGATATCGTCGACCACGCCTCCATCCACGCGCAGTGCAGCGCCGGAGGTGGCCGAGGCCTGCATCGAGGCAAGGTACACCACCATGTTGGCCACTTCTTCGACCGTGGCGGCGCGCTGGATCACCGAAGACGGCCGGTGTTCCATCACGAACTCACGGCCGATCTGCTCCAGCGGTTTGCCGCTGCGCTGGCGTTCATCCTCGAACATCGCGGCGAAGCCATCGGACAGCGTCGGGCCCGGTAGCACCGTGTTGACGGTGACGCCACTGCCGGCCACGCGCTTGGCCAGCCCGCGCGACAGTGCCAGCTGCGCGGTCTTGCTGACGCCGTAGTGGATCATGTCGGCGGGAATGTTGCGCGCCGATTCTGAGGAAATGAACAGCACGCGGCCCCAGCCGGCATCGACCATCGCCGGCAGCAGCGCACGCGACAGGCGTACGCCGGACATCACGTTGGTCTGCCAGTAGCGTTCCCAGGTGGCGTCGTCGGTCTCGAAGAAGTCCTCTGGACCGAAGATGCCGGCATTGTTGACGAGGATGTCGACCCTGGGCAGGGCGGCCAGCAGCGCATCGACGCCGGCCGCATCGGAGAGGTCGGCGGCGATTCCCGACACGTTCGCGCCCGGAGCGGTGGCGAGCAGGCGCTGGCGGGCGCGTTCGATGCTTTGGGTGCTGCGGCCATTGAGGATGACCTGCGCGCCCGCGCCGGCCAGTCCCTGCGCGATGGCCAGGCCGATGCCAGCGGTGGAGGCGGTGACCAGCGCGGAGCGGCCGCTGAGTTCGATCTTCATGGGAGGAATCCGGAGCGGGGGAATGCCCAGTATCCGCGTGGCCGCGTGATCGGGCTGCTTCACCCGGATGCAACAGGCTGCTGCACACGGCACAGTAGATCCACGCCATGCGTGGATGCGATGCGGGTATCACCGCGCCATGCCGGGCGGCGCGCTGTCAGGTGAGCGTGCGCACCGCCTCATTGGCCGCCGCCCGCACCTTCGGCAGCAGGCGCAGCACCAGCGCCATCTGCGTGCGGATCAACTGCAGCTTCGGTGGCATCGCATCCTCGATCTGCTCCAGTTCGGCGGCGACCGCGCGGTCGGCGTCGTTGTCGTCTTCGCTGACCGCCTGTCGTGCGGTCAGTGCGGCAGCCAGCTGCTGCAGCGCCTTGCGTACGCGATCACCGGCGGCGAGCGCCAGCGGATCGCCGGCGTAGCTGTCCACCTGGTCGCGGTGTGCCCCCAATGCAGACAGATGGCCGAGCAGGGTGTTGGACAGCGCCAGGAAATGGAAGCCGGCATCGAGGTTGCGGCGGACGTGGCCAGGCTCGCGCAGCATGTTCGACAATGCCGTGGACAGCGCGGCGTCGGCGTTGTGCATGTCGCGCCGGGCAATACGATAGGCCAGGTCGTCGCGCATGCCGCTGCGGTACTGGCCCAGCACCGAATCCAGGTAGCGCGCGGCGGTATCCAGCACGCGGGCCAGCACAAGGTGCAGCTGGCGGCCCTGCCAGTCCGGCAGGATCAGGAAGGCGGCCGCAGCGGCGATCGCACAGCCCAGCAGCGTATCGACCATGCGCGGCACGATCAGCACGAAGCCGTCGCCGATCAGGTTGAAGCAGGTCAGTGCCATCACCGTGATCGCCGCCGAGGCCACCAGGTAGCGGTCGGTGCGGGTGAAGAAGAACAGCAGCGCAGACAACAGCGCGATCAGCAGCTGCACATGCAGCTGCGGGAACAGCTGCAGCAGAGCCCAGGTGAATACCAGACCGGCCACGGTACCGACGATGCGCTGGGCCAGACGCTGGCGGGTGGCGCCGAAGTTCGGCCGGCATACGAACACGATGGTCAGCAGTACCCACGAGCCGTTCTGCGCATTGAACAGGCGAATCGCCGCGAAGCCGGCGATCAGGGCCAGCGCCATGCGCAGGCCGTGGCGGAACAGCACCGAGCCGGGGGTGAACTGCTGGACCACGCGCACGCCCATTTCGCGCAGCGTGTGTGGATTGCTGTCGCGCAGACGGGTGTCGACGTTGTCCAGGCTGGCCTCGGAACGCTCGGCATCCAGCAGGCGGCGTTCGATGCTGCGCAGATTGTGCACCAGCAGGTCCAGCGAACCGAGCAGGCGCTGCCACTGCGGGCGCTGCTGGTCGCGCAGGTAGGCCAGCGCATCGGCCAGGTCGCGCCCAGCCTGCTGGTTGCTCTCGCCATACACGAATGGACGGCGCAACCGGATCGCCTCACCCAGCCGCGCGCACGCCTGGCCCTGCAGGTCGAGCAGGCGCTGGCAGCGGTACAGCACGTCGCTGTGGAAGAACGCATCGACCAGCGCGCCGTACGGATAGTGCGAAGAGCTGGCGCGTTCGTGGAAGTCCTGCGCCATGTAGTACAGCCGCAGGTACAGGCCGGAATTTACGCCGGGCCGGCCCGAGCGGCCGAAGCGAGCCAGGATCGCGGTCTTGGCCTCGTTCAACGCGCCGACCACGCGCCGATTCTGCTCGGCCAGGTCCAGCTGGCGGCGCTGCAGGTCGGCTTCGCGCACCGGTTCGAACAGGGCGGCCTTCAACTGCAGGTAGCGGCCCAGTTCCTGGTACAGCCGCGCCACCCGTTCGCGCACCGGGCGGTTGGCGAACAGCGCGGTCCACAGGATCGACAGCAGGCCGTACCAGATCGCACCGGCCAGCAGATGGCTGACCGCGTCCAGCGCGCTGTGCAGGTCGCTGGCACCGTGCTGTTCCAGGCCGATCATGGTGTAGATCGCCAGCGTCACCGTGGCCTGGGCGATGGATGCATAGCGCTCGCCGAGCGCACCGAGCAGGGTCAGGCCGAAGGTGGACAGCGCCAATGCGCCGATGAAGATCCAGGGCCACGGGAACAGCCAGATCACCGACGCCGCCGCGATGCAGAAGCACAGCAGCGACAGCGCGACGGCCTTGGTCCGGCCCCACCAGTTGTCATCGGTCTCGGCGATGGCGCTGGCGATGATGCCCAGGAACACACCGGGCAGTGCGGTCAGCGCCTCCAGCTGCCAGCACACGGCCATCGCCATGCTCAGTGCGATGAACACGCGCAGGCCATAGCTGGCCTTTTCGTGGGCCCACAGGCGGCTGAGGCGGGATTGGCGGGCGGACATGCAGGCTCGGTGGAAGGATCGAGCTCCATTATTGCGGGGTGCGCGTGAAATGGGGTGTTCGGAGTGCTGCGGTGTGCGGACCAACGGTCCGCACCCACAGATCGCGGCCACCGGGCATGGCCCGGCGCTACCGATTCAGTAGATCCACGCCATGCGTGGATGGGTGGTCCTACGCCCGCTGCGCCCGCTGCGCCCGCTTGAGCAGCTTGGCTTCGCGCCTGCGTGCTCGGCGTGCCCGCCAGCGTTCGGCCAGGCAGGAGAAGATCACGTATAGCGCCGGCGTGCTGAGCAGGGTCAGGCTCTGCGAGAACAGCAGGCCGCCGATCATGGCTATGCCCAGCGGACGGCGCAGTTCGGAGCCTTCGCCGAGGCCGATCGCCAGCGGCACCGCGGCCAGGATCGCCACCATGGTGGTCATCATGATCGGGCGGAAGCGCACGATGCTGGCCTCACGCGCGGCCTCACGTGGCGCCAGCCCGTGCTCGCGCTGCGCCACCAGTGCGAAGTCGATCATCATGATCGCGTTCTTCTTGACGATGCCGATCAGCAGCACCAGCGCGATCATCGAGATCACCGACAGCTCGGTATTGGTGCCGAACAGTGCCAGCAACGCACCCACGCCCGCTGCTGGCAGCGTGGACAGGATGGTGACGGGATGGATCAGGCTCTCGTAGAGCATGCCCAGTACGAGGTACACGGTCAGGATCGCCGCCAGCACCAGGATCAGCATGTCGCTGGGGTCGGAGTTGAACCCGAAGCCTGCGTCGTCGGCCAAGCGGATGTCACCCGGCATACGCATGCCGGCGACGGTCGCATCGATGATCGCCTTGGCTTCGCCCATGCTCACGTCCGGCGCCAGGTTGTAGCTCAGGTCCATCGTCGTGTACTGGTTCTCGTGGGTGATCTGCGACGGTGCCAGGCCCGGAACCTGCGTCGCCACCGCAGTGATCGGCACCATGTCGCCGTTGCGTGCCCGCACGTACACCTCGTCCAGCGCCGCCGGGGTCGCGGTCTGCGAGGGCAGGGCGTTGACCACCACGCTGTACTGGTTGATGTCCGAGTAGATCGTCGAGATCTGGCGCTGGCCGAACGCCCCGTACAGCGCGCCATCGATGGCGCCGACCGTGATGCCCAGGCGCGCGGCCTTGGCACGGTCGATCTGGATGTTCTGGCGCAGGCCGGCGTTGTCCACGTCGGTACCGACGTCGCGCAGTTTCGGATTCTTCTTCAGTTCCGCCTGCAGCTTCGGCAGCCATTCCTGCAGCGCGGCAAGGTCGTTGCCCTGCAACGAAATGCGGTACTGCGCACCCTGGCTGGAACCGCCACCATCGTTGCTGGGAAGGTCCTGGATCGCGCGCAGGCGCAGCTGCAGGTCGGGGTAGCGGTCGGCTTTGGCGCTCAACCGCGCCAGTGCATGGGCGGTGGTTTCGCGGCGGCCGTCGCTGCGTGACTTCAGCTCGATGTTGAACTGCGCGCTGGACCCCTGGCGGCCGCTGCCCAGGCGCACACCCACGGTCTTCACCGCCGGGTCGGCCATCAGCATGTCGGTGATGCGGCGCTGGCGGGCCACCATGTCCTCGAAGGAGACCGTCGCGCTGGAGTTGGCGCGGCCCCAGATCAGGCCGGTATCCTGCGGCGGGAACGCGCCCTTCTTCACTGCTCCGAACAGGAAGACGGTGGCGCCGATCAGGATCAGCGGGGTCAACGACATCAGCAGCGCATGGCGCAGCGAGAAGTCCAGGCACACGGTGTAGATGCGCAGCATGCGCTCGTGGCCGGCATCGAGCCAGCGGCCGAAGCGTGACGGCGGCGCGGCATGGTCGTGTGCACTGAGGAAGCGGCTGCACAGCGCTGGCGTCAGCGTCAGCGAGACGATCATCGACACCACGATGGCAGCCACCAGGGTGACCGTGAACTCGCGGAAGAATGCGCCCATCATGCCGCTGGCGAACAGCAGTGGAATGAACACCGCCACCAGCGAGGCGGTGATCGAGACGATGGTGAAGCCGATCTCGCGTGCGCCGGTCAGTGCCGCCTGCATGCGTGGCATGCCTTCGTCGAGGTGGCGCATGATGTTCTCGATCACCACGATCGCATCGTCGACCACAAAACCAATCGCGATCACCAGCGCCAGCAGGCTCAGGTTGTTCAGGGTGAAGCCCATCACGTACATCACCAGCGCAGCGCCGGCCAGCGACAGCGGCACGGTTACTGCGGCGATCAGCGTGGGCGCCAGCCGGCGCAGGAACAGCGCCATGGTCAGCACCACCATCGCCAGGCTGATCAGCAGGGTGATCTGCACTTCATGCAGCGAGGAACGGATGGTCGGTGTACGGTCGAAGTACGGGGTCAGCGTGGTGCCCGGCTGCAGGTAGTCGCGCAGGGTCGGAATCTGTGCCTTGACCCGGTCCACGGTTTCCACGATGTTGGCGCCGGCACGGGTGAACACGTACATCACCACCGCCGGTTTGTGGTCGAACCACGCCGCCTGGTAAGCGTCCTGCTGGCCGTCGTAGACGTTGGCGATGTCCTTCAGGCGGATCACCCGGCCATCGCCCTGGGTCTTGACCACCAGGTCGGCGAAGTCGGCCGCGCGCGCCACTGAATCGTTGGCGATGATCGCGGTGGTGGTGTTGCCATCGCTGAGGAAGCCGGTCGGCGAGGTCACGTTGGCCGCGCGCACGGCGTTGCGCAGATCGTCGGCGGTCAGCCCGAGCGCGTTCATCAGGCGCAGGTTGACGTCCACGCGCACCGCCGGCGTCGAGGCGCCGGCGATGTCGACCGACGCAACGCCGCTGATCTGGCGGATACGCTGGGCCAGCAGCGAATCGGCGACGTTGTACAGCTCGTCGGCCGACTGCGTCTGCGAGGTCAGTGCGATGGCGATGACCGGGTCATCGTTCGGGTTCGCCTTCTGGTACATCGGCGAGCCCATGCCCGAAGGCAGGTCGGCCTGTGCCGAATTGATCGCAGTCTGAACATCCAGCGCCGCCGAATCGATGTTGTGGCCGCTCTGGAAGATCATGAACACCAGCGAGCTGCCCTCCGAGCTCGACGAGCGCATGCGGTCGATGCCCGGCAGCTGGCCGAGGTGGCGCTCCAGTGGCGCGGTGACCGTGGAGGCCATGGTCGCCGCGTCGGCGCCGGACTGGCTGGCGTGCACGAAGATCACCGGGATCTCGATGTTCGGCAACGCCGACACGCCCAGGCGCAGATAGCAGATCAGGCCGACCATGAACAGGCCGATGGCCAGCAGGGCGGTGCCGATCGGGCGGCGGATGAAGGGGCCGGACAGGTTCATCGTGCGGCCCCCCGCAGCAGCGGGGCGTGGATCATGCCTGCGGCTCCTGCAGCGAACCGTTGCGCAGCGCACGCTGTTCGCGGCGGCGCGCCAGCCACTCGGAGAAGCGTTCCATGTACAGGTAGATCACCGGCGTGGTGTACAGCGTGACCAGCTGCGACAGCAGCAGGCCGCCGACGATGGCGATGCCCAGCGGGCGACGCAGTTCCGAGCCGATGCCGGTACCCAGCGCCAGCGGCAGCGCGCCGAGCATGGCGGCGGCGGTGGTCATCATGATCGGGCGGAAGCGCAGCAGGCAGGCGCGGCGGATCGCTTCGTGCGCGTTGGCGCCGGCACGGCGCGCTTCGATCGCGAAGTCCACCATCATGATGCCGTTCTTCTTGACGATGCCGATCAGCAGCACGATGCCGACGATGCCGTCCACCGACAGGCTCAGCCCGCATAGCATCAGCGCCAGCAGCGCACCGACGCCGGCCGGCGGCAGCGTGGAAATGATCGTGATCGGGTGGATGTAGCTCTCATACAGCACGCCCAGCACGATGTAGATCACCACCAGCGAGGCCAGCAGCAGCCACACCACGTCGGTCTGGCTGCCGGTGAACTCGGCGGCCTTGCCGATGAATTCGGCATGCAGGTGGGTCGGCATGTCCAGGCTGTCCTTGGTCTCCTGGATAGCGCGTACCGCTTCGGACAGCGAATAGCCCGGTGCCACGTTGAACGAGACGGTCACCGCCGGCAGCTGCTGCTGATGGCTGACCACCAACGGCGCGCTGCTGACCTTGCCTTCGGCCAGTGCCGACAACGGGATGATGCTGCCGGCACCGACGGTGATGCCGGTGTTCTGCGCACCGATGCCGGTGGCGGTGGAGGAATTGGACGAGGTCACCTGGCCGAAGCTGGTGGCATTGGTGCCGGTCAGCGCGCCGGCACCGTTGGAGGCCACGGCCAACTGCTCCATCAGGGCCTTGCTGGTGCGGAATTCCGGCGCTACTTCCAGCACAACCCGGTACTGGTTGAGCTCGGTGAAGATGGTGGAGATCTGACGTTGGCCGAACGCATCGTAGAGCGTGTCATCGATGGTCTGCATCGGCACACCCAGCACGCTGGCCTTGTCGCGGTCGATGTTCAGTTCAAGCGCACGACCCTGGTTGGACAGGTTGTTGTCGACGTCGGCCAGTTCCGGTCGCTGGCGCAGCGCTTCGGTCAGGCGCGTGGCCTGCTTGGCCACTTCAGCGCTGTCCACGTCCGACAGCGAGTACTGGTACTCGGTGGCGGCCACGCGGGTATCCAGGGTCACGTCCTGCACCGGCTTCAGGTACAGCGCCACGCCCGGAATGCCGGCCACCGCCTTCTGCAGGCGCGGCAGGATCTCGTCCAGGCCGTCGCGCTGGCTGCGTTCCTTCAGCACGATCGACAGCTGGCCCTGGTTGAGCGTGGGGTTCATGCTTCCGGCACCGATGAAGGCCGACACGCCGGTCACATCCGGATCGTGGCGCAGTGCTTCGGCCACCTGCTTGGTGCGCTGCTCCATCTGCGGGAAGGCGATGTTCTGGTCGGCCTGCACCACGCCGGTGATCAGGCCGGTGTCCTGCTCGGGCAGCAGGCCCTTGGGAATCAGCACGTACAGCAGCACGGTCAGCACCAGTGCACCGCCGGCCACCGCCAGGGTCAGGCGCTGATGGTCCAGCACCCAGTCCAGGCTCTGCTCGTACAGGCCCACGGTGCGCGTCCACAGATTCTGCTTGCCGGCCGCTGCTGCCCGCTCATGCGCGTCCTCGCCCTCGGGCAGGGCGTCGGGCTTGAGCAGGTAGGCGCACATCATTGGCGTAAGCGTCAACGAAATCAGCATCGACAGCACCACGGCGATGCTCAGTACCCAGGCGAACTCGTGGAACAGTCGGCCGGTGACGCCGGGCATCAGCAGCAGCGGCAGGAACACCGCCACCAGCGAAACGGTCAGCGACAACACGGTGAAGCCGATCTGGCGCGCGCCGATCTCGGCCGCCTCCTTGCCGCTCTTGCCCTGCTCGATGTAGCGGACGATGTTCTCGATCATCACGATCGCATCGTCGACCACGAAGCCGGTGGCCACCACCAGCGCCATCAGCGAAAGGTTGTCCAGCGACATGCCGGCAAAGGCCATCACTGCGAAGGTGCCGGCCAGTGACAGTGGCACCGCCACCGAAGGAATGATCGTGGCCCACAGGCGGCGCAGGAACACGAAGATCACCGCGACCACCAGGCCGATGGTCAGGATCAGGGTGAACTGCACTTCATGCACCGAGGCGCGGATGGTCTCGGTACGGTCGTTGAAGATCTCCAGGTGCACGTCGGCCGGCAGCACGCCCTGCAGCTGCGGCAGGATCGCGCGGATGCGCTCGACGGTCTGCACGATGTTGGCGCCAGGCTGGCGTCGCACTTCCAGCAGTACCGCCGGCTTGCCATCGGCCCATGCGGCCAGCTGGTCGTTCTCCACGCCATCGAGCACTTCGGCTACGTCCGACAGCCTCACCGGGCGGCCGTTCTTGTAGCTGATGATGGTGTCGCGGTACTCGGCGGCGCTGGCCAGCTGGTCGTTGGTACCGATGCTGTAGGACTGCGTCTTGCCGTTCAACGAACCCTTGGGTGCGTTGACGTTGGCCTGGGTCAGCGCGCTGCGCAGCTGTTCCAGGGTCAGGCCCATGTTCGACAGCTGCGCCGGGTTGACCTGGATGCGCACCGCAGGGCGCACGTTGCCGGCAATCGACACCAGACCCACACCCTGCACCTGCGACAGGCGCTGGGCCAGGATCGAGTCGGCGTAGTTGTTGACGTCGCGCAGCGGGCGCGTGTCAGAGGTCAGCTTCAGGGTGACGATGGCCGCGTCGGCCGGGTTCACCCGGTTGTAGACCGGCTGGTAGGGCAGCGAAGAGGGCAGGGTGGCCTGGCGTATCGCCGCCTGCACATCCTGCGCGGCGATGTCGATGTCGCGATCCATCGAGAACTGCAGGATGATCGTCGACAAGCCGGCCGACGAGTCGGAGGTCATCAGCGCCAGCCCGGAGATCTGCCCGAACTGGCGCTCCAGCGGCGTGGTGACCAGCGAGGCCATGGTGGTGGCATTGGCGCCGGGGTACTGGGTGGTGACCACCAGGCTGGGGGCATCGATTTCCGGCAGCGCCGACACCGGCAGCTTGCGGTAACCGAGAATGCCCAGCAGCAACAGGCCCGCCATCAACAGCGAGGTGGCGATCGGGCGGCGGATGAAGATCGTCGAAAAGCCCACGGACTGATCCTTGCTGGCACTTCAATGTCGGCGCCGGCGGGTCCGCCGGCGCGAAGGAGATCAGTGGCCTGCGCTCAGCGCGGGCCACCACCGCGACGGCCACCGCCGCCCGCGTTCTTCTGCTCGGCCGCTTTCAGCTCGGCCTCGGTCGGTGCGGCCGGGGTCTCGCCCGGCTTGAGCCCGGTGACCTTGCTGCCCGGCTTCAGGCGGAACTGGCCTTCACTGACCACCCGCTCGCCGCCCTTCAGGCCTTCGGCGATCTGCACCTGGCTGTCGCCCACTTCCACGCCGCTGCGCACGGTCTGCATCTTCACCGTGTTGTCGCCCTGCACGACATAGACGTACTCGCCGTCTGGGCCACGCAGCACCGCCTGGGTGGGGATGACCACGCCGCCGGCAATGGTGCGCAGCTGCATGCGCACGTTGACGAACTGGCCTGGCCACAGGCCGTTGTCGGCGTTGTCGAACAGGGCGCGCGCCTTGAACGTGCCGCTGTCGGCACTGATCAGGTTGTCGACCACGTCCAGCTTGCCGTCGCCGGACAGCACGTGCGAATCGGCGCGGTCCAGTGCCGCCACCGGTACCGTGCCGGCCGCCTGCGCCTGGCGCACGTCGCCGAGCTGGCGCTCGGGCAGGTTGAACAGCACGTGGATCGGGTGGATCTGGGTCAGCGTGACCAGTGCGGTACCTGCGTTGACCACGTTGCCGGCGTCGACTGCGCGGATGCCGGCGATGCCGGAGATCGGCGCGGTGACCTTGGTGTACTGCAGCTGCACCTGCGCCGAGCGCATGCTGGCGTCGTTGGCGGCTACCGCGCTTTCGTACTGTGCCACTTGATTTCGCTGTGTATCCAGATCGGTCTTGGCGACGTACTGGCGATACTCCGGTGCGTTCGAGCGCTGGAAATTGGAGCGTGCGGTCGCCAGCAGCGCTTCGTTCTGGCGCTTGGCGGCAGCGGCCTGGTCATAGCTGGCCTGGGCGGTGCGCGGGTCGATCACCGCCAGCACGTCGCCCTGCTTCACTTCCTGGCCTTCGCGGAAATTGAGGCTCATCAGTTGGCCGCCGACCTGCGGGCTGACCGTGACGGTGTTCATCGCGGTCACCGTGCCCAGTGCGCTGGCGTAGACCGGCACGTCCTGGCGGGTGGCGTCGACCACGGTCACCGGCACCGGGCCGGCATCCGGATCTTCGCCGCCCTGGCGGGCGCCCGCCGCTGGTTTCCCAGCCTTGTCCTTGCTCCCGCCCACGACGCGCAGGCCGACCACGGCCAGCACCAGCACTGCCACGACCAGCAGCACGATCTTCCAAACACGTGACATTACGAGGACTCCGAGAGGACTGGACCGGGCGGGGCGCCGGCGGCAATGCGCAAAGCATACCTGTGCCACATCACGTTTCCTGCATGACGGATGGGACGGGCGCTAAGACCGGATCCGGCGCCGGAGGTTCCCGTAGCGCCGGTGTTGCCCTACATTCAGCTGGAACCCCCTTGCCGTGGAGATTGCGATGCGCCGTTCGTTGCTGCTGTCCGCCCTGCTGCTGGCCCTGCCGGCCCTTGCCCACGCCCAGGAAGGGGAACGCCCGGAAGTGACCGCCGCTGCACAGCGGCTGCAGTCCAAGGTGGTCGAATGGCGGCGCGATTTCCACCAGCACCCGGAGCTGTCCAACCGCGAAGTGCGCACCTCGGCCGAGGTGGCCAAGCGGCTGCGGGCGATGGGGCTGAAGCCGAAGACCGGCATCGCCCACCATGGCGTGGTGGCGATCATCGAAGGTGGCAAGCCAGGCCCGAAGATCGCCCTGCGCGCCGACATGGATGCGCTGCCGGTGACCGAGCAGACCGGGCTGGCATTCGCTTCCAAGGCCACCGACCAGTACCGCGGCCAGACCGTGGGCGTGATGCATGCCTGCGGCCATGACGCGCACACGGCCACCCTGCTGGGCGTGGCCGAGGCTCTGGTGTCGATGAAGAAGGACCTGCCGGGCCAGGTGATGCTGATTTTCCAGCCGGCCGAGGAAGGCGCGCCGCCGCCGGAAGAGGGCGGTGCCGCACTGATGCTGAAGGAAGGGCTGTTCGCCGACTTCAAGCCGGAGGCGGTGTTCGGCCTGCATGTGTTCTCCAGTGTGCAGGCCGGGCAGATCGCCGTGCGCGGTGGGCCGTTGATGGCGGCGTCGGATCGTTTCGGGATCAAGGTGATCGGTCGCCAGACGCACGGCTCGGCACCGTGGAACGGTGTTGATCCGATCGTCGCCACCGCCGATCTGGTGGGCACCGCGCAGACCATCGTCAGCCGTCGCGTCAATCTCTCCAGGCAACCGGCGGTGCTGACCTTCGGCGCGATCAATGGCGGTATCCGCTACAACATCATTCCCGATGAAGTGGAAATGGTCGGCACCATCCGCACCTTTGACGAAGGCATGCGCCAACAGATCTTCGCCGACCTGCGCAACGTGGCCGAGCACACCGCGGCCGCCCATGGTGCCAAGGCGGTGACCGACATCTACGAATCGGAAGGCAACCCGGCCACGGTGAACGACCCGGCACTGACCGCGAAGATGCTGCCGAGCCTGCAGGCGGTGGTCGGCAAGGACAATGTGTACGAGCCGCCGCTGCAGATGGGGGCGGAGGATTTCTCGCTCTACGCGAAGGAAGTACCGGGCATGTTCTTCTTCGTCGGCTCCACCAGTGTGGGTATCGACCCGGCGACGGCGCCGGCCAACCATTCGCCGAAGTTCCTGCTGGATGAGAAGGCGCTGGATGTGGGGTTGCGCGCGCTGCTGCAGGTGAGCCTGGATTACCTGCACGGTGTCGGCACTCCGGCTGGGTGAGGGTTGCCGGCAGGGCTTGCAGCCCTGCACCCGCTGCAATCAAAGGCAACGTCAACGTCAACGTCAAAAGCGGCGCTGGTTTTCTGTGGGTTGGGCGGGGCGGTGTGGGCTTGCAGGACACGCCGTAAACCCGTCCATGGGGGCTCGTAGGCGCCATCCATGGCGCCTGCGGTCCTGCAAGCCCACACCACCCCGCCCCCGACAGATTCCCGCAACTGTCGGAACGGCACGGGGTCGGATCCCGTTGCTTCGCAACGGGCTCTGACCCCATTTTTGCTCTGGTGGGTGTCGACCTTGGTCGACACGGCGGACGTCATGAACGTCTGAAGCATGGGCTTTTGATTCTGATTCTCCTGATCTTTCCCGTGGTGGCGCGGGAAACTGTCCGTGGCCGGGAGCGTGGGTTGGCTGGGGGCGTGAGCCGCATGGATGCGGCGACCGAGCCTCCATGGACGGATTCACGGCGTCCCCCAGCCAACCCACCCTCCCGGCCAACCCCCGGCATCCGACATCCACCCACCACGGAGGGGCTCCGCCGTTGGCCGACCCGGCCGAAGGCCTGCCCTCCGCGCGATACAATGACCACCATGAACACCCCACAGGATTCCAGCCTCGGTCGCGAGGTCAGTTACCCGTCGCAGTACGATCCCGGCCTGCTGTTTCCCATCCCGCGCAGCGGCGCCCGCGCAGAAATTGGACTCGATGACGCCGCGCTGCCGTTCGTCGGCCACGATCGCTGGCATGCCTTCGAACTCAGCTGGCTCGACCCGCGTGGCAAGCCACAGGTCGCCGTCGCCACTGTGCAGGTGCCGTGCACCTCGCCGCGGCTGATCGAATCGAAGTCGTTCAAGCTGTACCTGAACTCCCTCAACAGCACCCGCGTCGACAGCGCCGAAGCCCTGCGCGAGCGCCTCATCGCCGACCTGTCGACCTGCGCTGGTGCGCCGGTCCAGGTCGCGTTCGGCCTGCCGGGCCTGCGCGAGACGCCACTGGGTGAATCCATCGACGGGCTGGAGCTGGAGATCGACTGCTATGGGCCGCCGCAGGCCGACTTCCTTGCCGCCAATGCCGGCGAGGTGGTGGAGGAAACGCTGGTCTCGGCATTGCTGAAGTCGAACTGCCCGGTTACCGGCCAGCCGGATTGGGCCACGGTCAGCCTGCGCTACCGGGGGCCGAAGATCGACCGCGCTGGCCTGCTGCGTTATCTGGTGAGTTACCGTGAGCACGCCGAGTTCCACGAACAATGCGTTGAGCGGATCTTCAGCGAGGTGTCTGCGCGCTGCCAGCCGCAGTGGCTGGAGGTGGAAGCCCGCTATACCCGCCGCGGCGGCCTGGACATCAATCCCTGGCGGGCAAGCCCCGGCATTGCTGCCCCGGCCGCGACCTACCGCGAACTGCGCCAGTAGCCGTCGCAGGCGGTTACGGGTAGCGCCGGGCCACGCCCGGCGAGCGCAGCGGACACTTCCCGCCCCGATTGTTCAGCCGCCCCCCGGGGCGGCTTCACATCTGCACCATCCCCATTTAACAACCGCCATGGCACCGTGCGAGCCACGTAGTCATGCAGACGGGAGTTGTGGATGAGTACCGAGAAGAAGGCCGATTTCTCCGGCGTCAGTGGCAGCGTCGACAGTACCGCCGAGCAGGTGCCCAAGGCGGACTTCTCCGGCGTCAGCGCTTCGGTGGACAGCACCGCCGACGTTGTGAGCGGCGGCACCTACACCGTGCAGAAGGGTGATTCGCTGTCGAAGATCGCCAAGCAGCATCTGGGCGATGCCAATGCCTGGAAGAAGATCTTCGAAGCCAACCGCGATGTGCTCGACGACCCGGACAAGATCTTCCCGGGCCAGACCCTGAAGCTGCCGCCGAAGTAAGCCGGCGATCGAACGCCGTCCGACAATCCCTGGGAGGAACCCCGAATGATCAAGACCACCCCGCTCCAGACCGCCCTCATCGCCGCCCTGCTGGGCAGCGTTGCCCTGGTCGGTTGCAAGAAGAAGGAAGAGTCCACCGACAGCACCGCAGCACCGGCGGCGACCGCCCCGGCCGAACCGGCAGCGCCGGCGCCGATGACGGGTGCACCGCCGCCGATGGCAGCGGCCGCTGCGGTCAGCGTCTCGACCGTTACCGTGGGCAAGACGGCGGCCGCCGACAAGTCGGTTGCACCGTCGGCGCTGTTCGCCCCGAAGGATGACGTCATCGTCTCGGTGAAGACCGACGGTGCGGCCAACAACGTCAGTGTCGGCGCCAAGCTGACCTTCCAGGATGGTCAGGTAGCCGGCGAGCAGAACGCGACCCTGAACACCAGCGGCGCGGAAACCACCAACGTCACGTTCAAGAATGCAAAGGGCTGGCCGGCGGGCAAGTATCGCGCCGAGGTCATGGTCGATGGCAAGGCGGCCGGAACGCCGCAGGAGTTCGAGGTCAAGTAAGTCCTGCCGACTCTCTCCCGGCAGGGCTCACGATGGACGCAGCCGCGAGGCTGCGTCCTTTTTTGTTGGTGACTGTTGGGGGATGGCTTCATCCACGCGTGGCGTGGATCTACTGGCGGATACCTGCACGATCCACGCACGGCCGCATTTTTGTAGATCCACGCCATGCGTGGATGGATCACAGCGTTGCCAGGGTGCAGTACCGGCGCGTATGGCGCGGCTTTGCCCCGCGCGGCTGAAAACGCGACAATACAGGGGTTTCCCCGCCGCGCGCCCACCCTGACGGCGACGGGGGAAAGCGACACGGTTGCACGTGGCCCGGCGCTGGCGCCGGCCTTCCCCTGAGCACTGCTACAGAGTCCAAGTCCCCCATGTCCAAGATCCTCTACACGCTGACCGACGAAGCACCGTTCCTGGCCACCCAGTCACTGCTGCCGATCGTCGACGCCTACACCTCCACCGCCGGTATCGCGGTGGAAACCCGTGACATTTCCCTGTCCGGCCGCATCCTGTCGCTGTTCCCGGAACTGCTGAGCGATGCGCAGAAGGTCAGCGATGACCTGGCCGAGCTGGGCCAGCTGGCGACCACGCCCGACGCCAACATCATCAAGCTGCCAAACATCTCCGCCTCGGTGCCGCAGCTGAAGGCGGCCATCAAGGAACTGCAGGACCAGGGTTATCCGCTGCCGGATTACCCGGAAGCCCCGGCTGACGACCAGCAGCGCGACTACAAGGCGCGCTATGACAAGGTCAAGGGCAGTGCGGTGAACCCGGTGCTGCGCGAAGGCAATTCCGACCGCCGTGCACCGTTGTCGGTGAAGAACTATGCACGCAAGCACCCGCATCGCATGGGTGCCTGGGCGTCGGATTCGAAGTCGCACGTTTCGCACATGGACGCCGGTGATTTCTATGGCAGCGAAAAGTCGGCCACCCTGGCCAACGCCGGTTCGCTGAAGATCACCCTGCACGGCAAGGACGGCAGCGCTGTCGTGCTGAAGGAAAAGACCGCGGTCAAGGCCGGTGAGATCGTCGACGCTGCGGTGATGAGCCGCAAGGCGCTGGCCACCTTCATCGATGCGCAGATCGCTGACGCCAAGAGCCAGGGCGTGCTGTTCTCGCTGCACCTGAAGGCGACCATGATGAAGGTCTCCGACCCGATCATGTTCGGCGTGGTCGTCAACGAGTTCTACAAGGACGTGCTGGCCAAGCACGCCGATGCGCTCAAGCAGGCCGGTTTCGATGCCAACAACGGTATCGGTGATCTGGTCGCGCGACTGCCGGCGCTGCCGGAAGCCACCCGTGCTGCCATCGAGGCCGACCTGAAGGCCGAGTACGCGCAGCGTCCGGGCCTGGCCATGGTCAACTCCGACAAGGGCATCACCAACCTGCACGTGCCCAGTGACGTGATCGTCGACGCTTCGATGCCGGCGATGATCCGCGACTCCGGCAAGATGTGGAATGCCGAAGGCAAGCTGCAGGACACCAAGGCGGTCATTCCGGACCGCTGCTACGCCGGCGTGTACCAGGCCGTCATCGACGACTGCAAGACGCACGGTGCGTTCAATCCGGCCACCATGGGCTCGGTGCCCAACGTCGGCCTGATGGCACAGAAGGCTGAAGAGTACGGCTCGCACGACAAGACCTTCCAGATCGCTGCCGATGGCGTGGTCAAGGTCACCGACGATGCCGGCAACGTGGTGTTCGAGCATGCCGTGGAAGCGGGCGACATCTGGCGCATGTGCCAGACCAAGGACGCGCCGATCCAGGACTGGGTCAAGCTGGCCGTCGAACGCGCCCGCCTGAGCAGCACCCCGGCCGTGTTCTGGCTGGACGCCGCCCGTGCCCACGACGCGCAGGTCATCGCCAAGGTCGAAACCTACCTGAAGAACCACGACACCACGGGCCTGGACATCCGTATCCTGCCGCCGGTGGAAGCGACCGCGTTCTCGCTGGCCCGCATCCGCAAGGGTGAGGACACCATTTCGGTGACCGGCAACGTGCTGCGTGACTACCTCACCGACCTGTTCCCGATCATGGAGCTGGGCACCAGCGCCAAGATGCTGTCGATCGTGCCGCTGATGGCCGGTGGTGGCCTGTTCGAGACCGGCGCCGGCGGTTCTGCCCCGAAGCACGTGCAGCAGTTCGTCGAAGAAGACTACCTGCGCTGGGATTCGCTGGGCGAATTCCTGGCCCTGGCCGCGTCGCTGGAACACCTCGGCAACCGCTACGACAACGCCGCTGCCCGCGTGCTGGCCAAGGCGCTGGATGAAGCCAACGGCCAGTTCCTGGACAACGACAAGTCGCCGTCGCGCAAGCTCGGTGGCATCGACAACCGTGGCAGCCACTTCTACATCGCGCTGTACTGGGCGCAGGCGCTTGCCGCGCAAAGCGAAGACGCCGCACTGCAGGCACGCTTCGCTCCGCTGGCCAAGACGCTGTCGGACAACGAGCAGAAGATCGTCGACGAGCTGATTGCGGTGCAGGGCAAGGCCGTGGACATCGGCGGCTACTACCGTCCGGACGTGGCCAAGGCCAGCAAGGCGATGCGCCCGAGCGCGACCTTCAATGCCGCGCTGGAGCAGCTGCGCGGCTGATCCATTGCCGTTCGGTTGTGACTTCGGAACCCGCGCTTCGGCGCGGGTTTCTTTTTTGGCTCCAGGGTTGGATCCCCTTCGCACGGCGAAAGGGATCTGACCCCATCCGACCTGGGGCTGGAACCGTGAAATCCATCGACTGTCGTAACGCCGTCAAGAGGGCATGAAACTTGCCCACGATGGCTGTCGCAGAACGGAAAAGGGTGCGTTCGCGGTCACTCCAGATCTGAGCAATCGATCACGACGGCCGTCGCAAACGATGCCCTAGCCTTGGCGACGCGAGACCACCGGGGAGGTGGTCGCACGGGGAACACGGATGGCACGCGTGCTGGTAGTGGGAACCGACATCCAGGGTGAACAGGCCCTGCTGCAACGGCTGCGCCTGGCATCGGCCCTGCCGGACGGCCAGATCCGCCGCAGCCAGGATCTGGACGACTGCGATCTGCTGGTGATCCGAGATACCCCGGCCCTGCGCAATGCGGCCCAACGCATGCGCCAGCAACGTCCGCGCCTGCACTGCTGGATCGAAGACCCGGGTGGCCAGCTGCGCGACGGCGATGGTCACCAGGACGTGCTTGACGATGGCGCCATCGGTCGCGCGCTGCGTGGCATGCAGTTGGCACCGGAGCCCCTGGCCATGCACCTGCCTGCACCGATCCGCCTCGCCGATGGCGCTCACGCCATCACCCGCCTGCTGCGCGAGCGGTTGCCGTTGCGGCAGGGCCAGGTGCTGCTCAGTGATGCGGGCGAGCCCTTGTTGCTGATGGATCTGGAACATGACCATGCGGTGCTGTTGCAGGAGCCGGCGGCGGCGCTGGTGGAGCGCTTGGCCGATGCCTTCGAACGCCTGCAGCTGGATGCGCTGACACCGGCACGACTGCAGGCTCTGGCGGGCGAGCGGCCGCGCCAGCCGCTGCGGCCGCTGCTGTGGCAGTGGGCACAGCGCAGCCGTCATTGGCAGGCGCTGGACGAACGCTTGCGCAGCACCTCGGTGAAGCTGCTGCGCTGGCCGGATTTCCGTGTGCTGGGGCATGACCACGATGGCTTCCGCCTGTGCTCGCTGCTGCTCAAGCGGGCCTGCACGGTGGACGAATGCGCGATGTTGCTCGATCTGCCGGCCGCGGCCGTGCGTGATTTCATCCATGCGGCCTACCTGTGTGGCTATGCGCAGTTGCAGACCGCTCCCGCAGTGCCGGTGATGGCCGTGCGTGGCACCGGCAACGACAACGGCCTGCTCGCCCGCCTGTGGCGGCACCTGCGCGGGAGTGAACGCAATGCGTGAGCACAAGGTGGTGGTGCTGGGGGGGATGGGCAGCGGCAAGTCGACCCTGGTGCGCAGCATCGCTGCCGGCGCCGTGGTCGATACGGATGTGGCCAACAGTGATCGCATCGGCGCCGACAAGGCGTCCACCACGGTCGCGCTGGACTACGCCGATATCGACCTGCCCAACGGTGAACGCCTGCGCCTCTACGGCACGCCGGGTCAGCAGCGCTTCGACTTCCTGTGGCCGATCCTGCTGCAGGGCGCACGGGGCGCGGTGCTGCTGCTGGACGCGCGCCGTGCCGCGCTGGCCACCGAGCTGGAGGATTATCTGCAGGTGCTGCGGCCCTTTGCCCCGGCATTGGCGCTGGTGGTGGCGGTTACCCATCTCGACCAGGCGCCGCATGACGCGATGGATGACTGGGCCGCGCGTGCCTGCCTCGACGAGCAACCGCTGCCGCTGTTGGCGGTGGACGCCCGCGACCGTGAACAGGGACTGCTGCTGATGGATGTGCTGATGGGCGAGATGGAAGCGCATGCACTGGTGGCCGCGCATGGCTGACGGGCAGGAGGCGGTACTGCCCGACGCCGGCCAGCGCGAGCGCCTGCAGCCCTTGCTGCAGGATCTGCGGCAGCGGGTGGAAGGTGTGCGCACGGTCGTGCTGGCCAGCGTTGATGGCTTCGCCCTGGTCAGCGCGGGCGCCGACGGGCGTGGCGAACGATTGGCCGCGATGACCAGTGCGATGCTGGCACTGGCTGCCGCGGTGGGGCGCGAACTGCTGCTGGGTGATCTGCAGACACTGATGCTGGAGGCCGCCGGCGGCAAGGTGTTGATGCTGGCCGTCCAGGCCGAAGGGCGTGCGCCGCTGCTGCTGATGGCGGCCTGCGACCAGCGCAGCGTGATCGGCCAGGTGCTGTGGCAAAGCAGGGAATGTGGCCAGGCGATCCTGGCCGAACTCGGCGGATCGTGAGCCCGGCCGCAGGGGAACCAGGGGCTCGAACCAACTTTGAGAGGGGAGCGACGTGGCTGGATTGACTGATTCGTTGAACGCACTGATGGGCATCGATGGCGCGCAGGCGGTGGCGCTGGTCGATTACGAAAGCGGCATGCTGCTGGGCGAAGCCGGGACCGGCATGGACATGGAGGTGGCGGCGGCCGGCAATACCGAAGTGATCCGCGCCAAGATGAAGACCGCCGCGTCGCTGAATCTGAACGACACCATCGAGGACATCCTGATTTCGCTGGGCAAGGCGTACCACATCATGCGCCCGGTGGCGAAGAAGAAGGGCCTGTTCTTCTACATCGTGCTGGACCGGACCAAGTCCAACCTGGCGCTGGCGCGGCGCAAGGTGCAGGACGTGGAGGCGGAGCTGGCGATCTGAGCCGGCGGCTTCCGTAGGGTCGAGCCATGCTCGACTGCTTTTCGCCAAAGCAGTCGAGCAAGCTCGACGCCGCGCTCACGCCGCCGGAAGCAGCAGCGCGGAGACGAACGACAGCGCCTTGCTGTCGCGCGCGGCGAAGTAGGCAGCCGCCTTTTCGGGCAGCCATACTTCGTTGAAGTGGCGCCGGAAGTCCTCGTAGAACTCGTTGGGGTACAGCTTGGCCGGCACCGTGCGCCCATCCGGGTAGGTGTGGTCATACGTGGGCAGTGCATCGGTGTCGACACCCCGTTGGTCCCTCAGCCACTTGCAGAACAGGCGCCCTTCGGAAATGTCCGGCACCAGCGCCTGTGGCAGCGTGTAGCCCGCCTGTTCAAGCGGTGCGATCAGGTTCAACGTCAGCTCGTTGAGCATCGAGAAATGGGTGTACGGCACCTTGGCGCGGTTCTGCATGTAGCGGTCGATATGCGCGGGCATCACCGCGTTGGCGCGGCCCTGCTGCCATTCCACCACCCACTGCGAGACCTTCACCGCGAACTTGCGCGACAGCCACTGGCCCAGGTTGATGGCCAGGTAGGGGTGGATCCAGGTGCCCTGCATCGTGGAATTTCCGCCGGATGCCACATGGATCAGTTCATTTTCGGCCAGCCCTGTCTGGGCGGTGAGCTCCTGCAGGAACTCCTCCGTCGATTTCAGCGCCCGGTAGTCGGACCAGCGCTTGTTGACCGACTGGCACAGCGCAGTGGCGCTGATATAGCCGTCGCGGGCGCGCTGCGGGATCACGTTGCCGTCCTCCATGCGCGGGATCAGGGTCATTTGCTGCATGCGTCACCTCGTGCCGTTGTGAGCCTGGAAGGGTAGGCAACGCGGTGGCTCGGGGTCTGTAGGAATCGTTGCGATCTTCGTGGCGCGCCCCGGCCCGGGGATGTGAGAGCGAAAAGCCGTCGAGCACGCTCGACGCTACACAAGCCACCCCACGGCGGCGTATGGTGGATGCCCGTCCTCCTGCCGAGCCGTGCATGTCCCAGCCCGACTTTGCCGCAGATCTGGCACCGCACATCGCCGCCGCCATCCGCGATGGTTTCGAGCAGTACCACGCTCGCTTTGCGGCGATCACCGCGCGTGCGCGGCAACGTTTCGAGCAGCGCGACTGGGCGGCGGCCCGCCGCGATGCGGTCGAGCGCATCGCCCTGTACGACCTGTGCGTGGCCGAGCAGATGGACGCGCTGCGCCGTGTCGCCGGCGATGCGATTGGCGCGCGCCCGTTGTGGCTGCAGGTGCACGCACACTACAGCGCGCTGCTGCAGGGGCTGATCGACGCCGAGCTGTACAAGACCTTCTACAACACCCTGTCGCGGCGCCTGTTCGGCACACGCGGCGTGGACCCGGCGCTGGAGTTCATTGCCTTCGATGTCGAGCCGTCCGATGCGATCACCCATCCGGTCGCACGCCACACCTATGCGGTGTCGCCGACGCGGCCGGTGGAAGCATTGCAGCGGGTGCTGGCCGACTATCGCTTCGACATTCCCTATGCGCACCAGCTGCGTTGTGCGGCGGCGATCGTCGTGCGCCTGCAGGATGACCTTGCGCACTGGGGCGACACGCCGGTGCGCAGCATCGAGCTGCTCGATACCGTGTTCTACCGCGAACGCCGCGCCTATCTGGTCGGCCGCGTGTTCGGCGAGCATCGCTTCTCGCCGTGCGTGATCGCCCTGGTCAATGACGAGCGTGGTCTGCGTGCGGACGCGGTGCTGACCCGGCGCCGCGATGTCGCCCATCTGTTCGGTGTCTCACGCAGCTACTTCCAGGCCGACCTGGCCACGGTGGGCGATGCGGTGGTGTTCCTTCGCAGTCTGCTGCCGGGCAAGCCGATCGACGAGATCTACACCGTGCTGGGCCGTGCCAAGCAGGGCAAGACCGAGCGCTACCGCACCTTCTTCCGTCACTTCAATGAGCATCGGCAGGAGCACCTGGTGCCCGCTGAAGGCACGCCGGGCATGGTGATGGCGGTGTTCACGCTGCCCAGCTATCCACTGGTGTTCAAGCTGATCCGCGACCGCTTCGCCTGGCCCAAGGCGATGTCGCGACAACAGGTGGAAGAGAAGTACGCGCTGGTATTCAACCTCGACCGTGTCGGCCGCCTGCTCGATGCACAGCCCTATCGCCACCTGCGCTTCCCGCGCGACCGGTTCGCGCCGGCATTGCTGCAGGAACTGCTGCAGCAATGTGCGCAGAGCGTGCGCATCGATGGTGACCAGGTGGAAGTCGCGCTGTGCTACGTGCAGCGTCGCTTCCGCCCGTTGAACCTGTACCTGCGCGAGCAGGGTGGCGACGCGGTGCGCGCAGCGGTGCTCGACTATGCACAGGCGATCACCGACATGGCGCGCAACAACATCTTCCCCGGCGACATGCTGCCGAAGAACTTCGGTGTGTCCCGCCACGGCCGGGCCGTGTTCTATGACTACGACGAGCTGTGTCTGGTCAGTGACTGCGTGTTCCGCGCCTGGCCCCAGCCGCGAACGCCGGAGGACGCCATGGCCGACGAGCCTTGGTTCCATGTCGGCCCACGTGACGTGTTTCCCGAGCGCTTCGGGCCATTCATGGGGTTGCCGATGGGCGAACTGGCCGCAGTGCGCGAGCACTACCGGCATCTGTTCGATCCAACCTGGTGGCAGGGCCTGCAGGCACGCTTCGCCCAGGGCGAGTATCCGGATACGCCGCCCTACGCGGCAGCCCATCGCCTGGCGTGAACCGCCTGCCGGTGCGGTCCGGACTGGGGTACGCTCGCGGATCACCTCATCACCACGGATCCGGCAATGATGCGCTCCCCCCTGTTCCTCGCCCTGGCATTGGCGTTCGCCGCCGGTGCTCCGCTGCTGCCGGCTGAAGCCACGGCCCAGAACGCGCGCGCCGTACGCGCCACCGCCGAGATGAGCATGGTCCTATCCGGCAACATCGACGTGGCGGCCGACGGTTCGGTCAGTGCATTGACCCTTGACCAGCAGGCGATGCTCGCACCGGGCATCGCTTCGTTCGTGGAAGGCGCCATCCGTGGCTGGCGGTTCGAGCCGACCCTGCGCGACGGCAAGCCGGTGGCCGTCCATGCGCCTTTGCGGGTGCGCCTGCGTGGCAGGGAGCAGGACGACGGCAACTACCAGGTCAGCATGACCAGTGTCGACTTCAGCGACTATGACCCGAGCTCCACCACGAGCGTCACCCGCAAGCGCATGCCGCCACCGCGTTACCCCGAGGATGCCTTCCGGAGTGGCGGACAGGGTGACGTGCTGCTGCTGGTCAAAGTGGCGCGCGACGGCAACGTGGCCGATGTCATTGCCGAACAGGTGAACATGACGGTGGTCGCACCGGAACGGACCATGGCCAAGATGCGTGACCTGCTTGCCAAGGCCAGCATCAACGCAGCCCGCAAGTGGACCTTCGTCCCGCCGACCACCGGCGAGGACAGCACCCGGGACTTCTGGACCGTGCGCGTGCCGGTGACCTTCGCCCTGAATAACAATGGCAACGGCCAGCCGGAACGCTATGGGCGCTGGCGCGCCTTCATTCCCGGCCCGCGCCAGGCCGCACCGTGGCGTACGCCGGATGCCGCTGGGCAGGCGGGCAGTGATCTGCTGCCCGCCGGGGGCGTGTACATGGTCGATGGCACCCAGCGCGGCCTGCGCCTGCTGACGCCGCTGGCGCAGCGCTGAGCCTGGCGGAGCCGGAGCGGCCGGCCATGCCGGCCGCTTCTCAATCCGCGTAGGGGTAGACCACCACCCGGTTGCGGCCCTGTTCCTTGGCCATGTACAGGGCCTTGTCGGCCAGGCGCAGCGCCTGCTCGGCATCGACATGGAAGCTGGGGAAGTGGGCGACACCCAGCGATACGGTGATGGTGCCGACCGGCGCGAACGGATGATCTGCGATGTGCTGGCGCAGGCGCTCGCCAGCCTGGCGCGCCGAATCGGTACTGATGCCCGGCAGCAGCAGCAGGAATTCCTCGCCGCCGGCGCGGCAGAGGATGTCGCTGTCGCGCGAGTAGCGGCGCATCTGGTCGGCGATATGGACGATGGCGGCGTCGCCGATGTCATGGCCATGGGCATCGTTGATCGACTTGAAGCGGTCGATGTCCAGCGCCAGGATCGCGAAGGGGATGCCCTGCACCTGCAACGCATCCAGGGCCTGCTGCAGGCCACGGCGGTTGAGCAGACCGGTCAGCGGATCGGTGCGGCTGGCGCGGTTGAGCGTGCCGATGCGGTCCTGCAGGGCGTTGAAGCTGTGCAGCACCGCCTGCTTGAGCTGGGCCACCTCGAAGTACCAGGCGCGGATGCCGCTGACGTGGTTGATCGCGTTTCCGGTGTCCTCGCCTCCCTGCACGTTGCGCGCCAGCTGCCACAGCGGCATCGAGATGCGTCGCGCGAACCACCAGGTGATCAGCAGCGACAGCAGGCCCAGCGGGATCGCGTTCCAGATCACCGCCGTCATCAAGCGCGACAATGGCTGCAGCGTGGATTCGGTCGGCCGCTGGGCGATGATGCCCCAGCCGGTCGCCGGCACTGGTGCATAACCGGCCAGCATCGACACGCCCAGGTTGTTGCGTACCTGCTGCGCACCGCGCTCGCCGCGCACCACGGCCTTCACCGCCGGGTTGCCGACCACGTAGTCGCCCACCCGCTTGCCGTCGGCGTGGTAAAGCAGGCGGCCATGGCGGTCGACCACGTACAGATAGGAGCCATCGCGGTAGTAGTGCTTGCCCAGCAGCGTGTGCAGCGCACTGCGCTGACGCAGGTACAGGGTGCCGCTGATGTAGCCGCGATAGTGGCCTGCGCGGTCGAAGATCGGGTGTGACAGCGAGACCAGCAGCTTGCCGGTCGCCGACTGGTACGGGTCGCTGATCATCGGTTGGCGTGCGGCCAGTGCCGCATTGTTGCCGACGCTGTGCAGGATCTCGCCCTGCAGCTGCAGGGTCTGCGGCGAGGTGGCGATCACCAGGCCATCGGCATCCACCACCAGCGAGGAATTGAAGCTGTTGGTCTGCAGCTGCAGGCGGCTGGCCTCGTCCTGGGCCCGTCCGGGATCCATGTCGGTCTCGCCGAGACGGGTGGCGGCGTAGGCCAGCTCCTGTTGCGCGCCCAGCAGGAAGTTCTGGGTGGTCTCGGCCAGCTTGGTGGCGTAGACGCGGTTGGCTTCCAGGGTATTGCCGACCAGCTGGTCGCGCTGCACGCGGTAGCTGGCCAGCAGGGTGTTGGCCAGGGCGATGATGGCACTGAGCAGGGCCAGGGCGAGGATCAGCTTGCCCAGGTTGAGGCGGGGGGACAGCGTTCGCATGCGTCGACGGATCCGGCAGGAGGCTGGACCCGACCGGTTCTCCGGAAGGGGCGACAGCGGGAATCGGTGGCCAGGCCCGCAGAGCCGGGCAGGGTGTCGGGCGAATTATCGCCAAAACCGGGCGCTGGCAAAGTGAAGTCGGTCGCCCTGCAGGCAAAAAAAAACCTGCCGCAGGCAGCGGCAGGTTTCTTCCGATGCAGTGCCTGGGCTCAGCGCTTCATCGAACCGAAGAACTCGTCGTTGGACTTGGTGTTCTTCATCTTGTCCAGCAGGAATTCCATCGCCGCCATTTCATCCATCGGATGCAGCAGCTTGCGCAGGATCCAGATCTTCTGCAGCAGTTCCGGCTCGATCAGCAGATCTTCGCGGCGGGTGCCCGAACGGTTGATGTCGATGGCCGGGAACACACGCTTTTCAGCGATGCGGCGGCTCAGGTGCACTTCGCTGTTGCCGGTGCCCTTGAACTCTTCGTAGATCACCTCGTCCATCTTCGAGCCGGTGTCGACCAGCGCGGTGGCGATGATGGTCAGGCTGCCGCCTTCTTCCACGTTGCGTGCGGCGCCGAAGAAGCGCTTCGGGCGGTGCAGGGCGTTGGCGTCCACACCACCGGTCAGCACCTTGCCCGAGCTCGGCACCACGTTGTTGTAGGCACGGGCCAGACGGGTGATCGAGTCGAGCAGGATCACCACATCCTTCTTGTGCTCGACCAGGCGCTTGGCGCGCTCGATGACCATTTCGGCCACCTGCACGTGACGCGCGGCCGGCTCATCGAAGGTCGAGCTGATGACCTCGCCGCGCACGGTGCGCTGCATTTCGGTCACTTCTTCCGGGCGCTCATCGATCAGCAGCACGATCAGGTGCACGTCCGGGTGGTTGGTGGTGATCGCCGTGGCGACCTGCTGCATCATCATCGTCTTGCCCGCCTTCGGCTGGGAAACGATGAGCGAACGCTGGCCCTTGCCCTGCGGCGCCATCAGGTCGAGGATGCGGCCGGTGATGTCTTCCGACGAACCGTTGCCACGCTCCAGGGTGAAGCGGCGGCGCGGGAACAGCGCGGTCAGGTTCTCGAACAGCACCTTGTTCTTCGACGCTTCCAGCGGCTCACCGTTGATGGTGTCCACGATCGACAGCGCGAAGTAGCGCTCACCATCCTTCGGGAAGCGGATGCGGCCGGACAGGTGGTCGCCGGTACGCAGGTTGAAGCGGCGGATCTGGCTGGGCGAAATGTAGGTATCGTCCGGGCCGGCCAGGTAGCTGGCTTCGGCCGCGCGCAGGAAGCCGAAGCCGTCCGGCAGGATTTCCAGCACGCCGTCGGCAGCGACGCCGTCACCGTGGCGGGTCAGCACCTTCAACAGGGCGAAGATCACGTCCTGCTTGCGCGCGCGCGCCACGCCTTCGGAAATCTGCAGCTGATCGGCGATTTCCAGCAGCTTCTGCGCCGGCATCCGCTTGAGATCGCTCAGCGAGTAGACCGGGAAGCCTTCCGGCACATTGGCGTGCGGGCGCGGCACGAAGGGCTGCTGCTCGCCGTTGTCGTTGGGCATGCCGTCGTCGCGGAAGCGGCCGCCGTTGCCGCCACCACCGCCGCCGCCATTGCGGTCACGGTCACGGCGGTTGCGGAAGCGGTCGCGGCGGTTGCCCTGACCTTGGCCCTGGCCCTGCTGGCCGCCCTGGTTGTAGGGGTTCTGGTTCTGGCCGCCGCCCTGGTTGTTCTGCTGCGATTGCCGCGGCTGGCCGGATTCGCGGCCCTCACCACCGTCGCCGCCGCCACTGCTGGCAGGGGCCTCGGCGGCGGGCGCGCTCGGCGCGGGAGCAGAGGCCGCCGGCGCCGGCGCTTCGGGCGCGGCGGCCAGCGGCAGGGCCGGTTGCGCCGGTGCAGCGCTGGTTTCGGCGGCCGCCGGAGCAGCAGCCTTGGTTACGCGGGGCTTGCGCACGCGCTTTTCGGCGGGCGCTTCAGCGCTACCGGTTTCGGGAGTGTTATCGGACAAGAGCGTTATTCCTCGCTTGAAGGTGCGAGCGCCCGGCTGGGGCGGCGAACGTTGGGAATGGGTCTGGAAGAAACTGCGTCCAGAAGATGCGGCACGCGAACGCGGCCGGATATGCCGACACTATCATCGGCTCGCGGCGCCGTGCAAGGGTCGCCGGGAACAGCATTCATGCAGGCACGGTGCCCGCCGGTCGACAGCCGCCGGTGGCGGCTGCCGACATCGTCACAGGATCAGGCCAGGGCCTTGTCCAGCAGGCCGGCCAGCTGGGCCTTGCCCACCGCACCGATCTGCTCACCGACCTTCTCGCCGTCCTTGAACACGACCAGGTAGGGAATCGAGCGCACGTGGTACTTGGCGGCCAGCGCGCGGTTGTGGTCGACGTTGACCTTGGCGATCTTGGCGCGGCCCTGGTAGGCATCGGCCAGTTCGTCCAGCGCCGGGGCGATCATCTTGCACGGGCCACACCACTCGGCCCAGAAATCGACCAGCACCGGTTCCTTGGAATTCAGCACTGCGCTATCAAAGTCGGCGTCGCCGACATGTACAACCTTGTCGCTCATCTTGGTTTCTCGTCTTGGATTGCACCCGGCCATGCCGGAGGTGGGTGAACTGGGCCATGCCCGGTGGCGCGACCCTCGTCGTTGCCTCGCGGCGCACTGCCGCGGTGCGTTCGGCGGGATGCCTGGACGCTCACGGCCGGCAGTGTACCCCTATCGCACGGCAGGGACAGGCGGCGGCTGGAACCCAGCGTATCGTGATCGCTTCGAAGCCTGGTATGTGTCGGATTTCACTGTCTTCCTCAAGATGGGGCTGGCAGCGGGTGACACCAGTGCCCTGCGCCGGGCCATTCAAGTCTGGTGTGGCTGGGTGAAGAAGGGGCGTCTCCCGGGATTGTGAGACGGGGCATTCCGGTTTGCCGGCCCGAGTGCGTTAAACTGGGGCATTGTGCGGCGTGCGGACCGGGTGGTCCCTCCCTGCCAACCCGCCGCAGGGGCCGCAGTTTGCGACGGTGCCCCCAGACGATGAAGTGCCAGCCGCCCCATGGGCCGGCGGCCATACCAAGACGGACACATGAGCGACAAACCGCTGACCGATTTGACCTTCTCCTCCTTCGAGCTGCATCCGGCCCTGCAGGCTGGTCTTGAAGGAGCCGGATTCACCCGCTGCACGCCCATCCAGGCGCTGACCCTGCCGGTCGCACTGCCCGGTGGTGATGTCGCCGGCCAGGCCCAGACCGGCACCGGCAAGACCCTGGCCTTCCTGGTCGCTGTCGTGAACCGCCTGCTGACCCGCCCGGCCCTGGCCGACCGCAAGCCGGAAGACCCGCGCGCGCTGATCCTGGCACCGACCCGCGAGCTGGCCATCCAGATCCACAAGGATGCGGTGAAGTTCGGTTCCGACCTGGGCCTGCGTTTTGCCCTGGTCTACGGCGGCGTGGATTACGACAAGCAGCGCGAACTGCTGCAGCAGGGCGTCGACGTGATCATCGCCACCCCGGGCCGCCTGATCGACTACGTCAAGCAGCACAAGGTGGTGTCGCTGCACGCCTGCGAGATCTGCGTGCTGGACGAAGCTGACCGCATGTTCGACCTGGGCTTCATCAAGGACATCCGCTTCCTGCTGCGCCGCATGCCCGAGCGCGCCATCCGGCAGACCCTGCTGTTCAGCGCCACCCTCAGCCACCGCGTGCTGGAGCTGGCCTACGAGCACATGAACGAGCCGCAGAAGCTGGTGGTTGAAGCCGAGACCATCACCGCCGCGCGCGTGCGCCAGCGCATCTACTTCCCGGCCGACGACGAGAAGATCCCGCTGCTGCTGGGCCTGCTGTCGCGCAGTGAAGGCGCCCGGACCATGGTGTTCGTCAACACCAAGGTGTTCGTCGAGCGCGTGGCCCGTTCGCTGGAAAAGGCCGGCTACCGTGTCGGCGTGCTGTCCGGTGACGTGCCGCAGAAGAAGCGCGAGAGCCTGCTCAACCGCTTCCAGAAGGGCCAGCTGGAAATCCTGGTGGCCACCGATGTGGCCGCCCGCGGCCTGCACATCGACGGCATCAAGTATGTCTACAACTACGACCTGCCGTTCGACGCCGAAGACTACGTCCACCGTATCGGCCGTACCGCGCGCCTGGGTGAAGAGGGCGATGCGATCAGTTTCGCCTGCGAGCGCTACGCGATGGGCCTGCCGGACATCGAGGCCTACATCGAGCAGAAGATTCCGTCCGAGCCGGTCACCAAGGAACTGATGACCCCGCTGCCGCGCCCGGAGCGTCCGGCCCCGGCCGCTGGCGAGGAAGGCGAGGAGAACGAGAGCGTCGGCCAGATCTTCCGTGAAGCGCGCGAAGCCCGCGCTGCCGAAGAGGAACGCCGTGGCGGTGGTCGCAGTGGCAGCCGCTCCGGCGGTGGTCGTGGCGAGCGTCGCGACGGTGAGCGCAGCGGTGAACGCCGTCCGCGTGGCCCGCGCAAGCCGCGCGTGGAAGGCGAGCAGGCCGCCGCTGCTCCGGCCGAGGGTGCCGAGGCCGTCGTGGTCCAGGCCCCGCGTCCGCCGCGTGCCGAAGGTGCACCGGAAGGTGCCGCCGAGGGCGAGCGCAAGCCGCGCAAGCGCCGTCGTCGCCGCCACGGCCGTCCGGTCGAGGGCGCCGAGGGCATGCAGGCCAATGCTGCCGGCCCGGTCACCCCGGTCCAGGTGGTGGCCAAGCCGGTGCGTACCGCCGCTGATTCCGGCGACTCGTTCCTGACCCGTATCGGCCGCAAGATCCGCCGGATGCTGTCGGGCAACTGATCCAGTAGCACCCGGCCGTTGGTCGGGTGGCTTTGGGGCGTGCCGACCAACGGTCGGCACCCACCAGCGGCCCGGCGCTACCGATCTGTCGCGCCGGTCCTGCATAATCGGGGCATGAGTGTCCTGCGCTTCGACAATGTCAGCAAACAGTACGCCGGTGGCCACGAGGCGCTGATCGATGTCAGCTTCGAGGTCGCGCCGGGCGAGATGCTGTTCGTCACCGGCCATTCCGGGGCGGGCAAAAGCACCCTGCTCAAGTTGATCCACCTCGACGAGCGGCCCAGCCGCGGCGCGGTGATGTTCGATGAGCGCAACCTGCTGAAAGTGCGCGGGGGCGACGTGCCTCGCCATCGCCGGGCGGTTGGCGCGGTCTACCAGGACCATCGCCTGCTGATGGACCGCTCGATCGCCGAAAACGTGGCGTTGCCGCTGATCCTGCGCGGTACCCGCCGTGGCGATATCGGCAAGCGCGTGCGTTCGGTGCTGGAGCGGATGGGCCTGGGCCACCGCGAGAAGGCGTTGCCCTCGCAGCTGTCGGCCGGCGAACAGCAGCGCGTCGGCATTGCCCGCGCGATTGTCGGTGAGCCCAAGCTGCTGGTGGCCGACGAGCCGACCGGCAACCTCGATCCGACCCTGGCGGCGGAGATCATGGCGCTGTTCGCCGAGTTGCCCGCGCGCGGCACCAGCGTGCTGGTGGTCAGCCACGATCTGCCGCTGCTGCGCCGCATGCGCAAGCGTGTGCTGATCCTCGACCACGGCCGGCTGGTGGATGACATCTCGCCGCAGGACCTGGCGGAGTAACGCATGGCGAAGAACGAAAACAGCGAAGCCGCCGCCCCCTCGCGCGTGGGTGTCTGGTTCCAGCACCACGCACACAGCGTGGTGTTCAGCCTGGGCCGTGCTTTCCGCAAGCCGTGGGCGACCCTGCTGACGGTGATGGTCATGGCGCTGGCCCTGGCGCTGCCGCTGGGGCTGTCGATCGCGCTGGACAACCTCAAGCAGTTCGCCGGCAGCGTGCAGCAGTCGCGCGACATCAATGTGTTCCTGAAAGGCAATGTCGATGCCCCTGGCGCGCTGCGCCTGGCCGGCCAGCTACGCGACCGTGATGACGTTGCCGAGGTGAATGTGCGCACGCCGGAGCAGGGCCTGCAGGAGCTGCGCGATGCCGGCCTCGGCGAGGCGATCGACGCACTCAACGACAATCCGCTGCCCTCGCTGCTGGTGATCACCCCGGGCCAGGGCAAGGACGACGCGCGCCTGGCGCGCGCGCTGGAAAGCCTGCCCGAAGCCGACCTGGTGCAGCACGATGCGCTGTGGCGCCAGCGTCTGGATGCCTGGCTGGCGTTCGGTGCGCGGCTGGTGCAGGTGCTGTCGGTGCTGCTTGGCGTCGGCGCTGCGCTGGTGGTTGGTAACACCGTGCGCCTGGATATCCAGGCCCGTCGCGAAGAGATCGGCGTGCTGCAGCTGCTCGGTGCCAGTGATGGCTTCATCCGCCGCCCGTTCCTGTACCTGGGCGCGTGGTATGGCCTGGGTGCCGGTGCGGTGGCGCTGGCCCTGATCGGTGCCGCCGGTGCCGCGCTGCGGCTGCCGCTGGCCGAACTTTCGCGCAGCTATGGCAGTCCGTTCGTGCTGCATGGCCTGGACCTGCTGCATGGCGGCCTGGTCCTGCTCGGCACGTTGCTGCTGGGTTGGCTGGGCGCGTGGCTGGTGACCGGTCATTTCCTCCGCCAGACCCGCCCGACCGACACCTGAGACCGGCATGCAACCGCAAGCGCTGAAGCACCTTGAAGGGCCCGCCACGCGGGTGATGGTGGTCGATGGTTCGAAGCTGGTCCGCAAGTTGATCGCCGACGTCCTGCAGCGTGACCTGCCCGGCGTGGACGTGATCGGCTGTGACAGCATCGAAGACGCGCAGCAGGCGCTGGCGCAAGGCCCGGTGGATCTGGTGACCACCTCGCTGACCCTGCGCGATGGGGACGGCCTGGCGCTGGCGCGGATGGTCCGCGAAGCCGCGGGGCAGGCCTATGTGCCGGTGATCGTGGTTTCGGGCGACGCCCAGCAGCACCTGGAGCAGCGCCGCTTCACCGAGTACGTCACCGACTATTTCGACAAGGCGCTGGGCCATGAGGCGCTGGCGACCTTCATCCGCGGCTACGTGCAGCCGCAGACCATTCCCGGCGCGACCATCCTCTACATCGAGGACAGCCGCGTGGTGGCCGAAGCCACCAAGCGCATGCTGGAACGCCAGCAGCTGAACGTGCTGCACGTGGTCAGCGCCGAAGAGGCGTTCACCCTGCTCACCGCCGAGTCGCTGGGCCGCAGCCGCCATCGCATTGATCTGGTGCTGACCGATGTCACCCTGAAGGGCGAGCTGAGCGGGCGCGACGTGGTGCAGCGCGTGCGCGTGGACTTCGGCTACGGCAAGCGCCGGCTGCCGGTGCTGGTGATGACCGGCGACGGCAATCCGCACAACCAGACCGGGCTGCTGCAGTCCGGTGCCAACGACCTGGTGCTCAAGCCGATCGAAGAGCGGCTGCTGGTCACCAAGGTGCTGTTCCAGCTGCGCCTGGCCCGATTGAATGATGGACCCCTGATTCGATGAAGTGGCGCGATGATTGATGAAGTAGCCGACACCCCGACGATCCAGCTGGAGCCGAGCTGGAAGCAGCATGTCGGCGATTACCTGCTGCAGCCGCAGATGCGCGAGCTGTCCAGCTTCCTGCGCCAGCGCAAGGCCGGTGGCGCGGCGGTGTTCCCGCCCGGCCCACAGATCTTCGCTGCGTTCGACGCCACGCCGTTCGAACAGGTGAAGGTGGTGATCCTCGGCCAGGACCCATACCACGGCCGTGGCCAGGCCCATGGGCTGAGTTTCTCGGTGGCGCCGGGCGTACCGGTGCCGCCGTCGCTGCTGAACATCTACAAGGAGATCGAGAGCGATCTCGGTATCCCGCGCCCGGACCACGGCTGCCTGATTCCATGGGCGCAGCGTGGTGTGCTGCTGCTCAATGCCGTGCTGACGGTGGAAGAGGGCAAGGCCGGCGCGCACCAGGGCCGTGGCTGGGAAGGCTTCACCGACCACGTGGTGGATGTGCTCAACCGCGAACGCGAAGGGCTGGTGTTCGTGCTCTGGGGCGCCTATGCGCAGCAGAAGGGCAAGGTCATCGATACCCGTCGCCATCGCGTGCTGAAGTCGCCGCATCCTTCGCCGCTGTCGGCGCACCGCGGCTTCCTCGGCTGCCGCCATTTTTCGATGGCCAACGAGTACCTGCAGCGCCGCGGCCAAGCGCCGATCGACTGGTCGCTGCCGCCGCGTTCGGCGCTCTGAGGGCCGGCGGGCGGCTGGGCCTGAACACCGGGCAACGTTTCTGGCCCTGAATGGGGCTCGTGGACGGCCCGTTCAGCTCCGCTTGACCGGATTCGGCCGGTTTCCGGCGGGTAATTGCTTGAATTCCAAGGGATTGTGAATCCCGAAAAGCATGCTCGCCACTGTCATCAAATCGCGCTACGGTAGGGCTCTGTTTGGGACCAGTGTTGCAGTAATGGGACGCTGGAACTTTTTCCTCCTTTAGCAGTCCAAATCCCGGACTGCTAAGATGGGTGCCTATGAGCCAGAACACCTCTACTGCCCTTGTGGCAAACAATCTCCCGATTCCCAGTGCGCTCGGTTCGCTGGACGCCTACATCGGTGCCGTGCACCAGATCCCGGTGCTGTCGGTCGATGACGAACAGGACCTGGCCCGTCGCTTCCGCGACGGCAATGATCTGGACGCAGCCCGCGAGCTGGTGCATTCGCACCTGCGCTTCGTGGTGCACGTGGCCCGTGGTTACAACGGCTACGGCCTTGCGCTGGGCGACCTGATCCAGGAAGGCAACATCGGCCTGATGAAGGCGGTCAAGCGCTTCGACCCCGAAATGGGCGTGCGCCTGGTGTCCTTCGCCGTGCACTGGATCCGTGCCGAGATGCACGAGTTCATCCTCAAGAACTGGCGCATCGTGAAGGTCGCCACCACCAAGGCGCAGCGCAAGTTGTTCTTCAACCTGCGCAAGTCGAAGACGCGCCTGGGCTGGATGAACGCGGCCGAAGTCAGTGCGGTGGCCAAGGACCTGAACGTGTCCGAGCGCGAGGTCATGGAAATGGAGTCGCGCCTGTCCGGTCGCGATATCGGTTTCGATGCGCCGACCGACGAGGACAATGACCATGCGCCGCCGTCGCCGGCCGCCTTCCTGGTCGCGAACGATGAAGATCCGTCGATGGCGTACGAGCGCGCGGACAGCGAAGACAACCAGATGCAGCTGCTGCGCGAAGGCCTGGCCGAGCTGGATGCCCGCTCGCGCGACATCATCCGCCGTCGCTGGCTGGATGCGGACAGCAAGGTGACGCTGCAGGAGCTGGCTGACGAGTACGGCGTGTCGGCCGAGCGCATCCGCCAGGTTGAAGCGAACGCGCTGAAGAAGATGAAGGCGCTGTTCACCGCGTAAGGCGGGGTGGCGTTGGAATGAAGAAAGGCCCGGCATTGCCGGGCCTTTTTGTTTTTCGCGGTGTTCTCATCCACGCATGGCGTGGATCTACCCCAGGCCTCGCATGATCGACACCATGCGTGGATGCGGCAATATCCAGTAGATCCACGCCATGCGTGGATGCCCTGGTGCCGCGCCTGCCTCATCCCTCGCGTGCGATCGCGCGCCAGCCGATGTCGTTGCGATGGAACTCGTTCGCCCACGTCACCTTGGCCACGCCGGCATAGGCGTTGGTTTGTGCTTCACGCACGCTGTCGCCCAGTGCAGCCACGCACAGCACGCGGCCGCCGGCGCTGAGCACCTGCCCCTGTGCGTCCAGCGTGGTGCCCGCATGGAACACCTTGGCGTTGGCCGGCACGTCGCCGAGGCCGGAAATCACCTCGCCGGTGATTGGTGCTTCCGGATAGGGCTTCGCGGCCAGCACCACGCCCAACGATGGGCGCGCATCCCACTGCGCCTGCACCTGGTCCAGGCGACCATCGATGGCCGCTTCCACCAGTTCGACCAGGTCCGACTGCAGCCGCAGCATCACCGGTTGGGTTTCCGGATCGCCGAAGCGCACGTTGAACTCGATCACCTTCGGCGCGCCGCTGGCATCGATCATCAGGCCGGCGTAGAGGAAGCCGGTGAACGGGATGCCGTCGGCGATCATGCCCTGCACGGTCGGGTTGACCACCTCGCGCATCACGCGTGCATGCACCTCCGGCGTCACCACCGGAGCCGGCGAATAGGCGCCCATGCCGCCGGTATTCGGGCCGGTGTCGCCGTCGCCGACACGCTTGTGGTCCTGCGAGGTGGCCATCGGCAGCGCATGTACGCCGTCGACCATCGAAATGAAGCTGGCTTCTTCACCGTCGAGGAATTCCTCGATCACCACGCGCGCGCCGGCATCGCCGAAGGCGTTGCCCGAGAGCATGTCGCGCACCGCGTCCTCGGCCTCGGCCAGGCTCATCGCCACGATCACGCCCTTGCCAGCGGCCAGGCCATCGGCCTTGACCACGATCGGGGCGCCCTTCTCGTGGATGTAGGCCAGTGCGGCGTCCACCTCGGTGTGCACGGCGTAGAACGCGGTGGGGATGTTATGGCGCGCCAGGAAGTCCTTGGCGTAGGCCTTGCTGCCTTCCAGCTGGGCGGCAGCGGCGGTTGGCCCGAAGATGCGCAGGCCCGCAGCGCGGAAGCGGTCAACCACGCCGGCCACCAGCGGTACTTCCGGGCCGACCACGGTCAATGCCACGCCTTCGGCCTGGGCCAGGGCGAGCAGGCCGTCGATGTCGGTGACCTTCACCGCAACGTTGCGGCACTTGTCTTCGCTGGCGGTGCCGGCGTTGCCGGGCGCCACGATCACTTCGGTGACAAGGGAGGACTGGGCCAGCTTCCATGCCAGGGCGTGTTCGCGGCCGCCAGAGCCGATGACAAGTACGTTCATCACGAGATTCCAGATTGCGTGGGAAGGGAGGAGGGGCATCCCGGGCGGCGCGCGTGGTTCACTCGCAGCCTTCGCGTTGCAGCGATTCGGGGAAGGAATAGGCCCAGGTCCTGGTGTCCAGGGTGAAGCGATGCTGCTGCCGGACCGGCTTGCCGCCACAGGTGGTGCCGGTTTCCTCGATCAGCAGCGGCCAGATGCGGGCGCTGCGGTCGCTGTCGTCGAAACGCAGCGCGAAATCGATGCTGAAGCGGCGGGTGCGGCAGTCATTGGCGGTGTCGGGGTCGGTGGAGGCATCGACATTGTCGCACTCGTACTGAGCGTCATTGTCGATATGGCTGCGCACGTTGCCGGTGGCCACCAGGCCCTTGGGGCCCGGCAGGATCAGTGATTGCGAGAGCAGCGAGAAACCCTGCCCGAACCAGCCGTCCTCGACGCGGAAACCATAGAAGTCGCTGCCGGCGCGGATGATGCTGGCGGTGCCGGGCTGGCCGCCGCTGCCGAAGCGCCCGCCGGTCAGTTCGCTGGTCACCTCGAAGCCATCGCCCTTGGGGCGCAGCACGAAGAAGTCGATGGTGCCCGGGTCGATGTGCGCGCCATCGGTCAGCGCACCGCACACGGCCAGCAGCTGCTGCCAGCTGTCGCCGCTCACCACCGGTTGTTCGGCGCAGACCTGCCAGTCGGTCGGACGGGTTTCACCGTCCTGGGTCCAGGTACCGCGCCACTCACCGGAGAGTGCGGCGTTGCTGCCGTAGCGCTTGATCAGGAAGGACTGCAGCCGCGCGGTGCGGCTGACATGCTGCGCCGGTGAGACCGGGCCTGGCTCGGACGCAGCCGGCTGCGGGCCTGCGGCCGGCTCGGCTGCGCGCTGGCAGCCGGCCAGAACGGCCGCGCCCGCGAGGGCAAGCACGGCCAGCGATTTCATTGAGACTGCGGACATCCGTGTCGCTCCAGGATCAATGGCGGAAGTGGCGCACGCCGGTGAACACCATGGCCAGGCCATGTTCGTCGGCGGCGGCGATCACTTCGGCGTCGCGCATCGACCCGCCCGGCTGGATCACCGCCTTGATGCCGGCTGCGGCTGCAGCGTCGATGCCGTCGCGGAACGGGAAGAATGCATCGGAGGCCATTACCGAACCTTCGACCACCAGGTTCGCATCGGCGGCCTTGATGCCGGCGATGCGCGCCGAGTACACGCGGCTCATCTGGCCGGCGCCCACACCAATCGTGCGGTTGTCCTTGGCATAGACGATCGCGTTGGACTTCACGAACTTGGCCACCTTCCAGGCGAACAGCAGGTCGGTGAACTGCTTGTCGGTCGGTGCCAGCGTGCTGACCACCTTCAGTTCATCACGGGTCATGCCGCGGTTGTCCGAGGACTGCAGCAGCAGGCCCGAGCCGACGCGCTTGCTGTCGAAGTTGTTCAGGCCGTCGCCGTGAGGGATACGCAGCACGCGCACGTTGGCCTTCTTCTGCGCGTACTCCAGCGCGGCCGGCTCGTAGTCCGGGGCAATCAGCACCTCCACGAACTGGCGGTCCAGGATCACCTTGGCGGTGGCGGCGTCCAGCGGCTTGTTGAAGGCGATGATGCCGCCGAAGGCGCTGGTCGGGTCGGTGGCGTAGGCCAGTTCGTAGGCATCGCCGTTGCCGGCACCGACGGCCACGCCGCACGGGTTGGCGTGCTTGACGATGACGCAGGCCGGTGCATCGAACTGACGCACGCATTCCCACGCCGCATCGGCATCGGCCAGGTTGTTGTAGCTCAGCTCCTTGCCCTGCAGCTGCTGGAACGTGGCCAGCGTGCCGGGCACCGGGTACAGGTCGCGGTAGAACGCGCCGCTCTGGTGCGGGTTTTCGCCGTAGCGCAGGTCCATCACCTTCACGAAGGTGGAGTTCATCTGCGCCGGGTACTCGGCACGGGCGGGCACGGCGGCATCGGTGGCGGTGACCGCCGACAGGTAGTTGCTGATGGCGGCGTCGTACTGGGCAACGCGGTTGAACGCGGCCACCGAGAACGCGAAGCGGGTGGCCGCCGACAGCTGACCGTTGTTGGCCTCAAGCGAGGCCAGCAGTTCGGCGTACTGCGACGGATCGGTGGCCACCGCCACGCGGGCGAAGTTCTTGGCCGCCGAGCGCAGCATCGCCGGACCGCCGATGTCGATGTTCTCGACCGCGTCGGCCAGGGTGCAGTCGGCCTTGGCGGTGACCGATTCGAACGGATACAGGTTCAGCACCAGCAGGTCGATGGCACCGATGCCGTGCTCGGCCATCACCGCGTCATCCAGCCCTGAACGGCCCAGCAGGCCGCCGTGCACCATCGGGTGCAGGGTCTTGACCCGGCCGTCCATCATTTCCGGGAAGCCGGTGACCTCGGCCACGTCCTTCACGGCCAGGCCCGCATCGCGGATCGCCTTGGCGGTGCCGCCGGTGGACAACAGCTCCACGCCGCGTGCCGCCAGCGCAGTGGCCAGCTCGACCAGGCCGGTCTTGTCGGAAACGGAGAGGAGGGCCCGGCGGACGGGCAACAGATCAGCAGTCATGGGACAGAATCGGCAGCGGAGCGGGGCCGATATTGTAGGCGGTGGGGGCCGGTGGCGGGCGCCGGAAGGGGCAATTGGCCACGGCAATCGGCGTATGGCCGCGTCAGGCACATCGATCCGGCCCGATAGGAGGGGCGGGGTGGCGGACCGGGGCCGGGTTGTCGGAATCTGCCGACGATGGGGTAGGCTGTGCCCGCACTGCCAAGGATTAGCGGGTACAGATCGTGTCGATCTATGCATTGAAAGGACGTTTCCAGGACCTGTTGCGTCCGGCCGTACGCGGTCTCTACCGCATGGGGATCACCGCCAATACGGTGACCGTGGCCGCCGCCGTGGTCTCGCTGCTGGTGGCTGCCGTGGTGTGGTGCTACGCACCGGAACAGCCGCTGCTGTACCTGATGCTGCCACTGTGGATGTTGTTGCGCATGGCGCTGAACGCCGTGGACGGCATGCTGGCGCGCGAATTCGGCCAGCAGTCTCGGCTGGGCGCCTATCTGAACGAGCTGTGCGATGTGATTGCCGACGCGGCGCTGTACCTGAGCCTGCTCAGCGTGCCGGGCGTGCGCCCGGAGGCGCTGTGGCTGCTGGCCTGGACGGCGGCACTGAGCGAGTACGCCGGTGTGCTGGGGCTGATGGTCGGCGCCAGCCGCCGCTATGACGGCCCGATGGGCAAGAGCGACCGCGCCTTCGTCATCGGAGTGCTGGGCCTGCTGCTGGCGCTTGGGTGGGGTGGTGCGATGACGGTCAGCGGCGTGGCTGCGGCCATGGCGGCGCTGTGCGTGGTGACGATGGTCAACCGCGTGCGCCAGGGACTGAAGGAATCCGCAGCGGCTCCGCAGCGGTAAACACAACACGACAACACGCCATACCAATACGGAGATTGCATGCGTCAGGCGCAGGAACGGGAATTCCACAGCTTCGACCAGGTACCGCTGTTCTACCGGTACTGGCCGGGCACCACCGCAACCCCGGCCAGCAAAGCCATCGTGCTGCTGCATCGCGGGCACGAGCATTCGGGCCGGGTCACCCATCTGGTCGATGAGCTGGACCTGCCCGAGACGGCCTTCTTCGCCTGGGATGCGCGCGGCAATGGCCGTTCGCCGGGCGTGCGCGGCGACGCACCCGGCTTCCCGGCACTGGTGCGCGACCTCGACAGTTTCATCGCCCACATCGGCGCCGAACACGGCATCGCGGTGGAAGACATCGTGGTGATCGCACAGAGCGTGGGGGCGGTGGTTGCCGCGACCTGGGCGCACGATTACGCACCACGCCTGCGCGCGCTGGTGATGGCTTCACCCGCGTTCAAGGTGAAGTTGTACGTGCCGTTCGCGCGAGCGGGGCTGGCATTGATGCAGAAGCTGCGCGGCAATTTCTTCGTCAACAGCTACGTCAAGCCGCAGTGGCTGACCCATGATCCGGCGCGGGTGGAAAGCTATCGCACCGATCCGCTGATCACTCGCCCGATCTCGGTGCGCGTGCTGCTGGGCCTGTATGAGGCCGCTGACCGCATCGTGGCCGATGCGCAGGCGATCAGCGTGCCGGTGCAGCTGCTCGTATCAGGCTCCGACTTCGTGGTGCATCGTGGCCCACAGGACCGCTTCTACGAACGCCTGTCCAGCCCGATCAAGGAGCGCGTGCACCTGCCGGGTTTCTTCCACGACACACTGGGTGAGCGCGATCGCACGCCGGCATTGGCGCGTATCCGCAGCTTCATCCAGGCACGTTTCGCCGAGCCGTTGCGCGAGCTGTCGCGGCGTGACGCGCATCGGCATGGGCCTACCTTCGAGGAATCGGAGATCCTGGCCTGGCCCCCACAGCGCAACAGCCTGGCCGACCTGCGCTGGCGCTTCGTGCGCGGCGGTCTGCGCTTCGGCGGCACGTTGTCCGAAGGCATCGCGCTGGGCCTGCAGACCGGCTTCGATTCGGGCAGCACGCTGGACTACATCTATCGCGACGAAGCGCGCGGCAAGGGCCCATTGGGGCGGATGGTCGATCGCAACTATCTGGATGCGATCGGCTGGCGCGGCATCCGCATCCGTGGCCAGCATCTGCAGGAACTGCTGCGCGACGCCGCGCAGCGCCTGCGCGGGCAGGGCATGCCGGTGCGCGTGCTGGACGTGGCTGCCGGTCACGGCCGCTACGTGCTGGAAGCGCTGGGCCAGGGCGAACAGCGCGCCGAGCGCATCGTGTTGCGTGATTTCAGCGATCTGAACGTGAACCAGGGCCGGGCATTGATCGAACGGCTGGGGGCGACCGACATCGCCCGCTTCGAACAGGGGGATGCGTTCGATCCGGCGCAGCTGGCGAAGGTGGACCCGGCGCCGACGCTGGCGGTGATATCGGGCCTGTACGAACTGTTCCCCGACAACGATGCCGTGCTGCGCTCGCTGCGGGGCATCGCCGCGACGGTGCCGGTGGGCGGCTACCTGGCCTACACCGGCCAGCCCTGGCATCCGCAGCTGGAATTCATCGCCCGCGCGCTGACCAGCCACCGCGGTGGTGCGGCGTGGGTGATGCGTCGCCGCACCCAGCAGGAGATGGATGAGCTGGTGCGCCTGGCAGGATTCGAGAAGGTGGCCCAGCGCATTGACGACTTCGGCATCTTCACCGTGTCGCTGGCGCGCCGGAGCGCGTGATGGCGACGCTCGCCGCAACACCCTTGGCTGCCGAAGGACGCCCTTGGCGGCGCGCCCTGCTGTGGCTGGCCCTGCTGGGCCCGTTCTTCTTTGCCAGCTATGGCTTTGCCAACTGGATGGCCGGTCGGCATGCCACGCTGCCGGTGATGGCGTTCGCCTGGGAGGCGCACATTCCGTTCGTGCCGTGGACCATCGTGCCGTACTGGTCGATCGACCTGTTCTACGCGATCTCGTTCTTCCTGTGCCGGCAACGGCTGGAACTGGACCGGCACGCGCTGCGGTTGTTCAGTGCCCAGCTGATCGCGGTGGCCTGCTTCCTGCTGTGGCCGCTGCGCTTCAGCTTCGAGCGGCCGGAGATCGGTGGTGTGTTCGGCTGGCTGTTCGATGTGCTGCTGGGCTTTGACAAGCCGTTCAACCAGGCACCGTCGCTGCACATCGTGCTGCTGATCGTGCTGTGGGTGAAGTTCGCGCAGTACCTGCACGGGGCCTGGCGCTGGCTGCTGCATGGCTGGGCACTGCTGATCGGCATCTCGGTACTGACCACGTTCCAACACCACTTCATCGATATCCCGACCGGCCTGCTGGCCGGCTGGCTGTGCGTGTGGCTGTGGCCGGAGCAGGGCACGCCGCCGCTGCGCGCCTGGCACACCGCAAGCGCTGCCAAGCGCTGGCGACTGGCAGCGTTGTACCTGCTGGGGGCGACGGCATTGCTGGTGCCCGTCATCGCGCTGCGCGGTGCAGCGCTGTGGCTGCTGTGGCCGGTGGTGTCGCTGCTGCTGGTGGCGCTGGCGTATGCCGGGCTGGGCACGGCGGTGTTCCAGAAGCGCACTGATGGGCGCCTGAGCATGGCCGCACGCTGGTTGTTGGCCCCGTACCTGGGGGCGGCCTGGATCAATTCGCGGCTGTGGACGCGGCGCGCATCGCAGCCGGTGCCGGTGCTGGATGGCGTGTGGCTGGGTCGCATTCCCGACGGCGCGTTGCCGTCGCCGCTGGTGGGCGTGGTGGATGCCTGCGCCGAGCTGTCCTGTCGGGCTCCGGGTGCGGTGTATGCGGGGGTGCCGATGCTGGACCTGGTGGCGCCTTCACCGCAGCAGTTGCGCGCGGCCGCCGACGCCATCGAGCGCCTGCGCACGCAGGGGCCGGTGCTGGTGTGCTGCGCACTGGGTTACTCGCGCAGTGCGGCCAGTGTGGCGGCCTGGTTGCTGCGCAGCGGTCATGCCGCCGATGTCGACGCGGCGGTCGCGATCGTGCGTGCCGCGCGCCCCGGCATCGTACTGGGCGAGGCACATCTGCGCGCCATCGCTGCGGCGAACGGAGACCCCGCATGAGCGCGACTCCCGATCTGGCGGCCATGCAGCTGCTGCTGCGGCAGGGACGATGGCCCGCGTTGCTGTCGCTGGGGCTGCTGCTGGTGGCGTTGCTGCTGCTCGGCATCGAGCCGGGGCTGGCGATGATGGCGGCCGGCCTGTTGCTGCTCAGTATTGGCGCGGGACTCGCGCAGGCTTACCACGCGTGGCGGGTGGAGCTGGATGCCAGCCTGCTGCAGCTGTTGCGCGAGGAAGGACTGGACGGCGAAGCCGCTGCGCGCCGTACCGACCAGCTGCTGCATGTCAGTGGGCTGCGCCGCGCACCCGTCGAGGAACCGCCGCGTGGCTGGGCGCCGCGCTGGGCCGGCATGCGCCGCCTGCTGCTGCGCCAGTATCTGCTGACCGCAGTGCAGGTCGTACTGCTGATGCTGGCCGTGCTGTGGCCGCAGACGTGAACGGGAGGGACCGATGTTCGCAGAATTGATTGCCCGCGCCTGCAGTGGTGCGATCCATGTGGTGACGGGGGCGCGTGCGCTGTGGATCGGCTGCGCACCCTCCAGCGAGCACCGCGTCTACTACGGCAACCATGCCAGCCATGGTGACTTCGTGCTGATCTGGTCGTCGATGCCACCGGCGCTGCGCCGCCAGGTGCGGCCGGTCGCTGCAGCCGAGTACTGGCAGCGCGATGGCCTGCGCCGCTACCTGATCGATGCGGTATTCAACGGCGTGCTGGTCGAGCGCGAGGCCGGCCATCGCCAGCAGGACCCGCTGCAGGTGCTGCGCGAAGCGGTCGATGAAGGGTGTTCGCTGATCCTGTTCCCGGAAGGCACGCGCAACGTCGGCGACGAGCCGCTGCTGCCGTTCAAAAGTGGCATCTACCACCTGGCGCGGCAGCGGCCGGAACTGGAGTTCGTGCCGGTGTGGATCGATAACCTCAAGCGGGTGATGCCAAAGGGGCGCTTCCTGCCGCTGCCGCTGCTGTGCACGGCCACGTTCGGCACGCCGCTGCGGCTGCAGGCCGATGAGGACAAGGCCGCGTTCCTGACGCGCAGCCGGCAAGCGCTGCTCGACCTGGCGCCGAATGGAGGGCGCGCATGAGCTACCTGATGGAAATGTCCGGGGATCTGGCCGCGCGCAGCGTGGGCCAGCAGACCGGTCTGCTGTTCGGCGGTGTCGGTGCGGTGCTGGTGCTGGCCACGCTGGTGGCCGAGACCCTGCGCTGGCGCCAGCGCGGGCAGCCCAGTGCGGTGATCGCCAATCTGGTCTCGCGCATCCGTGCCTGGTGGGTGATGGCAATCGTGGTCGGGCTGGCGCTGTTCTTCGGCCGCGCCGGGGTGATCGTGTTGTTCGCGATCATCTCGTTGTTCGCACTGCGCGAGTTCATCACCCTGGCACCCACGCGGTCAGGCGACTACTACGCGCTGCTGGCGGCGTTCTACATCGTGCTGCCGTGGCAGTACTACCTGGTGTGGATCGACTGGTATGGCATGTACACGCTGCTGATCCCGGTCTACGCCTTCCTGTTCCTGCCGATCCTGTCCACCATCGGCGGCGACACCACGCACTACCTGGAGCGCACGGCGAAGGTGCAGTGGGGGCTGATGATCTGCGTGTTCTGCATTTCGCATGTGCCGCTGCTGCTGAACCTGCACGTGCCGGGGCATGACCCGGCGCGCAACGTGTTGCTGTTCGCCTTCCTGGTGATCGTGGTGCAGTCCTCGGACGTGCTGCAGTACATCTGGGGCAAGCTGCTGGGCAGGCACCTGATTGCGCCGAAGCTGTCGCCGTCGAAGACGGTGGAAGGCTTTGTGGGGGGCGTGCTGAGTGCCAGCGCGCTGGGCGCGGCGTTGTGGTGGATCACCCCGTTCACGCCGTTGCAGGCATTCGGATTGTCGCTGCTGATCAACCTGATGGGATTCTGGGGCGGTCTGGTGATGTCGGCGATCAAGCGTGACCGCGGCATCAAGGACTGGGGCCACATGATCGAGGGCCATGGGGGCATGCTAGACCGGCTGGATTCGGTGTGCTTCGCTGCGCCGGTGTTCTTCCACGTGGTGCGGTATTACTGGAAGGCGGGCGGGGGCGGGTGATTCTGCCTGGCATGCATCCACGCATGGCGTGGATCTACGGGCGGCGGTTGATCCGGCGGGCTTGCATCCACGCATGGCGTGGATCTACCGGAACCGGGTGGACCCGGCATCGGCAGCGCCGGGCCATGCCCGGCGGGCGGCGCTCAGGCGCTGATGCCGTATTCCTTCAGCTTCTTGCGCAGGGTGGCACGGTGGATGCCCAGCATCGCCGCGGCGCGGCTCTGGTTGCCTTCGCAGTGGTTGAGCACTTCCACGAACAACGGGATTTCCATCTCGCGCAACACGATCTCGTAGACATCGTCCGCGTCACAGCCATCGAGGTCACGCAGGTAACGGCGCACGGACTGGGCGACGTGTTCACGCAGCGGTGGCCGGGGAGCGCCACGACTGTTGTCAGGACGAGAGAGGACAGCGTTCAAGGGGGGTTCCCGATCTGGTTGGCCCGTGCGCGCGGAGCGCGCGGCCGGACGAGGTGGTGACGGCCAGTCTAGCGCGAGCGTGCCCGACCTGCCACGGCTGGTCGCCTCTACCCTGGTCAGAGGAAGTCGAAGGTGAATGCGACGGTGGACGCGGCGGGCTCCTGCACGCGGAAGGCGATGCGCGCGCTTTGGCCCGGTTCCAGCAGGGCCGCACCGGGATTCTCGCCCAGGTATTGCGTGGGTACGAACACGCCACTGCCGATCACCCGGCCATCGGCATCGGACAGCGACAGGCGCAGGTCTGGCCACGCCTGTGCCCAGCGTGCATCGTTGCGGATGCTGGCCTGCACCTGCAACACGCCGGCACGGCCCGGCAGCGGGCGGATCTCGCGGCTGGTCATGGTGAACGCGGTGGGTTCGTGCCAGGCCGGCAGGCTGCAGCGCAGGGCGCCGCACAGCGCGCCCAGCCATGCGCGGTTGCCGGCGTCGGCGGCCAGCCGCGCGCGATCGGCGAGCACGCTCTGCAACACCAGCAACATCGCCAGCCCGGCCACCAGCAGCCAGTGCCAGCGCGGCGCAGGCTGCGCGCGTGGACGTGCGGTGCCCAGGAAGCTGGGGACCTCGCGTGTCGCCGTCTGCGCAAGCGCTGCAGCGACGACAGGTTCGATCAGGGCCGCGTCGCTGTCGATGACCGTGTCATCGGGCTGTCGCATCTCCGCCACCGCCGGCATGGCCTCGTCGATGGATTCGTCGGGTTCTGCTGCCGGGATGCCGTGCGCCGCCGGCTCCGGCGTGAGCGCATCGGTCGCAGGTGCAGCCTCGCCTTCCGACGCGGGGCGCAGGAAGGTGGCCAGGGGACGGCGCGGCGGGTTCGGCTCGGACATGCTCAGGGTGCGGGCTCGTATCCAGCGGTCATTCAACCACGATCAGGCGCGGCGCACGCCGGTGATGCGCATCCAGTCGCCGTCCTGGGTGGCCTGCAGGTCGTCGAACCATGCCGCGTAGCGCTGCAGCAGTTCGCCTTCCTGGCCATGCAGGATGCCCGACAGGGCGATGCGTCCGCCGCCTGCGACGCGCGCAGCCAGCAGTTCGGCCAGTGCATCCAGTGCGGAGGCAAGGATGTTGGCGACCACGATCGGGTAGGTGGCGACTGGTTCGTCCTGCGGCAGGTACACATGCATGTGCGCCTGCTCGCCGTTGCGTTCGGCGTTATCGGCCGTGGCGATCAGCGCCTGCGGATCGTTGTCCACGCCGATGGCTTCGGCGGCACCCAGCTTCAGCGCTGCCAGCGCGAGGATGCCCGAGCCGCAACCGAAGTCGAGCACGCGCTGGCCCTGCAGCAGGCCGTCCACCGCCAACTGGTCCAGCCAACGAAGGCACAGTGCGGTGGTCGGGTGGGTACCCGAACCGAATGCCAGGCCCGGGTCCAGCCGCACCACGGCAGCATCGGCCGCCTGTGTGGCGTCCGGCAGTTCATGGTTCCACGGCACGATCCAGGTCCGGCTGCCGAAATCCATCGGCTGGAACTGGTCCAGCCAGGCGCGCTCCCAGTCTTCGTCCTCGACCGCACGGAAGCTGCCGCTGCTCCAGTCCAGCTCCGGGTCGAAGGCTTCCAGGGCGGCCAGCAGCAACAGCGCGTTGGCGTCGGCGGGGAACAGTGCGCTCAGCACCAGGGTGTCCCACAGCGGCGTCTCACCCACGCCCGGTTCGAGGATGGCCTGTTCGTTGCTGGTATCGGCCTCGGCATCGAGCAGGGTCACGGCCAGTGCGCCAACGTCCTCCAGCGCATTCTCATAGCGGGGCTGGGTGGCTTCGGTGCAACGCAGGGTCAGTTCCAGGAACGGCATGGCGGTGGGGGCAATCGCGGGAAAGGGGGCCATGCTAGACCATCGTGGCGTCTCCGTATTGTCTGAGATGCCGCACTGAGATGAACGAAGCGGGTTCAGACAGGTCTGCCGGGCCTTGCTAAACTCGGCGCTTTCCTGTGTGCCGTGAACACTCACCGCCGCCGATGGCCTTCGCTCCGACCCTGAAAACCTGGTTGCTCGTACTGCCGGCGGTGGCCGTGCTGGGCGTGGCCGGCTATCGGGCCAGTGGCCATGTTGGGGCGGGGCCGGTCGCTGCGTCGGACCTGCCGGCAGCGGTGGCCTCCGGCGACAGCAACGCAGTACTGCCGGTGGTGCCCAAGGCATTGGCGCGCCGCCTGGCCGCCTTCGAACGCGGTGATGCGCTGCCTTCGGGCCTGCCGCTGGACCTGCGCGCCGACATCGAAGATGCCAGCGACCTGTATGCCTACGCGCAGCGCCTGCGCGCGCAGGCCGACACCGGCAACCACGAGGCGCGCTGGATGCTCAGCCGCGTGTATGACTATTGCGCGCAGTACGCGCTTGATCCCGGCGGCTACCGGCTGGACAACAACGTACTGAGCGGGCTGGGGCTGACCGCGGCACCGGCCATGGTCGAAGCGCGCGAGCGGGTGGCGCAACGGTGCGGTGGATTCGTGCCGGGTGACAAGCTGGGCGCGGCGCTGGTGCTGTCCGAACGCCGCAAGGCGGCTGCGCAGGGCAACCTGGCCGCCGAAGCGTCGCTGTTCGCCGAGGGTGAGCCGCTGCATGACAGCGCCGCGTACCGGCGTGACCTGGTCGAGCGCGTGCGCACTTCGCGCGACCCGGAAGCCTACATGGCCATCGCGCCCGGCATGGGCGTGCGTGCCGCGGGTGATCGCGCGTTCGACGGCCTGGTGGCTGGCGAGCAGCTCAGTGAACTTGCATGGCGGCTTGCGGCCTGCGAACTCGGTCTACCGTGTGGAGCGGACAGCGTGCTGGTCAACAATTTTTGTGCGAATGGAGGGATCTGTTCGCAGGATGGAGCGCAGGATTTCCGGGATTTGGTGTATGACGCTGCGGTTTCGCGGCAAGGTGCTGGGAAAATGAAGGAATGGATCAGGCGATTGGTTGGAAAGAGGGACGGGCGATGAACTACCGTCGATTCCTGCACGGGGCCAAGTTCTGGTTCTGGGTGGCGCTGTTCGTGGCCTACTCGGCTGGTGCGGTCGGGCTGTTGATGATCGATACCTACGAGGATCGCTACCGGCATCTGTCGAAGGTGGAGCTGACCACGGTGAAGGCGCAGGAAGACATACGCCGCGCCGGTGCCAGCCAGGTGGCTGCGGTCTATCGCGCGCAGAGCGGCATGCCGTTCGCATCATTGCCGGCTGGAAGCACCTTCCAGGTGGTGTGGCCCGATGGTTCCACCGAGACCATGGTGATCGTCGACCCGACTTCGCCCAATGGCGTGCGTCCACTGGTCAATTCGCAGATTCCGGCGACGGCAGCCGACGCGCGCTGACGCCACACCGGTAGCGCCGGGCCATGCCCGACGACGGGTGGACGTCGGCAATGGAACGCCGCCGGGCATGGCCCGGCGCTACCGCAGAAAAGCAGAAAGGGCGGGGAAATCCCCGCCCTTTTCATGTCCAGCATCTGCAGCCGATCAGGTCAGTGCGATCGGCTTGCTCTTGCGCTCGGCAAGACGCTTTTCCAGATAGTGGATGTTCTGGCCACCGGCCTGGAAGCCCTTGTCGCGCATGATCCGCTGCTGCAGGGCGATGTTGGTCTTGATGCCATCCACCACCATCTCGCTCAGCGCCACCCGCATGCGGGCGATGGCGGTTTCGCGGTCGGGGCCATGCACGATCAGCTTGCCGATCATCGAATCGTAGTTCGACGGCACGCGGTAGCCACTGTAGATGTGGGTGTCCACGCGCACGCCGGGGCCGCCCGGCGGATGGAAGCCGGTGATGGTGCCCGGGCTCGGCACGAAGGTTTCGGCATCTTCGGCATTGATGCGGCACTCGATGGCATGGCCGCTGAGCACCACATCGCTCTGCTTGATCGACAGCTTCTGGCCGGCGGCGATCTTCAGCTGCTCGGCCACCAGGTCGATACCGGTGACCATTTCGGTGACCGGATGCTCCACCTGGATGCGGGTGTTCATTTCGATGAAGTAGAAGCGGCCGTCCTCGTACAGGAACTCGAACGTGCCGGCGCCACGGTAGCCGATGCGCACGCAGGCTTCGGTGCACACCTTGCCGATCTGCTCGCGCTGTTCGGCGGTGATGCCCGGTGCCGGTGCTTCTTCCACCACCTTCTGGTGGCGGCGCTGCATCGAGCAGTCGCGCTCGCCGAGGTGGATGGCGTTGCCCTGGCCATCGGCCAGCACCTGGATTTCCACGTGGCGCGGATTCTCCAGGAACTTCTCCATGTAGACCTCGCCATTGCCGAACGCGGCCTTGGCCTCGCTCTTGGTGGTCTCGATCGAGGTCTTCAGCGAGGCTTCGGCGTGTACCACGCGCATGCCACGGCCACCGCCACCCCCGGCCGCCTTGATGATGACCGGGTAGCCGATCTCGCGGGCGATCTTGGTGTTGGCGACGATGTCTTCGCCGAGCGGGCCACCGGAGCCGGGCACGCACGGCACGCCGGCGGACTTCATCGCGCGGATGGCTTCGACCTTGTCACCCATCATGCGGATGGTGTCGGCCTTGGGGCCGATGAAGATGAAGCCGGACTCTTCCACGCGCTCGGCGAAGTCGGCGTTCTCCGACAGGAAGCCGTAGCCCGGGTGGATCGCCTGGGCGTCGGTCACTTCCGCCGCCGCGATCAGCGCCGGAATGTTCAGGTAGCTCTGTGGCGACGGTGCGGGGCCGATGCAGACCGACTCGTCGGCCATGGCCACGTGCTTGAGGTTGCGGTCGACCGTGGAGTGCACGGCCACCGTGCGGATGCCCAGGGTATGGCACGCGCGCAGGATGCGCAGCGCGATCTCCCCTCGGTTGGCAATGACGACTTTGTCGAGCATGGCGTCCGCCCCTTAGCCGATCACGAACAGCGGCTGGTCGAACTCCACCGGCTGGCCGTTTTCGCCGAGGATGGCGACGATGGTGCCGGACTTGTCGGCTTCGATCGGGTTGAACATCTTCATCGCTTCGATGATGGCCAGGGTTTCGCCTTCCTTGACCTGCTGGCCAACGGTGACGAAGGCCGGCTTGTCCGGCGCGGCCGAGGCGTAGAACGTGCCGACCATCGGCGAGCGCAGCACGTGGCCTTCCGGCAGTGCCGGGCCCGGCTTGGCGGTGCCGCCGGTGGAGGCCTCGGTCGGGGACTGCATCGGCATGGCCTGCGGCGCCGGGGCGGGCGGGGCGGCATACATCGGGGCGGCGATCGGAGCGGCATAGCCGGCGACCGGGGCGCGCGACAGGCGCACGGACTCTTCGCCTTCCTTGATTTCGATTTCAGCCAGGTTCGACTCTTCCAGCAGGTCGATCAGCTTCTTGATTTTGCGGAGATCCATGGTGGCCTCTTTGCTCTTGATGTCAGTGTGGTGGGGAGCGCGGTTGCACTCGGGTCAAAGCAGTTCGTAGAACTCGCGCAGCTGCCGCGTACGGTCGCGCGCGAGGGTGATCAGGCAGCGCATCTGTGCGCCGTTGCGCGCCGTCCCGTCGGAATTGAGGGCATAGACCGCGTTGCAGTCGTGGTCGCGCAGCTGTATCCAGGCGCGCTGGGCCAGCACCAGTTCCTGTTCGGCGTTGCCACAGTAGCTGCAACTGCCACCGTTGGCCGGCGCGCGCAGCTGGCGGCGCGCCTGTGCATAGACCGTATTGAGTTCGGCATCAGCGGCTGCGGCCACGTCCGAGGCGCACAGGTCGCTCTCCATCGTGGTGACTGGATGGGCGCAGTCGATGCCTTCATCCTTGCGGTCCAGCGCCATGGCGCCGCCGCAGAGGCTGGCCCACGCCACAACGCCGGCGAGCACGCGCGGCAGCACGTTCACGCGCTGGCCGCCGGCACGCGCAGCAGCGCAGCGTCCATCGCATAGCGATAGCTGTCGGCACCGAAGCCGCACACCACGCCCACCGCCTTGTCACTGAAGTAGCTGTGCTGGCGGAACGGTTCGCGGGTATGCGGGTTGGACAGGTGGATCTCGATGAACGGCACCGCCACCGCCGCCAGCGCATCGCGCAGGGCGACCGAGGTGTGGGTGAAGGCGGCGGGGTTGATCAGGATGAAAGCGGTTCCGTCGTTGCGTGCGGCCTGTACGCGGTCCACCAGCACATGTTCGGCGTTGGACTGCAGGCTCTGCACGGCGTGACCGGCGGCGGCGGCCTGGGCGGCCAGGGCCTGGTCGATATCGGCCAGCGTGGTGTGGCCGTAGACCTCCGGCTCGCGGGTGCCGAGCAGGTTGAGGTTGGGGCCATGCAGGACCAGCAGCTTCGCCATGGGATCCGGAAGACGGGAAAGGGCGGCAGTCTGGCGGAAGCGGCGGATGCTGTCCAGTTCGGCGAAGTTTGCAGTGTTTCAATCGTTCGTTTGAAATTCGTCGAAGGGCTTGTGGCCGTATGGCGGGCGCTGGATCAAGGCGCGCTGAACGCCGTGCTGGCGGGGGATGCGTGCACGTAGGCCGACGATGGCGGCCAGGCCGGGCAATGACGGATGCCGTAATGGGCCCTGGTGCGGTAGATCCACGCCATGCGTGGATGGCGGCTCGATTGCTCAGGTCTCCAACGGCACAGACGGCACCACGTTCGGGAACACTTCCTCCAGCGGCTCCTGCTCGCCCGGCTTCGGTACCGGCCAGGTATAGGCGTTCACCGGCTGCGCCCGGTTCACCCACAACGCGTAGTAGAGATGGTCGGCGCGGCCGTCGCCGGTATTGGGATGGATCAGGATGGTCAGGCCCAGGCTGTTGAGCTGCAGCCACGGCACCAGCACCGGCAGCAGGTCGTTGGTGAAACCGAAGTAGAACGACGGCGTGACGTGCGGGCCGCGTGGCTCCAGGTTCCAGTTGCCCAGCTCCACCGGGAAGCGCTCGGCGGCCCAGCGCCGCAGCAGCGCGGCCTTCTCGAAGCTGTCCTCATCGAAGTAGATGTGTGCGTGATAGCTCTTGATGTCGGTGTAGGCGCGCGGCCGGGTGGGCAGCGTGGCCTCGCCGGGGCGCACGCTGGCCGGGCGCGGGGTGGCCTCGCTGGCGGTGGCCTGGCCCCAGGGGCTGTGTCCCGTTGCTGGCGGCGGGACGATGGCGCGGAAGCCCGGGCGCCCCGGCTCGGTGGTGTTCACGGCGCCGTCGTCACGCGGGGCCGCCGTGGCGGCGGCGCCAGCCAGGCCGCCCACCGCCACGCCGGCGGAGGCGATCAGGCGACGGCGCGCAGGCGAGAGCAGATCGGCCCACTGGGCGTCATCGTCACCGGCGTCGATGAGGGGGGCGGCGGGGACGTGCGGTTGTGCGGGCATGAGGGGCTCCGTTGTGACATGTGGCGGGGCGGAACCGGCACGCTGGTGCAGCAGGCCGGGCACGGTCCAATAAGCAGGAAGCATCACCTCATGCGGCCCGGAGCGGGAGGCGTCGCGGCCGGGAGGGTCGCCACCGCGTCGCCGGCATTGAGCGGGGCCGGTGGCCGGGATAGGGTGATGCTGTACCGTGCTGGAGTCCGTCATGACGTTGTCCAACGCCGACATCGCGTGCAGGCGCGCGACCTTCCGCCAGCTGCACGCACAGGGGTGTTTCGTGCTGCCCAACCCGTGGGATGCAGGCAGTGCACGTTACCTGCAGCGGCAGGGCTTCCAGGCCCTGGCCACGACCAGCGCAGGTTGCGCCTGGAGCGAGGGGCGACCGGATGGCGCCGTTTCACTGCAGGCAACGCTGGAACATCTGCGGGTGATGGTCAGTGCAACGGCGTTGCCGCTGAATGCCGACTTCGGTGATGGTTTTGGCGCCACTCCGCAGCAGGTGGCCGAGGCGGTGAGTGCGGCGATCGACACCGGCGTTGCCGCGTTGTCGATCGAGGACGCCAGTGGCATGGCCGACGCACCGTTGCGGCCCATCGACGACGCAGTGGCGCGCCTGCGTGCGGCCCGGGATGCCATCGACCGTGCCGGTGGTGGCGTGCTGCTGGTGGGCCGAGCAGAGAACTTCTTCGTTGGCGTGCCGGATCTGCAGGATGCGCTGCAGCGTCTGCGTGCCTATGCCGACGCCGGTGCCGACGTGCTGTATGCACCGGGCATCAGCACGCGCGAGCAGATCAGCGCGGTGGTCGCCGCGGCGGGGGCGAAGCCGGTGAACCTGCTGGTGGGTGGGCCGACACCGCTGAGTCTGCAGGAAATCGCTGCGCTCGGCGTGCGTCGGATCAGCCTGGGTGGAGCACTGGCCCGCGCGGCGTGGGGGGGATTGATGCAGGCCACACTGCCGATCGTGCAGGAAGGTCGTTTCGATGGCCTGCAGCAGGCGGCTTCCGGGGCGGCATTGAACGCGTTGTTCCGGTAGATCCACGCCACGCGTGGATGATGTCCGCCATGCGTACTGTGGCGTGGCAACGGCGCTACAGCGCTTCCACGTCGCCCTTCGGCAGCACTACGCCCGGCTCCAGCGCCGGCAGCAGCTGCCGCAGCAGTGCGGGGTTGTCGAGCAGACCGGCACCATCGAGGTAACTCCACTGCGACGTGCCGACACGGCGTACGGCGACCATGAACGAGGTGCTGCGCATCGGTGCTTCGCGAACGCGCAGCAGTGACTGGCGCGGTACGAAGCAGACTTCTTCTTCGCCGGCGGCATAGGTACGGCCGGGTACGCCGGCTTCGTCGCTGATGATGGCAACGCCAGCCTTGCGCAGTTCCTTGACGATGCCACGGGTTGCCTGCGCATAGGCCTCATCACCGCCGGCCAGCCGTTTCAGGCTGGGATGGGTGCGGGCGATGATCAGCTCGGCATCGCCGCGGCCGAACGCAGTCAGCATCGCCTGCACGTCCTGACGCAGTGCTGCCGAGTCGTCAGGGCTCAGCTCGCCAGCGAAAGCGGGAACTACGTTCATGGCCACCAGCAGGGCCAGCAACGGGGCAAACAGGCTTCGGCGCATCGTCCGTCTTCCATGGGAAACCGACGCACTATACGGGGTATGAATACAGCGTCCCATCGATGGCGTTGGTGTCGCAGGAATCATTACTTACTATTGGTAAGTAGTGATTCCTGGAGATCCCCTTCCCATGCACAGCCTCATTGTCATTGCCCATCCCGAGCCGGGCTCGCTGACCCACGCCATCGGCCAGCACATCGGCGGCGCCATCCGCGCTGCCGGTGCCGGCAACATCGTCGCCTATGCCGACCTGATGGCCGAGGGCTTCGACCCGCGCTTCAGCCCCCAGGACCAGGCGCTGTTCCGTGGCACGGGAGGAATACCGGCTGATGTCGCCGCCGAGCACGCGCGCCTGGATGCCACCGACACGCTGGTACTGGTCTATCCGCTGTACTGGTGGTCGTTCCCCGCGTTGCTGAAGGGCTGGATCGATCGGGTATTCACCCAGGGCTGGGCCTACCAGGATGGCGCCGATGGCAAGGTGCAGAAGAAGCTGCAGCGCCTGCGCGTGCATCTGGTCGGTATCGGTGGCGCAGGTGCGGAGATGATCGAGCGGCGCGGCTATGGCGCGGCGATGAAGACCCAGATCGACATGGGCATTTTCGACTACTGCGGCGCGCGGGTGATGTCGTCGGAGCTGCTGCTGGAGGCCGACACGGGGGCGGCGGATGCACATCTGCAGACCGCGCTGGAGATCGGCCGTAAAATCGGTACTCCGATGAGCTGATCGACGTGCTCCGCCGATGCCTGCCAACACCGCACCCACGCGCCGTCGTTTGACCCGCGAGCAACGCGCCCGCCAGTTGCTGGACGTGGCGTGGACGCTGGTGGGCGAAGAAGGCACCGACGCGCTGACGCTGGGGCGGCTGGCCGAAGCGGCAGGCGTGACCAAGCCGGTGGCGTACGACCACTTCGTGACCCGTAATGGCCTGCTGGCTGCGCTGTACGACGACTATGACGGCCGGCAGACCGCAGTGTTCAACGATCGCATCGGCAATGCCCGGGCGCGGCTGGCCGATCGTGCGGCGGCCATTGCTTCCGGCTACATCGATTGCGTGCTCAGTCAGGGCAGTGAAGTGCAGGGCATCCTCGCGGCGCTGGTCGGCGCACCTGAACTGTACGAGGTGCGCCGGCGCTACCAGCAGGACTTCATCGACCACTGCGCGGCCTGGCTGGGCCCGTTCGCCACCGGCGGTACGCTGCCGGTGGCGGCACGCTGGGCGATCCTCGGTGCGGCTGAAACCCTTTCAGAGGGCGTGGCTGCTGGCGCGCTGGACAAGGCCGACGCCGAGGCGGAGCTTCAGCGCTTGATTGTGGCCACGGTCAAGCGGCGCTGAGCCACAGGAGCGGTCAGCCGCCGGCCAGCGCGGCAAATCCTGCCGCCAACTGATCGCGCACCAGTGCGTCGCGCGCGTCGCGGCTTTCAGAGCCCAGCACCACGCTGATCAGGCGTACCGGCCGGTCCCGCCCGGGCACTGCCCGGCATGCGGTGGCGGCCAGGCAGAAGCCTGCGGCCTGGGTGTAGCCGGTCTTCAATCCATCCACGCCGTCTTCGCCAAGCAGGGCGTTCTGGTTGTTGCGGTTGAAGCTGCCATGTGCGAACGCGCGCTGCGCGGTGATCGCCAGTATCTGCGGATGATCGTTCAGCAGGCGGGCGGCCACCACCGCCATGTCGTGTGCGCTGGACGCATGCTTCGGTGTGGTGATGCCGGAGACGCTGGCAAACCACGTGCTGCGCAAACCCAGCTGGCGCGCGTGCCGGTTCATGCGTTCCAGGAATGCAGTCTGCGATCCGTCCAGATGGCGCGCGATGGCCAGCGCAGCGTCATTTCCGGAAATGATCATCAGCCCTTCCAGAAGGCGTCCCAAGGCGACCGTTTCGCCGGGCACCAGGCCCATGCGCGTTTCATCCTCGGCTACGGCGTGCACGTCATCGGCGGCGATGGTGACGGCCTCGTCCCAGCGGCGGCGTTGCGCCTGGACGCATTCGTAAGCGGCATAGGCCGTCATCAGCTTGGTCAGCGATGCCGGTGGTCGCATGGCTTCGGCGTTGTGCTGGTGGATCACCGCGCAGGTCGCAGCATCCACGGTGATTGCGGAGAGCGGCGGGCGCGGCGGGGAAGAGAATGACATGGGTGCAGCGATGGCAACGGGATCTGCGCAGGGTAGCCGGTGTCGCCTGCACGAAGCTGCAACAATGAAACTATATAACACTCCGTTATCGCGGGCCGCCGGTGGCTCGACAGGATGCACGATGACCACACCTTTCCCACGCCGCAGGCGGCATGCCTCCTTGCTGATGGTCCTGGCCGCCCTCACCGGCTGCCAGCCGAACCTGCGCGCCGATTCGGCGCCTTCTGGCGAAGTCCAACCGTACAACGTGATCGTCATGATCAACGACGGCGCCGGCTGGGGCACCTGGGATGCCGCTGCCTACTGGCAGTACGGCAGCCGCGAAGGTGCGCCGTACGCGGACTTCCCCCAGCAGCTGGCGATGACCACCTTTCCGCTGAACTCCAGCAGCCAGCCGACGCGCGACACCGTGCAGACCCTCAGCTATGACGCTGCGAAGGCGTGGGATGACACGCCGGTGCCGGCACCGGATCTGCCCTTCGTCGGCTACCAGTACCTGGCGGCGGTGGCGACTGACAGCGCAGCGGCGGGCACCGCGCTGTCGGCGGGTATCAAGACCTACAACAACGCCATCAACTACAACAACGATGGCCAACCCGTGGAGTTCAACACGCTGCGCGCCAAGCGCCTGGGCATGGCCACCGGCGTGGTCACCTCGGTGCCGTTCGCACATGCAACACCTGCGGCGTTCGCCGCGCAGAACGAATCGCGTAACAACTACCATGCCATCGCGCACCAGATGCTGGCGCAGGGCCACCTGGACCTGGTGATGGGTACCGGTGGCCCTGGCTACAGTGTTGATGGCCGTGCCTGCAGCGCAGACCGTGCCGCCGCGCCGGAAGAAGGTTGCGCGAACCCGTGGGAATGGGTTTCGCAGCAGGATTGGCAGCAGCTGGAAGCGGGCAGCACGATCGGCGCAAACCCGGACGGCCCGTGGCGTCTGATCCGCGGCAAGGAGGAGTTCGCCGCGCTGGCGCAGGGCCGTCTGCCGGCAGATCGTCCGCTGATCGGCGTGCCGCGCGTGGCCAATACGCTGCAGCAGGCGCGCCAGCTGCAGGTGCTGGGCAAGGATGCGAGCACGCCCTCCGGCGTCAGGAAGATCGACAGCGTTCCCGACCTGGCGACCATGACGCGTGGCGCGCTGCAGTTCCTGCAGCAGCGTTCGACCAAGGGCCTGTTCCTGATGGTGGAAGGCGGCGCCACCGACTGGGCGGCGCATACCAGCGCGTGCGGCACCGAATGGCACTATGGCCAGTGCAGCGACCAGCCGCAGTTCGGCCGGCTGATCGAGGAAACCGTGGAGTTCAACGACGCAGTGGCGGCGGTGGTCGAATGGGTCGAGCGCAACGGTGGCTGGGACCACACCTTGTTGATCGTCACTACCGACCACGACAACAGCATGCCGATGGGCCCTGATGCGCAGAACGTGGCCTTCGCGCCGGTGCGCAACAATGGCCGCGGGCGCATGCCGGGGATGAGCTTCCGCCCTACCGGCAACCACTCCAACGCGCTGGTGCCACTATGGGCCAAGGGCACGGGCGCGGAGTTGCTTGGAAAGCGCGTGCGTGGTGTCGATGCCGGTTACCGCCAGCATGTGCGCTGGAATGACGGCAGTTACATCGACAACACCGATGTAGCGGCGGCCGTGCAGGAAGCGCTGCAGCGTTAGGGGTGTGCCGGCCGCTGGCTGGCAACCTCGTGGACCGGGCATTCTGCGGCTGCCGGCCAGCGGCCGGCACTACCGGAAGTGCTGCTGGGCGGTGGTGCTGGCACTGGTGGGGCGGCCAGCTGGCGGGCCAGCTCGGCGCTGGCAATGTGGCCCTGCAGGAACAACAGGCTGCCGAAGATGTTCATGAGCGTGCCTCCACTTGAGTGAACTGCACGATACGGGCAGCATGGGGCTGCAAAAAAGCGACATTTCCGCAAGCTTGCCTTGAGAAAAATTCAAGCCTTATGTCCCGCCCACCATTGCATGCCCTGCAGGGTTTCGTAGCCGCCGCACGGCTGGGCAACCTGTCACGTGCCGCTGCCTCGATGAACCTGACCGTCAGTGCACTCAGCCATCAGATGCGGCAACTGGAAGAGCGCCTCGGCCAACCCTTGCTGATCCGCCAGGCGCGGGGTGTCACCCTTACCCTGGAAGGGCAGCGTCTGCTCGACCAGGTCGGCCCGCATCTGGACGCGATCAACGAAGCCTTCCAGCCCTATGCGGCCCGTGCCGAGCACGTGCTGACGATCAGTGCGGTGCCGTCGATGGCCTCGGCCTGGCTGGTGCCGCGGCTGGGTCACTTCGTCGCTGCGCATCCCCAGATCGAGATCAATCTGCAGTCGAGCGAACGCCTGGTCGATTTCGATCGGCAGCGGCAGTTCGACGCGGCGCTGCGGCTGGGCACCGGCCAATGGCCCGGGCTGGTGGTGGAACCGCTGTTCGACGAGTGGCTGCTGCCGATGGCCAGCCCGGCGCTGATCGAGCGCATGGGAGGGATCGACCGTGTGCCGCTGAACCAGTGGCCGCTGCTGGGTGATCCCGATGGCGCATGGGGCGAATGGTTCGCGTTGAGTGGGCAGAGCCCGCCGCCGCGCTTCGTGGCAGTGCTGGATGATTCGGAGGCACACCACCGTGCGGCGCTGGACGGGGTGGGCGTGGCGCTGGGGCGGGTGACACGGGCGCGCCTGTTGCTGGATTCCGGCCAACTGGTTGCGCTGTCCAGCCAGCGCCTGAAAACCGCCTGGCCGCATTGGCTGGTCTACCCGCAGCGCTCGGCCCGCCATCGCGGCTTTCTCGCCTTCCGCGACTGGCTGCACGCACAGGCTGCCGAGCACGTGCGGCACATGGCGGCGCAGGAGTCGCCAGGCTAGACAGGTGCACTGGCCTGTGCGGCCGTTGTCATCAGGGCGTGGCCGGGCGCGGCGAAGCTGGGCACCTCCGCCCAACGCTGCCTGCCGCCATGCGCTACCGCCTTGCTGTCCTTGATATCGCTGGAACCACCGTTGCCGACCCGGGCCTGGTCGCGCATGCCTTCGCCGAAGCGATGGCCGCTGCCGGCCACGCCATCGAGGTGGAGGACGTGCGCCCGCTGATGGGCTATCCCAAGCCGCAGGCGATCGCGCGGCTGCTGGGGGCCACGGTGGATGACCCGCGCGTGGCACCGATCCACACCGACTTCGTGGCGCGCATGCTCGCGTGCTATCGCCATGCACCGGGCATTGCACCGCTGCCGGGCGCCGAGGCATTGTTCGACACGCTGCGCACGCACGGCATCCGCATTGGCCTGGATACCGGTTTCTCGCGCGACATCGCCGAGGTGATCATCGAACGACTCGGCTGGCACGATCGCATCGACGCACTGGTGGCCAGCGATGAGGTGCCGTCGGGCCGCCCGGCGCCGCACATGATCCAGGTACTGATGCAGCGCACCGGCGTCGACGATGTTGCGACCGTGGTGAAGGTGGGTGACACCGAAGTCGACATCAATGAAGGGCGCAATGCCGGTGTCGGCCTGAATGTGGCGGTCACCACCGGCGCGTTCACCCGTGCCGAACTGCTGCCGTACGGGCCGGACCACATCATCGATCATCTCGACTGCCTGCCGGCGCTGCTCGGCCTGGCACGTTCCGGCACGGTCGCCGCTGCATGAACCGGGCATCGCTGTGGGCGCGCCTGCAGGGGCATCCGCTGGCACTGACGGTGTTCGCCGGCAGTGCCGCGCTGTCCACCTATGCGTGCATGTATGCCTTCCGCAAACCGTTTGCAGCCGCCTCTTTCGACAACCAGCATCTGTTCGGCGCCGACTACAAAGTGTGGCTGGTGGTGGCGCAGGTGCTGGGCTACATGTGCAGCAAGTTCATCGGCGTACGGGTGATCGGCGAACTGCGCACCGAGCGCCGCGCCAGCCTGTTGCTGGGCCTGATAGGTATTTCCTGGCTGGCCCTGCTGGGCTTTGCGTTGGTGCCGGCGCCCTGGAACATCCCGTTCCTGTTCCTCAACGGCCTGCCCCTGGGCATGGTCTGGGGCCTGGTGTTCAGCTATCTGGAAGGGCGACGGACCACCGAAGCGATGGGCGCGATCCTCGCCTCCAGCTTCATCATGGCCTCCGGCGTGGTGAAGTCGGTCGGCAAGTGGCTGCTGCTGCAGGGCGTGAGCGAGTTCTGGATGCCATTCCTGTGCGGACTGCTGTTCCTGCCGCTGCTGCTGGTGTCGGTGCGCATGCTCGAACGCATTCCCGCCCCGGACGCCGCTGACCTGCGCGAGCGCTCGCCACGCCTGCCGATGGACCGTGTGCAGCGTCGTGCCTTCGTACGCCGCTTCCTGCCGGGGCTGGCGCTGATGATCCTCTGCTACGTGTGCCTGACTGTGGTCCGCGATTTCCGCGACAGCTTCGAAGCCGAGCTGTTCCGCGAGCTGGGCTACGGTGGCAGCGCCGGCGTGTTTGCCGCCATCGAAACGCCGGTGGCGCTCGCGGTGCTGGCATTGACCGCCGGCCTGACCTGGTTCCGCAACAACCTCAACGGCCTGATGGCGTTGCACGTGCTGATGTTCATCGGCCTGGCCACCGCGGGACTGAGCACGCTGGCATTCCGCGAAGGCATGCTGCATCCGCTGGCGTGGCTGGGGTTGGTGGGCTTCGGCCTGTATCTGGCCTATGTGCCCTTCAACTGCGTGTTCTTTGAACGCATGATCGCCACCTTCAAGGTGGCCGGCAACGTCGGCTTCGTGATGTACCTGGCCGATGCCTTTGGCTACCTCGGCAGCGTGCTGGTCCTGCTCGGCCACGAGTTTTCCGGCCTGCAACTGTCCTGGGTGCGCTTCTTCTCCAGTGCCGTGATCCATCTGTCGCTGTTGGGCGGTGCCTGCCTGCTGTTGTCCCTGCTGTACTTCCATCACAAGGCGCTGCGCCTGGCCCGCATGCCGGCACTCGCCTCCGTCTGAGTCCATCCCCCATGAAGAACACAACCGCCCTCGTGGTCGGCGCCGGCATCGTCGGTCTGGCCGTGGCCCGCGCACTGGCCGTGCGTGGCTGCAAGGTCACCGTGCTGGAGCGCCATGAACGCGCTGTCGGCGCCTCCATCCGCAACTTCGGCATGGTCTGGCCGATCGGCGTGCCCAATGGACCGCTGTATGAGCGCGCGCTGCGCTCGCGGCAGATCTGGCAGGAGCTGATCGACACTGCCGGCCTCTGGCACGATCCCAGCGGTTCGTTGCACGTCGCCCATGCCGACGACGAATGGGCCGTGCTGCAGCAGTATGCGGCGGCCAATGCGCAGCTGCGCCCATGCCACCTGCTGGACCGCGACGCGGCACTGGCGACGTCGCCAGCACTGGTCGCGCGCGAGCTGCGCGGCGCGCTGTTCAATGCCGACGAGCTGGTCGTCGATCCGCGCCAGGCGATTCGTGCACTGCCGGATGTCCTGCGCGAGTGCCACGGTGTGCAGTTCCATTGGCGCACGCCGGTGACGGCGGTGGAGAGCGGTCGCGTGTGGTCCGGCAATCGCCAGTTCGAGGCCGACCAGGTCTTCGTCTGCAGCGGCCCGGAATTCGAGCAGCTGTATCCGGAACTGTATGCGGCAGCGCCATTGACCCGCTGCAAGCTGCAGATGCTGCGCCTGGCCGCACAGCCGTCCGGCTTCCGCCTGGGGGCCGCGTTGTGTGGTGGCCTGTCGCTGGTGCACTACGCCGGCTTCCGCGAGGCCGCGGACGTCGCCCCGCTGCAGGCACGTTACCAGGCCGAGCATGCCGACCTGATCGAACTGGGCATCCACGTGATGGCAGCGCAGAACGGTCTCGGCGAAATCACCATCGGCGATTCGCATGCTTACGCGCATACGCATGACCCGTTCGATGAGCACGCCATCAACCAGAAGGTACTCGACTACCTGGCCCGCTTCATGCGGGTGCCTGACGCGCGTATCGCACAGACCTGGCATGGCATCTATCCCAAGCTGCTGGATGGCGGCAGCGAATTCATTGCCGAACCTGCATCGGGCGTGACCATCGTCAACGCCATCGGCGGCGGTGGCCTGGGCATGACGCTCAGCTTCGGCCTGGCCGAGGAACTGGTGGACGGCCGCTACAGCGCATTGCGTCGCGCGGCCTGAGGCTATCCATGCGGCGGGTGCAATACCCGCCGCACCGCGCTAGGGATCGCTGCTGACCATCAGCTGCACCCAGTCACCGGCGAAGCAGGTGATGCCGAACTGCACCGGTTGCCCCTGCGGATCGACATTCAGCGAGTGCACGCACAGCACCGGCCGGCGCGTCGATTGCCCGAGTACGCGCGCGACGTCGGCATCGGGCAGGCGTGCCATGACCGTGGTATGCCGGCGCAGGTAGTCGGTCACCCCGAATGCGGCCAGCGTGCGGGTGACCGACGGCGTGCGTGCGAACACGTCGCCCAGCCCCGGGAAGCGGGCAGCCGGGAAATAGGCCTCGCTGTGGTCCACCGTGCGCCCCTCCACCTGGCTGGAATACACCACTCGATGCACGCGTTCGCCGGCCGGCAGGCCAAGCGCACGCGCCACCTGCCGGCTCGGCACCTGCACGCGGCTATCGAGCAGGGTGTAGTGGCTTTCCACGTTCAGGTCATGCATGGCCCGGCCAAAGCGCGTGCGGCGGCTGATCGGGTAGTGGTAGGGATGCTCCTGCACGAAACTGCCGCGGCCGGTTTCGGTGCGCACGTAGCCGCGCTCCTCCAACGCTTCGATCGCGCGCCGCACGGTGTGGCGGTTGACCGCGAAACGCTTGGCCAGCACCTGCGCCGAGGGCAGCTGGTCGCCTTCCACCAGCTGGCGCTCGCGGATCTGCCGCAGCAGCGCCTGTTCGATCTGTTGCCACAGCGGCAGCGCCGAATCGCGCGGCGCGGCGGTTGGCTCGGTCATGGTCATCAAACCTCCATCTGCGGCTGCTGGACTAGACAGGTGCACTGCACGTGCAGGCATATCAACGCGTTGCGGTTGCAGCGGCATGACACAGGCGGAGGAATCCATGGGCGAACGCATCCTCGACAACCTGAAACTGGTGCTGGCCGACGAGGTCGTGCACGGCCATGTGGTGCTGGAGGGGCCACGCATCCGCGCGGTGGAGCAGGGGCGGGTGGGCTTGCCCTGCGCAGAGGACTGCGGTGGCGACTGGCTGCTGCCCGGGTTTGTCGAGCTGCATACCGACAATCTCGAGAAGCATCTGGTACCGCGCCCGGGTGTGGCGTTTCCCGCAGCGGCGGCGGTGCAGGCGCACGATGCACAGCTGCTGGCCGCCGGTATCACCACCGCCTGTGACGCGCTGGCGGTGGGCGACGTGGAAGCCGACAGCGTGCGTGTGCGCAGCCTGCAGGCCGCCCATGCGGCGCTGGCCGAGGCGCGCCGTTCCGGCGGCCTGCGCAGCGACCACTACCTGCACCTGCGTGCCGAGCTGCCGTATCCCGGATTGCTGCCACTGCTGGAGCCACTGCTGGACGACCCGGTGGTGCGCCTGGTGTCGTTGACCGATCACACGCCGGGGCAGCGCCAGTTCCGCGACCTGCAGCGCTACGCGGCCTACTACGGCCTGCCGGCCGATACACGGATCGGCTATCTGGACGACCTGCTGCAGGCACGCCGTGAGCAGCAGGCACGCTTTCGCCCCACGCATCTGCAGCACGTGCTGCGCTGGGTGCGCGGGCGTGGCCTGTGCCTGGCCAGCCACGACGACACCCAGGCGTCCGATGTGGATGAGGCGCTGGCCTGCGGTGCGAGCATCTGCGAGTTCCCGACCACGCTCGAGGCCGCTGCGGCCGCACGTGGGGCTGGCCTGACGATCGTCGCCGGCGCCCCCAACCTGGTGTTGGGGGGATCGCATTCCGGCAACGTGGCCGCGCTGGACCTGGCCCGGGCCGACTGTCTCGACGTGCTGTCCTCCGACTACGTGCCGGCGAGCCTGCTGCCGGCGCTGGGTGTGCTGTGCGCGCAGTTGGGCTGGAACCTGCCACGGGCGGTAGCCACGGTCAGCCATGCGCCGGCACAGGCACTGGGGCTGCAGGATCGTGGCCGCATCGGTGAGGGCCTGCGGGCCGATCTGCTTCGGGTACGCGGATCCATACCGGACTACGTGGCCGAGGTATGGGTGGCCGGCCGTCGCCTGCTCGCCCAGTAGTCGCCACCGCACGAACGCCTAGACAGCTGCCCCGACCTGGCTAGTCGCTGCCGCCAGCGCTTCACCGCGCTCATCGAAAGTGGCCGCCATCGCCGCTCCCCTGTGAGCGGTCCACTTTCCCTTGCCGCCACCATCGCCATGCCCACACTGCCTACGCGCCACCCGCTCACCCTGGGCCTGCTCGCCCTGCTGCATGCCCCGCTGGCCGTCCAGGCCGCCACCCCGGTTGCGACCGATAGCGCACCCGCCACCTCCGCCGTCGATCTGGATACCGTCACCGTGGTCGGCAGCATCGTCAGTGGTGAGAAGCAGGCGCTGGATGCACAGCGCGAAGCCAGCCACCTGATGAACGTGATCAGCGCCGACGGTATCGGCAAGCTGCCCGACCACAACGCGGCCGAGGCGGTGCAGCGGGTACCGGGTGTGTCGATCGAGCGTGACCAGGGCGAGGGCCGCTTCGTCGCGGTGCGTGGCCTGCCGGCGCAGTGGAACTCGACCACCCTCAACGGTGACCGCCTGCCGACCGCCGAGGAGGAAACCACCAGCCGCGCCACTGCCTTCGATTTCTTCCCGACCGAGCTGATCGAGCGCATCGAAGTCAGCAAGACACTCACGCCCGATCGCGAGGGCGATGCCATCGGTGGCCAGGTCAACTTCGTCACCCGCACCGCACCAACGCGCCGCACCTTCGCCGCCAGTGTGGCTGGAAACTACAACGACAAGGCCGTCGATACCGGTACCAGCGCCAACGTGCTGTACGGTGACCGCAGTGCCGATGGCCGCTTCGGCTTCCTCATCAACGGCACCTACTGGAAGCGTCCGTGGGCCACCGACAACTTCGAGCCGCGCCGCAGCGCGGACGGCCTGGGCATCTACCGGCTCGAGCTGCGTGACTACACCGGCGAGCGCACCACTCGCGGTGTCAACGGCGGCATGGAGTTCCTGCCGGCCGACGGCCACCGCCTGTATGTCCGCGGCCAGTACGGTGAGCTGAGCGATGACGAAACCCATTACAAGCACCGCTACCGTTTCGACAAGGACCGCGTCGAACTGCAGAACATCCACAACGAGCTGATCACCGAGTTCAAGACGTTCGAGCTCGGCGGCCAGCACACCTTCGGTCGCGGCCAGGTGGATTGGAAACTGGCCACCGCCGAAAACGGGTTCCGCTACGGTTGTATCCCTACCTGCGCCGACAATGCCTACTTCGTGGTCCAGTTCAACCAGGGCAAGGTTGGTTACCAGGGCCTGCAGGACCGTGGCGTGGGTCGAAATTCGTACAACACCATTGATGGCGGCAACGTCGCCGCCGATACCCCTGAGACCCATCTGCCGCCGGGTTTCGCGATGGACCCGCGGAAGATGGCGTTGAGCGCGGTCGAGCTGTACCGGGTGGCGATCAACGAGAAGGACAAGGCGGTCGCGCAGCTGGACTTCAGTTTCGACGCCAGCGACACGCTGACCTGGAAGATGGGTGCAAAGTACCGTGACAAGCAGCGCCGCGCGCGCTTCTCCGACGAGTTCTACGCCTGGAACACCGCCACCGGCGGCCCGGTGCCGACCCCGGCCGACTTCCCGTTGATGGATCAGCCCGGTCGCAGCGGCTATGACATCGGCAACGGGCGCGACTACGCCCGTGACTTTTCGCAGGTGGTGCCGATGCAGGCCCTGGCCGAATGGTATCGACAGAACAAGCAGCATCTGGTGCTGGTGCCGGGCGACTCGGCGCTGGTGGCCAATGGTGCGGCGCTGGGCCGCAACTTCGACGTGGCCGAGAAGCAGTACGCGACCTATGCGATGGCTACCTGGAAGCCGGACGAGCGCTGGGACGTGGTCGGCGGTGTGCGCCTGGAACGCACCGCCACCGACGTGCGCGGGCGGGTGCTGGAGCGCGATGCCGATGGCAGCAGCGAACTGGTGCCCAACCTGGGTCGCAAGCGCTACACCTCGGTGTTGCCGCAGCTCAATGTGCGCTTCTCGCCGCGCAGCGACCTCAACCTGCGGTTGGGTCTGACCCGCAGCTTTGCCCGCCCGAACTTCGGCGACATCAACCCGGGCGGCTCCTTCATGGAGGCCGATGGCACCTTCACTTCCGGAAACGCCAGCCTGGATCCGACCTATTCGGACAACCTGGACCTGATGGCCGAGTGGTACGCCGGCCCGCTGGGCCTGCTGTCCGGCGGCGTGTTCTACAAGAACATCAGCAATCCGGTGTTCCAGAGCAGCAGCACCGGCAACTTCAATGGCAATCCCAACATCACCTTCTACCGGCCCGAGAACGGCGACGACGCCAAGCTGTGGGGCGCCGAGTTCGCCTTCGTGCGCCGCTTCGATTTCCTGCCGGGCCTGTGGAGCAACTTCGGCATCAACGCCAACCTGACCCTGATGGACTCGCGTATGCGTATCCCCGGTCGCAGCGGCGACGTGCCGATCACCGGCCAGGCCGATCGCCTGTACAACGTCACCGTCTACTACGACGACGGTGCCTTCGCCGCCCGCCTGGCCACCAACCACAAGGGCGCCTACATCGAGTCGCACGGAGACAGCAGCACCACCGATGCCTGGTACGGTGCCAATACTTCAGTCGACTTCAGTGCGTCCTACACCTTCGACCGCTGGACCGTATTCGCCGAACTGAGCAACCTGACCAACGAGCCGTTGAAGTACTACCAGGGAAGCCCGCAGCGCCCGCTGCAGGTGGAGTACTACGGTCGTCGCGCGCAGATCGGGCTGAAGTACCTGTTCCAGTAAGCCGTACCCGCGTTCTGTAGCGTCGAGCCTTGCTCGACGCTACAGAATCATCGCACCAGCGTGACCGCCTGCCCGGCACGGGCGAACGCTTCACCCAGCAACGGGCCGGCCTTGATCGCTTCCACCGTGTCGAACAGTGCCCGCAACGCATCGTCCGGGCGCGAGGCCGGCGCCGCCACCGCCTGCTGGATCGCGGTGAAGCGGTCGGCCAGTACGCGGTGGCCGGGATGCATCTGTGCCCAGGCCGCCAGCGGCTGGCGCACGCCGGCGGCGGCATCCAGGCGCTGCTGGTCGAACAGGGCAATCGCCGCCGCCGAAGTATCCGCCCGCTCGATCGTGGCGTGGTGCAGCTCGCGGCTCAGGAACAGGTCGTAGGCGGCACCGCGGCCGACCGCGATGCGCAGGCCATCGCGGTCCAGGTCGGCAACGTGCCGCGCCGGGCTGTCCTCGCGCACCAGATAAGTGCCCTCGATCTCCACATAGGGTGCGCTGAAAGCGATGCGATCGGCGCGTGCCGGATCGATGGCCAGGAAGGCCAGATCCCAACCGTTTTCGCTGGCCGCGGCGACTACCGAGGCCGCTGCATGGTGACAGGTGAAACGCGCCTGCACGCCCAGCCGCTGTGCCAGCGCAGTGGCAAGCTCCAGCGAAGGCCCGCGCGGTGCGCCCGCATCACCCTGCGCCAGCACCGGGTTGCCCAGGTTGATGGCCACGCGCAGGAACCCCTGCGGTGCCAGCGTGCTTCGATGGTCGGCCAGGGACATGCAGGACTCCACAGGGCAGGGGAGACCAGCATGCCAGCACGGCCCTGCAAGGCTGTGTCAGCATCCGGTTATCCTGCGGGCATGAACCCCATCCTGCACGTTGAGATACCGGTCACTGACCTGGCCCGGGCCATCACGTTCTACCAGCAGTGGCTGCAGGTGGTGGTGGACGAGCCGAGCCTGCTGCACGACTGCAGGATGGCCTATCTTCCATTTGCCGATGAAGCCGCCGGCGCCAGCCTTGCGCTGGTGCAGGGCGCGGACTATCGGCCTTCCGAGCAGGGGGCGCGCATCTACATCGGGGTGGATGATCTCGATGCCAGCCTGGAACGTGCCCTGCGGGCCGGTGCCGAACTGCGCTTCGGCCCGGCCGACGCCGGTGATTGGCGCGTGGCCGAGATCTGCGACAGCGAAGGCAACCGCATCGCGCTGCAGGCGCCCGGGGGGGTGTAGCGTCGAGCGTGGCTCGACTGCTTCTGACGACGTGGGCAATGCCTCAGTCGAGCAGGCTCGACTCTACGGTGTCGCGGCGCGCGAGCGCTGCAGCCACTCGTTGATTGCCGGATCCAGTCGTGGGTCGTCCGGCAGCTGCAGGCCGAAGCGCTGCTGCAGCACCTCGCGGACATCACCCACGTCGTGCAGCGGGCGCTTGTCCGGTGCCTGGCCGGGACGGTATTCGGTGTAGTTGCCGCTGCCGATGGTGCGGCGCCAGTCCGGCCCGGTCAGCGACGCGCGCAGCTGGCCGGGGAAATTGGAGTCGGGGTGGGTGCACACGTACCAGTTGCCCACCACGTTGTCGATCGGTGCCGGTGCCTGCAGGTCGAAGCGGTACATCGCCCGCCAGCCGTCGCTGGATTCGGCCGACAGCACGAAATCACCGTCTTCACCCAGGCGATCCAGCAGGTAGCGCTCGTGTGGCGTGGCCTGCGGTTGGGGGTCATGCAGCCGCAGCGGCACGGTCGGGGTCAGGCTGCCGAAGCCGGCATCCACCAGCCAGTCATCTCCGTCCACGTGCACGCGCAGCAGCAGATGGGTGCGCGCCGTCAGCTCGCCATCGTGCGCTGCCAGCAGAACCCGTGCGCTCAGCGGCTGCGCATCGAAGCCCAATGCCTGCAGCAGCGCCAGCAGGCCGCCATTGAGTTCGAAGCAGTAGCCGCCCCGATGGTCGTCAAGCAGCTTGCGCTGCACGCTGTCCAGGTCGATCGGCACCGCATCGCGCAGCAGGCAGCTGAGCGTCTCGAACGGCAGCAGCGCGTTGTGGCGCTGCTGCAGCCGGGTCAGGCCGGCCAGTGACACCGGCGGTGGTGCATCCAGCTGCAGGCGTTGCAGGTAGCGGGGGACATCGAGCATCGCCATGGAGGCACCGGGCGGGGGAGGGAGGTCCACTGTGCTCCCCCAACCGGGGTTGAGGTCAAGCACCGCGTTGGTGTCATCCCCCCGTCGCCTGTGCCGGGTACAAAGGCCGCGTCCGCCAGCAATCGGTGGGACTGAACCAAAAAACCCCTAAAGTTGCTCCACATCCAGGCCGATACAGGTGCGTCCTTCCGTCTGGAGCCTGTCATGTCGGCCGTTGTCCTCCACCTCCGGTCCCTGCGCATGCGGCTTGCCGCGCTGCGCTCGGCGTCCCCCGGCCTGCTGCTGTGGCTGCAACCGCACCGGCTGAGCGTGGCCAACAAGCTCAAGGCCACACTATGGGTCTGCGGCCTGGGCCTGGTGGCAATCGCCGCCGTCTACGCCTGGACCGGCCACACCAGCGCGCAGGCTGCACGCAACCAGGCCAGCTACCAGCGCGGCAGCGATCTGGCCGCCCGTCTGGCGACACAGGTGGCCGAAGCCCGCCGCCTGCAGACCCAGTATGCACGCAGTTTCGATGACGCTGACCGCGACCAGCTGCTGGCTGTGCAGAAGGGCCTGCAGGCCGACCTGCAGGCGCTGCGTGCGATGCCGATGGATGCTGGCCGGCGCAAGGCCCTGCAGGCGCTGGCCGAGGCTGCCGATGCGTTCTCGCAGGGTGTGGCGGCGCTGTTCGAGCGCGTTGACGAAATGGGGCGGGGAGACGCCGGTCTTGCCGCGCAGTTGCAGCAGTCCGCCGATGCACTGCAAGCGCAGGTGGATGTGCAGCAGCGTCCATCGCTGGCGCTGTCCCTGCAGAAGATGCGCCGCCAGGAGGCGCTGCTGTTGCTCGACGGTGATTCCGTGCATGCCGACCGCGCCAGCGAGGAAAAACTGCCGTTCGATCTTGCACTGGTGGGGCTGCCCACCGCGGTGCAGGACACCTTGCGCGCCGGCATGGAGCATTACCAGGTGGCCCTGCTGGGCTATACCGCTGCCCGCGTCGGCCTGGATGTGGAGGCGCAGTCGTTGCTGGACACCGCTGCCGGCGTAGCGCCGGCGCTGGCCGCGTTCCAGCAGGCCCAGGTGTCGGCGTTGGGCAATGCGCAGGCGCGCCAGCAGGCCGGTGCGCGCACCATGAGCGTGCTGTTTGCGTTGACCCTGCTGCTGGTGGCCGGCGTGCTGATCACCAGCCTGGTACTGGTACTACGCGCGGTACGCCAGCCGATCCAGGACACCCTGCGCTTCGCCAGTGACATCGCTGATGACCGCCTGGACACCACGCTGCATGTCTACAACGCCAACGATGAGATCGGACAGCTGGCCCAGCGCCTGGTCGACATGCAGCAACGGCTGCGTGCTCGCATCGAGACCGAACGGGCGGTGGCACGCGGCAATACCCGGGTGCGCCAGGCGCTGGACAGCGCGCAGACCGGACTGATGGTGATCGATGCCGAAGGTGAGGTGGTCTATGCCAACCCGGCGCTGCTTGAGCTGCTTGCGCTGCAGGCCGACGTGCTGGTGAGCAGCGATGCGGTGAGCCTGCATCCGGCACTGGGCAGCCTGGCCGGCGTACGCCAGCGCGAGGAGCGCGAGATCGGCCACGCCGGTGTGCGCTACCAGCTGATCGCCAACGCCATCATCGACGAAGGGCAGTTCCTCGGCGTGGCGGTGGAATGGCGCAGCCGCGCGCTGGAAACCCTGCTGGAAACCGAGGTGGCTGCATTGGTCGATGCCGCTGCACACGGTGACCTGCACGGGCGCATTGTGCTGGACGGAAAGCAGGGCTTCGTACGCACGCTGTCGACCAGCATCAATCGCCTGCTGGCCACGTTTGAAACCAATCTCGGTGACCTGCAGGCGCTGCTGGCCGCGCTTGCCCGTGGCGACCTCAGCGTGCGTATGGAGGGTGAGCTGCAAGGCGTGTTCGCACGCATGCGTGACGATGCCAACGCTACCGTGGCACAGCTTGGGCGCATTGTTACTGGCATCCAGCGGGCGACGTCCCGCCTGGATACCGGCGTCGGCGAGATCGTTGCCGGCCATCACGATCTATCGGAACGCACTGAACAGCAGGCCGCCAACCTGGAAGAGACCGCGGCATCGATGCATGAGCTGACCGATACCGTCGGCCGCAATGCCGATGCTGCTGGCCGCGCCGACGCGCTGGTCAAGGGCGCGGCGGCCGTGGCACAGCGTGGGGGTGAGGCCGTTGGCCAGGTGGTGGCGACCATGCATGGCATCAGCGAGGCCTCACGGCGGATCGGCGACATCACCCAGCTGATCGATGGCATCGCCTTCCAGACCAATATCCTCGCCCTCAATGCGGCGGTGGAAGCGGCGCGCGCGGGCGAGCAGGGCCGCAGCTTCGCGGTGGTGGCCGCGGAAGTGCGCCTGCTGGCGCAGCGCAGTGCCGAGGCGGCCAAGCAGATCAAGGGACTGATCGAGGATTCGGTGGCGCGCGTCGGCCAGGGCAACCGGCAGGCCGAGCAGGCAGGCACCACGATGGGCGAGATTGTCGGCAGCGTGCAGCAGCTGGCCGAACTGCTGGCCGGTATCCGCAGTGCGTCGCAGGATCAGCATGCCGGCATCGCGCAGGTGAACCAGACCATCGTGCAGATGGAAGCCAGCACCCAGCGCAATGCCAGCCTGGTGGAAGAGGCCGGTGCCTCGACGGCGCAGATGCAGGCGCAGGTGCATGCCTTGGCCGAAGCAGTGGGAGTGTTCCGGTTGCAGCCGGTGCCGCACGCGGCCCGCGCGGCCTGACCGTGGTCGCCGGGCCTGGGCTGGCGCTGCCCGAGGCGGATTTGAAACGGTAGCGCCGGGCCGTGCCCGGCGCGGGACTCAATACACGTCGCGGCGATAGCGGCCGTTTTCCAGCAGTGTTTCCACCGCCTCATCGCCCAGCGCCGCGCGTAGTACCTGGTCCACGCCTTCGGCCATGCCCTGCAATGAGCCGCAGACGTGGATCACCGCGCCGCGCTGCATCCAGTCGCGCAGCGCATCGGATGCCGCGCGCAGGCGATCCTGCACATAGCCACCGTCGCCATCGCGCGAGAACGCCAGATCCACCCGTGCCAGATGGCCGTCGGCCTGCCAGGCGTCGATCTCTTCGGCGAACAGGAAGTCATGCGCGCGCTGGCGTTCGCCAAACAACAACCAGTGTCCGTGCTCGCCGGCCTGCGCAGCTTCGCGCAGCAGGCTGCGCAGGCCGGCAATGCCGGTGCCGTTGCCGATCAGCACCATCGGTGAACCGGTGATGCGGTTGAATCCGGGATTGCGATGTACCCGGGCAGCGATGCTCGCACCCACCGGCGCATGCAGCGACAGCCAACCCGACCCGAGCCCGGCGCGGCCCACTTCGTCGTGCACCAGCCGCACCACCAGTTCCACCGCGCCGTCATCCGCGCATGAGGCGATGGAGTACTCGCGCCCTGGCAGCAGCGGCAGCCCGGCCAGCCACAGGCAAGGATCCTGCACGGTCAGCGCGGCGTCGGCATCGGGCAGCTCGCGTTCGCTGGCCAGGGCCAGCAGCGTGCGCGGATGGCCTTCCATCAGCAGTGGCTGCAGCGGATCCAGCCCGTGTGCCTTCAACACTGCGCTGGCATGCCGCGCATTATGGCGGGGGGCGATATGCAGGATGTCGCCTGCCTGCCACTGCACTTCGGCCGGCGCCGCAAGACGGATACGCCAGATGGCTCCGCCGATGCTGCCCGGATTGAGGCGGTCGCGACCGAGAAGGCGCCACTCGTGCATCTGCGTAGCGGCAGGCAGCACGCTGTCATCGGTGACGATGCCGGTCAGCACACCCAGTTGCCGCTGCCATTGGCGCAGAGCCGGTATCGCCGCAGCATCGACATCGATACGCTCGAACAGCGGGCGCGCGCCGTTGCCGATCAGCCATCGGTCGACCTGGCGGCCGAAGCCGCAGTAGTGCGGATACTGGCGGTCACCCAGCGCGAGCAGGCCGAAGTGCAGGCCCGACAGGTCCAGCCGTTGTGCAAGAAGTTGTCGCGCGACACGTCGTGCCGCGTCCGGTGGCTCACCGTCGCCGAAGGTGCTCAGTACGAACAGCGCCTGCACGTTGCGCCGCAGCTGTGCAGCATCCACGCGGGCCAGTGGCAGCACCTGCACCGGATGGCCTGCGGCCTGCAATTGTGCCGCCGCGCGCCAGGCCAGCTGCTCCCCCAGCCCGCTTTGGCTGGCATGCACCACCAGCCACGGCGCCCCGCTGTCATCGGCGGTTGCCACAGGCAGCGTCTGCCGCAACCCACGCGCGGCGCGCTGGCTGCGGCGGCGGTCCAGGTACAGCATCCAGCCGGTGATGAAGAACAGGCTCATGCCCAGGCTGCTGAGCATCACCATCACGCGCCCCGGCACGCCGAAATAGCTGCCCGAATGCAACGCGAACACGCTGGTGGCCAACTGGCCGCCGGTGCCTTGGCGGGCATAGGGGCGGCTATCGAGGATGGCGCCGGTGCCCGGGTCCAGCTGCAGCAGGTCGTGTGCACGGTCATGCTGGCCACCGCGCTGCAACGGATCACCCGCCATCACGCGCACGTTCAGCGCCTGACCCGGTTTCTCCGGCAGGCGCAGGTCGATGAAACCGGTGCGCACGCCAGGCAGGGCATACAGCGTGGTTTGGACGCGTTGCAGATCCAGCCCCGCGTCGGTGGCGATCTTGTGCCTGGCTGGCGGTGCGACACCCAGCACGGTGTTGGCCGCATTGCGGTACCAATCGAACGACCACCACAGACCGGTCAAAGCGCTCATCAGGTAGATCAGCAGTACCCACGTACCGACCACCGAGTGCAGGCTCCACAGGAAGCCCCGCCCGCTGCGCTTCCACTCCACTGCCAGCCAGCTGCGCCAGTGCCACCAGCGGCGCGGCCAGCGCAGGTACAGGCCGGACAGGGTGAAGAACAGCAGCGCTATCGCACAGCTGCCGGTGATCCACTTGCCGCGTTCGCCGGCGGCGAGGTGGCGATGCAGGTCTTCGACGAAGTCGAAGAACGCCTGCCCCCGCAGGGCGCTGAAACGTTCACCGCTGTACGGGTCGAAGTACACCCAGTGCTGCTTGCCACCGGCGAAGCGCGCCACCGATGGCCGCTGCCCGGTTGCATCGATGCGCAGGCGCTGCAGTGGACGTTCGTTGCCGGCCTGCAGCAGTGGCACCAGTTCACTGAGTGCGAGCGGGTGCTGGCCGTCGGCATGATGTTCGGCGATCTCAGCGAAGCCGGGGTTGGCCGCGCGCAGCAGCTCGTCCTCGAAGGACAGTACCGCGCCGCTGAGGCCCATCACGGCCAGAACGGCACCGGCGGTGATGCCCAGCAGCCAGTGCAGTTGGAACAGGACGTTCTTGAACATCGAAAGAGGAGGGCCCGGAAGGCTGCCGCTCGCATCCTGCGCAACAGCAAATGAGAATTAGTCGCGGAATTCTCCGTGGCGCCCCGGCTGCGGTCAAGCAGGAGGTATCGGCCGGGCGGCGGACGCCGTAAACCCCCGCAACCGGACCCACCCCGCCTTCAACAGTTTCTCGCGATCTGCAGTAGATCCACGCTATGCGTGGATGCTCTTCGTTCAACTGTCGAAATAGTCGATTTCGATGGGCATTCATCCACGCATGGCGTGGATCTACCGTGTTGACCAAGGCCGACACCTACCTACGGCACCGGGAAACTGTCGAGGGCGGGGCGATGTGGGCCTGCAGGACCGTTGGCGCCATGGATGGCGCCATCGAGCCCCCATGGATGGGTTCACGGCGTGTCCTGCAGGCCCACATTGTCCCGCCCAACTCTCAGCGTCGCAGAGCCGCTTTGGCTGTTGCCGTTGCTTCGGCGGGTGCAGGGTGCAACCCTGCCGAACCCTCACTTCACCCAGCCGTCGATCTCGCCGTGGGCGAACGGTCCCAGCTTCGCCTTCAGCAACCGCCCCTGTGCATCGAACAGCACGCTGTAGGGCAGCAGGCCCTGCGCATTGCCCAGCTGCACGCTGGCGTCGTGTGGGCCCGGCGTCTCGATGACGATCGGATAGTCCACCGGCACCCGCTGCAGGAAACCACGCACGTCGTCCGGGGTATCCAGCGCCAGGCCCAGAACCTGCACGCCGTTGTCGCCCTGGGTATCGGCGAAGCGGGCCAGTTCGGGCATTTCTTCCACGCAGGGGGCGCACCAGCTGGCCCAGACATTGACCAGCAGCGGGCGGCCGGCGAAGCGCTGGCGCAGCGCCAGCGGGTGTCCCTCAAGGTCTGGCAGGGTCAGTGCCGGCATTCGATCGCCCACCTGCAGGGTGGGCTTCACGGCAGTGGCTGCAGAAGCAGCCGGTGACGCGGCAGGCGTGGAAGACGCCGGCGTCAGCCGATGCCCGGCCCACAGGCCCAGGCCGGCGGCCAGCACCGCTGTCCACAGCAGCGCTGGCCGTTGCCACTTCACCGGGCGGTGCGCAGCAGCGCTTCCTCGACCACCGCCTGGGTCAGCAGGGTCGGCAGCACGGTCGGCGGCGCACCGGGGCCGTAGACCACATACAGCGGCACGCCCACCGCTTTGTGCTCTTCCAGGAACGTGGTGATCTGCGGGTCGACATTGGTGTAGTCACCGCGCATGTACACCGCATTGGTGCGTTTGAGCAGTTCCTTGAACTCCGGTCGCGACAGCACCGCGCGTTCGTTGGCCTTGCAGCTCACGCACCAGTCGGCGGTCATGTTGACGAACACCACGCGGTTGTCGGCACGCAGGCGGTCCAGCAGCTGTGGCGAATACTCGACCACGTTGTCGCTGGCGGCCTGCGCGGCGCGCGCCGGAGGGGACAGCTGGGTCACGCCCCACGCCGGAACCAGTGCACCGATCGCCAGCAGCACGCCCAGCAGGGTCACCGCCCGCGAGCCGGTCCAGCGGTTGCGCTCGAACAGCCACAGGCCGAAGGCGAACAGCAGCAGGCCACCCAGCACCAGCGCCATGCCGTCCACGCCGCGCTGCTTGCCCAGCACCCACAGCAGCCACAGCGCGGTGGCATACATCGGGAAGGCCAGCACGTGCTTGAGCGTTTCCATCCACGGGCCCGGCTTGGGCAGGCGTCGTGCCAGTGCCGGCACGAAGCCGATCAGCAGGAACGGCAGCGCCAGGCCCAGGCCGAGGAACAGGAACACGGTCATCGCCTTCAGCGGCGGGGCAATGAACGCGTAGGCAATCGCGCCGCCCATGAACGGGCCGACGCAGGCACTGCCGACCACGCAGGCCAGCGCACCGGTGAAGAAGTCACCGGCCGGGCCGCTGCGGCTGGCCAGCGATTGGCCGAGGTTGCCGATGCCACCGCCCAGGGTGAACACGCCGGACAGGCTCAGGCCCACCGCAAACATGATGTAGGCCAGCGCTGCCACCACACCCGGGTGCTGCAGCTGGAAGCCGATGCCAACGGCGTTGCCGATCGCGCGCAGGCCGACCATCAACGCACCGATCACGGCGAAGGCCACCAGCACGCCCAGCGTGTACCAGAGCGCATGGCTGCGCGCGCGCTCGGGGCTCTCGCCGCTCTGCGCCAGGCTCAACACCTTCAGCGACAGGATCGGCAGCACGCAGGGCATCAGGTTCAGCACCAGGCCACCGGCCAGGGCCAGCAGCAGCACCCACACGAACGAACGGTCCGGATTCGGCGTGGTGACCGGCGGGCGCGTACGCAGGGCGTTGTCACCGCGCGCATCGGCGGCGAATTCATTGTCGGCAGTGGCAGCGCCGGTGGCGGCCGCCGTGTCCGCAGTGTCGTTGGGCACGGTTGGCAGCAGGCGCAACGGGGCCCCGTTGGCGGCTTCGCGCGGAGCAGCAGCGGTGGCCAGCGGGCTGATCATCCCGTTGCGCGGCGGCGCCGGGTCGGCACTGGCGCTGAGCTTGCCGGCCGGAATCGACAGCTTCACCCGGCGGGTCATCGGCGGGTAGCAGATGCCATCGGTCTGGCAGCCCTGGAAGGTCACCACCAGCGTGCTGTCGACCGCGTCGGTGACCGTGCGGCGCAACGGCAGCGGCACTTCCACCTGGTTGAAGTACACCGAGACATCGCCGAAGTGCTCGTCACGATGCGATTGCGCGGCGGGCCAGCGCGGCTTGTCGGCCAGCACGCCGGCGCTGCCCTCCAGCTTCAGTGAGGTGCGGTCGCGGTACAGGTAATAGCCCGGCGCCGGGCTGAAGCGCAGCAGCAGCGTGTTGCCGTCGCTGGCGATGGCATCAAAGCCGAATGCCTGTTCTGACGGCAGCGGCAGCGCCTGGCTGGTGCTGGCTGTGCCCGGCAGGCGCAGGCCGCCGCTGTTGCCGGTACCGGCCAGCGGATTGTTGAACGGGCTGGCCGCACCGGCACGCGCGGCAGGTGTGACGGCCGGGGTACCGCCGCCAGGCAGGGTGACCTGCACCACGCGCTTCTGCGGTGGGTAGCAGACCCCTGCATCGGCACAGCCCTGGTAGCGCACTTCCAGGCTGAGGGTGCTGGCGGCGTCGGTCGGCGTGCCCGGCAACGTGGCCAGCAGGCGTTCGCGATAGGTTTCGACCTCGCCGAAGAAATCGTCGTGGTGCTTGTCACCCTTGGGCATCTGCAGCGCGCCGGCATTGAAGGCCGGGTCGGCCTTGACGCTGGTGCGGTGGCGATACAGGTAATAGCCCGGCGCGATCTTGAACTGCAGTTGCACCTGGCCGCGTTCGGGGGCGGTGGCGGTCAGCGCGAACGCCTGGTCCACCGGCAGCAGGTCCTTCTCATCCAGCGCGAAGGCCGGCAGCGAGAGCCACAACAGGGCGCACAAGGCGGCGCCGCGCGCAAACAGAGTCTTCAATCAGTGTCCTCCCGGGTCTGTGCCCGGATCCAGTCCAGATACGCCGGCAGGCCGGCCCGGGTTTCGACCGCGATGCACTCCGGGAGTTCATACGGATGCAGTTCGACGATCCGGGCAATCGCGTCATCGACGCGGCTCGCGGTGGTTTTCACCAGCAGCTGCAGCTCGGCGTCGGTGGTCACCTCGCCCTGCCAGCGGTAGGTCGACTGCGCGCCATCGAGGCGGGTCACGCACGCGGCCAGGCGCTCGCCGACCAGTGCGTGCGCGATGCGCTCGGCACTGGCCCGGTCCGGGCAGGTGGTCAACAGCAGCAGGACGGGATCGACGGTCGACATGACCGTCGAGTATAGGGCCGCCGCCGGGTCAGGGCCCGGCGGCGGCAATGGACCGCTGCGTTGCGCGGTCAGTTGGCCAGCTGGCAGGTCGCCGGCTGGGCCGAGGTGAACAGGGCCGGGGTCGCCCATTCGGGGTGGTCGACGAACGGGTTGCGGTTGCCCTGGAAGCTGTAGACCACGTCATTGCGCGCACGCTCGGCATCATCCGGCGGATCGGACAGGTGCCAGTCGATCAGGGTCGACAGCAGGCCCATGTAGGCCGGCGAGCTGCTGGTCTTGACGATCTTGCTGCGGTCGTCGGTCAGCTCCAGGTCCGGCTCGGACTGGCCGGTCGCCGCATCCTTGCCGCCCTCGTAGCGGATCGCCATGTACATCACCGCACGCGCCATGTCGCCCTTGCGCTTGCCCCACACCTCGAAGGTGCCGGTGTTGCCGTCCGGCGTGCGCACCCAGTTGGAATTGCCCGGGTAGCCGCCGCTGCCGCCGCCCTGGCCGTTGTTGGCCTCGGTTGCGCGCTCGCCGCAGTTGGCATCGCACTTGCCGAACGGCTTGTTGCCGCGGTCGGCGTTCCACTGTGCGTCGGTCAGGTACAGCATGTGGGTGTCGGTGTACGGCGCGTAGGGCAGGCCCTTGTCACCGGTGGTGGTGGCAAAGCCCAGCGAATTCGGCCAGGTGTGCTCGCGGTTGTACTTCAGGCCACTGCCGCTGCCGGCGCGATCGGTCACCTTGGCGTAGCTGCGGTTGCGATACGCATCGAGGATGCGGTTCGGGTTGTTGGGATCCTCGTCGGCGATCTCCAGGATGGTCCAGGTGCTGGTGCCCGAGCCGCTGTACGGATAGGCGGTATGGCCCTTGATGGTGGCATGCAGCGAGCAGCGCAGCTGGCTGGGGCTGGAGGTGTTGACCTTGGAGTAGTAACCGGCCGGCACGCCCGGGTTGCCCGGGTCGGGGTTGCCGCCGGTGCTGGCCACGGTGAAGGCGATGCGGCTGTCGGCGGCCGGGTGTGCGCCCTGCAGGTCGGTGATGCGCGCGGCGCGGATGTCGAAGCGGCAGGCTTCACCGGCCACCAGCGCGGTGTTGGTGGACAGCTTCACGCTGCGGCCGCTGGCGGGGAAGGTCAGCGGCACGCTGCCGGAGGTGCCGCAGCTCAGGGCGAAGGCGCCACTGGCCAGGTTCACCGTCTCGCTGAACACCACTTCCAGATCGGCGGCGGCCGGGAAGGTGCTGCTGCCCTGCGCCGGGGTGGTGGTGGAGACCGACGGCGGCGTGTTCGGGCCCGGGGTACCGCCTCCGCTGAAGGCCTGGCCGTTGTTGCAGCTGCCGAAGGTCTGTTTGGCCGACTCGGCCCAGGTGAAGTGGGCGTACTGGCTGCCGCTGCCGGTCAGCTGCAGCGACGTGCCCGGCGCCGTGCTGTTGGTCTCGGCCACCGGAATGTTCTGGCTGGTCATGCCGGCGGCAGGGCCACCGGAGGCGGTGATGGCGCCCTCGTAGCTGAGGAACTGGACCACCTTGCCGCTGGCATCGACCAGCGCGATGCCATCGTTCGGACCGTTCTGGATGCCGTTGGTCGGGTAGTTGACCACGGCGATGGTGGCGCTGCCGCAGCCGGCGGCGGTGCCGGCCGGGACCGCGTTGTTGGCGTAGACCACGGCAGCCGAGGCATTGGCGCCGTTGTACAGGTACAAGCGGTAACCGGACAGGTCTTCACCGGCAGTGGCGACGACTTCGATCGCTTCGCCGACGTCACCGGCGGCGGTGCTGTCGTCGTAGTGCAGTTCGTTGATGAAGACCTCGGCCTGGGCCGGCGCAGCGGCCAGGGCCAGCAGGCAGGCGACGGCAAGCGGGGACAGCAATCGCATCGACTACTCCTTGTGATTGGGAATGCGCGGCCGAGCCTAAGGCCGATCCAGTGACACTTTGTCGTAAATGAACGTCAGATATCTGACAGTGCGACGCGGGTCACCAAATGTCGAGGGCTCAGGACCTCGGATTGTGGCGTTGCACCGGCCTGAACGCCTTCATGCGCGGTAGGGTCTCCTCTCTGCGGCGCAGCAAATTTTTTTCCGCGATCGGCCTTGAAAGGACCTGGGACAGCTCCATCTCTGTCCTGCTCCCGATTCGTCGGGCTTTTTCACGAGCAATGCTGGCAGTCACCTGGGGTGAGTGCTAACATCGCCAGACTTTTTCAGACCAATCAATAACTTAAGAGGTCTCACATGAGCATCAAGCCGCTGCACGACCGCGTTGTGGTCAAGCCGATCGAAGCCGACGAAGTTTCCGCCGGTGGCATCCTGATCCCGGATTCGGCCAAGGAAAAGTCCACCAAGGGTGAAGTCGTGGCCGTCGGCCCGGGCAAGCCGCTGGACAACGGCAATGTGCGCGCGCCGTCGCTGAAGGTCGGCGACAAGGTCATCTACGGCCAGTACGCCGGCAGCTCGTACAAGAGCGAAGGCGTCGAGTACAAGGTCCTGCGCGAAGACGACGTGCTCGCCATCATCGGCTGAGCCCTGGCGCGACCTGCTTTTCCGTAAGACATCCCTTTTCGTCGCCGGGCCCGGCCCGGCGCAAACACAGAGGTAACTGCAATGGCTGCCAAGGATATTCGTTTCGGTGAAGACGCCCGTTCGCGCATGGTGCGCGGCGTCAACGTTCTCGCCAATGCCGTCAAGGCCACCCTGGGCCCGAAGGGCCGCAACGTCGTGCTCGAGAAGAGCTTCGGTGCCCCGACCATCACCAAGGACGGCGTCTCCGTCGCCAAGGAAATCGAACTGGCTGACAAGTTCGAGAACATGGGCGCGCAGATGGTGAAGGAAGTTGCTTCGCGCACCAACGACGACGCCGGCGACGGCACCACCACCGCCACCGTGCTGGCCCAGGCCCTGATCCGCGAAGGCGCCAAGGCTGTTGCCGCCGGCATGAACCCGATGGATCTGAAGCGCGGTATCGACAAGGCCGTCGTGGCCGCCGTTGCCGAGCTGAAGAGCATCTCCAAGCCGACCGCCGACGACAAGGCGATTGCCCAGGTCGGTACCATCTCGGCCAACTCGGACGAGTCGATCGGCCAGATCATCGCCAATGCGATGAAGGAAGTCGGCAAGGAAGGCGTGATCACCGTTGAAGAAGGCTCGGGCCTGGACAACGAGCTGGACGTGGTCAAGGGCATGCAGTTCGACCGCGGCTACCTGTCCCCGTACTTCATCAACAACCAGCAGTCGCAGACCGCTGACCTGGATGACCCGTACATCCTGCTGCACGACAAGAAGATCTCCAACGTCCGTGACCTGCTGCCGGTGCTGGAAGGCGTCGCCAAGGCCGGCAAGCCGCTGCTGATCGTTGCCGAGGAAGTCGAGGGCGAGGCGCTGGCGACCCTGGTGGTCAACACCATCCGCGGCATCGTCAAGGTCGTGGCCGTCAAGGCTCCGGGCTTCGGTGACCGTCGCAAGGCGATGCTGGAAGACATGGCCGTGCTGACCGGCGGCACCGTGATCTCCGAGGAAGTCGGCCTGTCGCTGGAAAAGGCCACCATCAAGGACCTGGGCCGCGCCAAGAAGGTGCAGGTTTCCAAGGAAAACACCACCATCATCGATGGCGTGGGTGACAAGGCTGCGGTTGATTCGCGCGTCGCGCAGATCAAGACCCAGATCGAAGACACCTCCTCGGACTACGACCGCGAGAAGCTGCAGGAGCGCGTGGCCAAGCTGGCCGGTGGCGTGGCAGTGATCAAGGTCGGCGCTTCGACCGAAATCGAAATGAAGGAAAAGAAGGATCGCGTCGACGACGCCCTGCACGCCACCCGTGCGGCCGTTGAAGAAGGCGTGGTCCCGGGCGGCGGCGTTGCCCTGGTCCGTGCGGTCTCCGCGCTGGCTGGCCTGAAGGGTGCCAACGAAGACCAGAACCACGGCATCCAGATCGCCCTGCGCGCGATGGAAGCCCCGCTGCGCGAAATCGTTGCCAACGCCGGCGAAGAGCCGTCGGTCATCGTCAACAAGGTCAAGGAAGGCACCGGCAGCTTCGGCTACAACGCCGCCACCGGTGAGTTCGGTGACATGCTGCAGTTCGGCATCCTGGACCCGACCAAGGTGACCCGTTCGGCGCTGCAGAACGCGGCCTCGATTGCTGGCCTGATGATCACCACCGAAGCCATGGTTGCCGAAGCTCCGAAGAAGGACGAGCCGGCCATGGGTGGCGCCGGTGGCATGGGCGGCATGGGTGGCATGGGCGGCATGGACTTCTAAGGTCCACGCCCGCGCCGGTAGCGGCCGACCTTGGTCGGCACGCTTCCCCGCTGTAGTGAAAGACCCCGCCGCAAGGCGGGGTTTTTTTGTGCCCGGTTGCCGCCGTCGCGGCGCATCGCTACGCTCGGTGACCATGCCTACCTCGTTCATCATCGTCGACGACTTCCTCTCTCCCGCCGATGCGCAGGGCCTGCGCGAAGCGGCACTGGGTCTGACCTATCCCGTGCAGGAAGGTGCGTTCCCGGGCCGCAATTCGCAGCAGCGGCTGGATCTGGATGGCCTGTCCGGCGCGGTATCGCGCCTGGTCAACGAAGCGCTGCGGCCGGTCAACCCGCTGCAGTCGCACGGCAAGTTCCGCCTGACCCTGGCCGGCGATACCGGTCGCGCCAAGGTGCACGCCGATCACTCGCACTGGTCGGGCATCCTCTACCTGAGCGCGCCGGAGCACTGCGAGGGGGGCACCGAGTTCTTCCGCCATCGCCGTACCGGCACCGAGCGGATGGCGCTGGATGCGGCCGAGCTGGCCGCGCTGGGGTATGCCAACGGCGGCGATATGCATCGGGACATCATCGAGCGCGACAGCAATGACGACAGCGCCTGGGAAATGACCATGCGCATTCCCATGCGCTTCAACCGCCTGGTGCTGCTGCGCCCGTGGTTCTGGCATACCGCCGGCCCGGCCTTCGGTGACCGCCCGGAGAATGGGCGGCTGGTGTATCTGATGTTCTTCGAACAGGCGCGCTGAGGGAAGGTCATCCACGCATGGCGTGGATCTACCGCGGTAGCCATTGCCACAGCAGATCCACGCCATGCGTGGATGCTCCGATTCTGCCGCGTTCGGCACGCAGGCGTTGCCGCACCCTCATTCGACGAATGCCTTCGCCGCGCAGTATTCCCATTGCCAGGGCACGCCGGTCTCGCCCAGCACGAAGGCCACCAGCGCCGGGAAGGTCGCTTCGGCACGCACATCGTTGCCCAGGATCACCACGCAGCGCTGGCGCCGCTCCACGCATACCAGCGTATTGCCCACCGCATCATCATGGCCGCCCTTGTAGAAGCCTGCGCCTTGGGGGCCGCGGAACGTCACCACGCCCAGGCCCGCGGCCAGGTCCTTGCGTTGCTGTGCCTTCGGCAGCTCAGGCTGCAGCGTGGGGAACTGGCTGGCGGTGGTGATCGGCAGCTGCGGCCGAACCAGTTCCCTGCGCATTGCTGCTGACAGTCCGTCGCCGCGCACATAGCCGGCTGCGAAGCGGGCCATGTCGGCGATGGTGGTATCCATCGAACCGGCGGCGCGCACCCGGCTGCGCTCATCATGAGGCTCGGCGGTACCCTCCATGGTCCAGCCATCGGCCAGGTTGGGGGAGAAATCCTCGCGCCACATCATGCTGGTCCGGGTCATGCCGAAGCGGTCGAACACCTGCTGCTGCATCAATGTGCCCACGTCCTGGCCCAGCCGCCCGCGCTCGATCACGAACTGCAGCAGGATCAGCCCTTCACCGGAATAGCCGTAGCGGCTGCCCGGATCGAAGTGAAACTTCAGCCGCCCGTCCGGCTCGAGGAACCCGAAGTTGGCAAAGCCACTGGCGTGGTTGAGCAGCACGCGCGGGGTGAGCTGTCGCCAGCGCGCATCACCGGCCAGCACGCTGTAGTCGGCGTACTTCCTCGGCTCGGGCGGATAGTCCGGCAGCGGCTTGTCCAGCGCCGTGGCGATGCTGGCATCCAGCTCGATCCGCGCATCCTGTGCCAATTGCGCGACCAGATGGCCGAAGGCCATCTTGGTCAGTGACGCGGCGTACATCACCGTGTCGGTGCGCAGAGGCGCGCCCGCGGCGTTGCGTTCGCCGTAGGCGGCCACGTGCACCACCTTGCCGCCATCGATCACCGCCAGCGCCATGCCCCGCGCATGCGCGGCCCGCATCAGCCGCTGCGCTTCGGCATCGATACGGGCCGGCGAAGGCAGTGTCGGTGGTGCGGCCAGCACGGCCAGCGGAGACAGCGTCAGCAACAACAGGGCAGCACGGCGCATGCGTGGACCTCCTGGCGGGACGTGGCGCGATGCTACGCCAGCCCACCGTCCGCGTCATGGCCGCCGGGGTCAGGTGGCTGCCTGGCGGCGCAGGCAGATCCGCGCGGCGCCGGCGCTGATGTCCACCTGACTGGCGACCATCGCGTCGGCGCCGAGGATCAGCGCAGGGCGTGCTTCCAGTCCGATCGAACCGAACACCGACAGCTCGCTGATCCTCACCTCCATCGCCGGGTGCTGCCATCCGGTGCCGGACATGCCGGACATGCCGGACAGGGTGTACAACCACGTCGCCTGCGGCTTGCCGCCCAGCCCCTGCGTGCCTTTCTCCCGCACGCGCAGACGCTCATCGCTGCCGTCGATGCGCAGGCCAAGTGCGCGGGCGGCTTCCGCATTGAGTACGGTCTGCGCGGCACCGGTGTCGACCACCGCGATCGCTTCTACCCCGCTGTCGCCAAGCTTCACGGTGATGAAGCCGAAGTGTTCAAGGCCCTTGCGCCGATCAGGCAATGCGTTGGCCTGGCATCCGGTCCCATCGACGCCAAGCTGCCCGGGCTTCCACAACGCCAGTTCACCACGGCCGAAATCCCAGCGGGTATCCCAGCGGCCCGTCAGGTCGTTGCCGATCAGGCCGTCAACCGCGGGATCGTCGTCCTTCTGCAGGTTGGAAAGATCGGCCTGTACACCGCTGACGCGAAGCCGCCATCCGCCGATCCGCCATGAGGCTGTGTGCATGCGCTGCAGCGGGGCGTTGCCTGCGCTGGCACCCTGGGCATGCGTGGTGGCGGACCGGGTATCCTCCAGGCCGTAGCGGCGTGCCACACGACCATCGACGAGGGTGGCCCCCGCGGCACTGTCGACCACGAAGCGCAGCGGTTCGGCACGGCCGTCAAGCGAAACCGCCACTGCCGGGTGGTTGCCCTGCATCCACATCGGCAGCACGTGTTCAGGTGAGCTGGCGGCCAGCGTGGGGAATGCGGCGGCAAGCAGGGACAGCGGGGTAAGGCGCACGGGAGTCTCCGGGGTTTGATGTGGAGGTCCATTGGCGCGCATCGGCGTATCGCGGCAATATCGGCGTTGATACCGTCCTGATACACACCTGCACGATACTGGCCGCATGAACACTCCTGCCCGGGTCATCGTTGTCGATGACGATGCCAGCATCCGCGATGCCATCGCCGACTGCCTGCTGCTGCATGGTTACCAGGTGCGTGTGGCAGCCGATGCCGCGGCGTTGGATCTGCTGCTGCAGAGCGAGCGCCCGGACGCCATCATCCTGGACTGGATGATGCCCGGCGAAGATGGCCTGTCGGTGTGCCGCCGGCTGCAGGCGCGGGCGATCCCGATCCTGATGCTGTCGGCGATGGGCACGGCGCCAGACCGTGTGATCGGCCTGGAAATGGGCGCGGACGACTATCTGGCCAAGCCCTTTGATCCGCGCGAACTGCTGGCGCGGGTGCGCGCCCTGCTGCGTCGGCAGGACAAGCTGCGCACGCAGGTGCCCACCGAGCTGCGCTTTGCCGGCTGGCGATTGCTGCCCGATCAGCGCCGCCTGCTTGCACCCGATGGCAGTGAACTGGCGCTCAGTCGAGGGGAATTCGCCCTGCTGCGGGTACTCGTCGAGCGTGCAGGGCGGGTGCTCGGACGGGAACAACTGCTGTCGTTGACCCGCGGCGAAGACAGCGACAACGTCGACCGTGCCGTGGATCTGGCGATCAGCCGGTTGCGCCGAAAACTGGGCCAGGCGGTTCCCGGTGCTGAGACCCTGGTGCAGACATTGCGCGGCGAAGGCTACCGCTTCGATGCCGAGGTACAGGTGCTGTGAGGGCGCGCTGGTCCACCGCGCGCTGGATCGCGATGCTGGCGCTGGCCAGCCTGCTGTTGGCCACCCTGGCCAGCGTGGCGGTGGTGGGCTGGATGCCGCGACCGGCGCCGCCACCGATGCGGCTGGATCAGGCCATGCAGGTGCTGCGTGGGGAACAGGCGCCGGAGCCGCTGGGCCTGCATCTGGCGATGCAGGACGGGCCACCACAGGGCAGCGCCAGCGACTGGCTCACACAGTTGGCGGCGCTGCAGATGGGCTTGCCGGTGAAGGATGTACGCCTGGTCTGGAGCGGGCAGGGCAAGGCGCCCGATGTGCAGGTCATCGAGGGCGGCGCGGTGCTCGATGCCACGGCGCGGGCCGGTGTCCTGAAGGCGCAGGCCGCGGTGCTGACCGCCATGCAATGGCCGCCGTTCGAACTGGGCGTGCGCCGGGCCGATGGTCGTTGGCAGGTGGCCGGCAGCGATCACAGTGATCTGGCGGCCTGGCGTCGTCAGGTGGTACTTGCGCTGTTGGGCGGTGCCGTCCTGCTGGCACCGCTGGCGGCGTGGGCGTCGATCCGGCTGGGGCGCCCGCTGCGGCGCCTGGCCCAAGCCAGCGCGCATGTGGACCTGCAGGCTGACACGCCATTGCCTGATGACGGCCCGCGCGAGGTGCAGGTACTGGCGGCGGCGATCTCTACGGGGCGCGAGCGGCTGCGGGCACAGGCGCAGGATATGACCCATATGCTGGCCGCAGTAGCGCATGACCTGCGCACCCCTTTGACCGGCCTGCGCCTTCGCGCCGAGTTCGCCCCCGCGCCACAGGCGGCCCGGATGGTGGCCGACATCGAGCGCATGGACACGATGATCGAGCAGGTGCTGGACTACGCCCGTGGGGAACTGCAGCCGCTGCAGATGCGCTCGCTGGACCTGGTCGCCCTGCTGGAGGAATGCGTGCAAGCGGCGCTGCTGCGTGGTGTCGAGATTTCCATCCAGGGGCCGGATACGTTGCCCTGGCGCGGCGACGCGCTGCTGCTTCGGCGCGCGGTCGACAACCTTATCGACAATGCCGACCGCTATGCTGGGGCCGTGGAGCTGTGGGTCGCCGTGGTTGACCATGGGGTACAGCTGGACGTGATGGACCGCGGCCCGGGCATCGTCGAGGCCGACCGTGTACGCCTGCTGCAACCGTTCCAGCGCAGCGAGAGCTCGCGTAGTCGCGCCACCGGCGGCGCCGGGCTCGGACTGGCAGTGGCCGCCAATGTGGCAAGGCGGCACGCTGGCGAACTGCAGCTGCTGGACCGGGAGCGCGGCGGGCTGATCGCGCGCCTGCGGCTGGGAAAGCTTTCCTGAATTCGACTTAATGTTGCAGATTCTGGATTATTTGTTGCATGATTAGGCGCCTAATCATATGGCGTGCATGAGATGGTCGAAGCCAAGCACCATGCCCTGCTGGATGAGGCGCAGCGACGCGGCCACACCAACGTCGCGCAGCTGCGACTGTGCTTCCAGCTGCTCTCGCTGTCCTCGTCGATCGATCGCGACTGCGCCACCCGGCTGGCACCGCATGGGCTCAGCGAAGGTCGCTTCATCGTGCTGTTCCTGCTGCACGGTGCTGGTGGCACGCTGCCGCCACACGCGCTGGCCGAGCGCGCAGGCGTCACCCGCGCCACTATCAGTGGCCTGCTCGATGGCCTGCAGCGCGAAGGCCTCCTGCAGCGGCGCAGCGATGCCGAAGATGGCCGTCGCCTGCAGATCGTGTTGACCGTGCAGGGCAGGCGCCTGGCCGCGATGCTGTTCGACCAGCACACGCAGTGGATCGGCGGTCTGTTTGATGCGCTCGACGCAGGTGAACAGCAGCAGCTTTCGACATTGCTGCACAAGGTCTGGCAGCGCACCGACGGCGGACGAGCGTCCGTAGCATGAGCGCGACGATTCCTGCCGAACGCCTGCGCACGCTCAACACCGGCAGCGTCGCCACGACCCATCTGGCCGAGTGCCTGGCGGTGGACTTCGCTGCGCTGTTGTCAGTGGTGGCGCCTGCGCTTGAACCGGAGGTGCTGCAACTCATGCGCGACGCCTCGAACAAGGGCATCACCCAGCGCATGGCGTTGGCCGCCACGCTGCTGCGCGAAGCGGGGCTGGGCGATCCTGCACAATGGCACACACACGCCTCCGACACCGTGCGTGGCTGGGCCTGTTACCTGATCGGTAGCGACCGCACTGCAACGCTTGCAGCGAAACTTCAGGCAATGCGGCCGCTGGCCGATGATCCGCACTTCGGCGTACGCGAATGGGCGTGGCTGGCACTGCGCACGGACGTCGTGGCCGCACCGCTGCAGGCACTTGAGATCCTGCAGCCGTGGACGCAGGACGCATCACCTTCACTGCGACGCTTTGCCTGCGAAGCACTGCGCCCACGTGGCGTCTGGGCCACACACATCGCGCTGTTCAAGCAGCATCCAGAACATGCATTGCCGCTGCTTGAAGCACTGGCCGACGACCCCGAGCGCTATGTGCAGGACTCGGTCGGCAACTGGCTCAACGATGCCGGCAAGACCCGGCCGCTCTGGCTGCAGGAGTTGTGCGCGCGCTGGCAACATGAACACGACAGCGGCGCCAACGCCTACATCCGCAAGCGCGCACTGCGTTCGCTGCGGTAGTGCCGGCCGCTGGCCGGCAACCCCGGATCACTCCAGCGGGCATGGCACATGCGCCTGTCACCCAGACGCGGTAAACAGTGCATTGCCCCTGTCCATCCGCACGGAAGTCGATCATGCAGAGCACGCTCCAGGTAACGCTGTACGGTCCGCTTGGCGACACCCCGGCGCTGCAGCTGCCGCAGGTGGAAGGGCCGTCGGTGGCGATCCCGGAGCCGGCTCTGCGACGGCTGGTCTCCGATCTCTACACGGCCCGTTCCCTGCTCAACCCCGAGCAGCTGGACGAAGCCCGGAGGGAGCTGGACCGCGTGCTGGAGCACTGGGCCGATATCCACGAGGGCCTGCTGCTGGACCTGGAAGTACATGGCAGCCGCTAGGCCACCGCTGCGCTGAACCGTTACTCCGGTTGCGGATGAAACATTTTGCACTGCGCAAAAGCTGTGCTATCAATACATCCCATGAATGCAGCCCACACCAGCTTTTATTGGTATTACTTTCCGAAGCCCCTGGCGGAGGAAGGACTGCGCTCACCCTGAAGAAAGCTTCAGACGCATTCCCGAAAGCCGCCAGCGAACCTGGCGGCTTTTTTCATGCCGCCACGCTGGGGACCCCCAACGTTCCGGAGACCTCCCCCCATGCCCCCGCACACCGACGACCTGCGTATCCGCACCATCGAACCGCTGACACCGCCCGCCCAGCTGCTGGCGATGCTGCCGTGCGACGATGAAGCCTCCGACACCGTCAGCGCCTCGCGCGCGGCCCTGCACCAGATCCTGCATGGCCGCGACGACCGCCTGGCCGTGGTGGTCGGCCCGTGCTCGATCCATGACCCGAAGGCCGCCATCGAGTACGCCCAGCGCCTGAAGCCGCTGCGCGATGCGCTGGCCGGCGAACTGGAAATCGTCATGCGCGTGTACTTCGAGAAGCCGCGCACCACGGTGGGCTGGAAGGGCCTGATCAACGATCCGGACCTCGATGGCAGCTTCAGGATCGATAAGGGCCTGCGCATCGCGCGTGGCCTGCTGCGTGACATCAACAAGCTTGGCCTGCCGGCCGGCGTTGAATTCCTCGATGTGATCTCGCCGCAGTACATCGCCGATCTGGTGGCGTGGGGCGCGATTGGTGCGCGCACCACCGAAAGCCAGGTGCATCGCGAGCTGGCCTCCGGGCTGTCGTGCCCGGTGGGCTTCAAGAACGGCACTGACGGCAACGTGAAGATCGCCGCCGATGCGGTCGGCGCGGCGTCCAACCCGCATCACTTCCTGTCGGTCACCAAGCAGGGCGGCACCGCCATCGTGTCGACCACCGGCAATCCGGATTGCCACGTGATCCTGCGCGGCGGCAAGCAGCCGAACTACGACGCAGGCAGTGTGGCCGATGCCTGCCAGGCGCTGGCCAAGGCCAAGCTGCCGACGCGCCTGATGATCGACGCCAGCCATGCCAACAGCCTGAAGAACCCCGAGAACCAGCCGAAGGTGATCGATGACATCGCCGTTCAGTTGGAAGACGGTGAACAGCGCATCGTCGGTGTGATGATTGAAAGCCATCTGGTCGGTGGGCGCCAGGAACTGGTCGAAGGCCAGCCGCTGGTCTACGGGCAGAGCATCACCGATGGCTGCATCGACTGGGACACCACCGTGACGGTGCTGGAGCGACTGGCTGCGGCCGTGCGCGCCCGTCGCGAAGTGAAGGTGTCCGAAGCCGCTTGATGGAAGCCGCCTGACGGCGGCACGTGTGTGGATGGCGGCCAGCGCCTGCGGGGGTGCGGCCGCGATCAGGGCCGGTCGGAGTTGGAGACCGGCTCGTCCGCACCGGCGATGCGCCTGGCGCTGCGCAAGAGCGACAGCGCCAGGTACATCGCCGGGGTGGTGTGGATACCGAACGGCAATGATGCGTTTGATGCGGTAGATCCACGCCATGCGTGGATTCTGCATTCATGTAGCGTCGAGGCATGCTCGACGAGCGCGCGAAGCATGGGTTCCAAACAATGGAAACCCACGCTCACCGAACGCGAACCTCAATGCACTTCGTCGTGGTACACGAATTTCGGCATTTCCCAGCGGTAGTGGATCGCCAGCAGGCGCAGCGCAAAGCCGCCGCCCAGGCAGCACAGGATCGCCGTGGCATCGGCCACGCCCCAGTGCAGCAGCAACAGATAGGCCGCGCCGGTCAGCAGCGCGATGATCGCGTACAGCTCCTTCTGGAAGATCAGCGGCACCTCGTTGCAGAGGATGTCGCGGAGCACGCCACCGAACGCACCGGTCAGCATGCCGGCGATCAGCACGATGGGCAGGGCATGCCCGGCCTCGCGTGCGATCGAGCAGCCGATCAGGGTGAAGGCGATCAGGCCCAGTCCGTCCAGTACCAGGAAGGTGCGGCGGAAGTGATGCATCCAGCGTGCCACCCAGGTGGCGATCAAGGCCGCGCACACGGTGAAGCCCAGGTACTCGGGATGCTTCACCCAGCCCAGCGGGTAGTGGCCGAGCAGGATGTCGCGCAGCGAGCCGCCACCCAGGGCGGTGACGCAAGCGATCATGACCACGCCGAACAGGTCCATGCGGCGGCGGCCGGCGGACAGGGCGCCGGTCATGGCTTCGGCGGAAATGGCAATCAGGTAGATGATGGACAACAGCATGGGACAGGCTCCGGGCGCGGTGGGGCCGACAATGCGCACATACCGCCACTGCCTGTGCAATGACGGGATGACGATGACCGGTGCCGCTCCCGCTGTCCTTTTGCCTGAGAGTTCAGCGGCGTAGGCCGCGTGCCCCTTCGGCGGATCGTCCCGGGCGTACCCGGTGACCTCTCTCCAGCTCGGCGAGTCGAATGCATGGTTGGTGGGATTCCAGCCCACCGGCCTGAGCGATCATGGGAGCCTGCGCCTTCGGCGGGCACCAGCGCGGCGCCTCTCTCCTGCATTCGGGCGCCAGTATATCCGCTGCAGTGCAGCACGGCATAATCCGGCCATGGCCCCGTCCCTCCGCCCGTGGTTCCTGTACCTGCTGGAATGCCGTGATGGCAGCTTCTACGCCGGCATCAGCACCGACGTGGACGCGCGCTTCGCCGCCCACCAGGCCGGCAAGGGAGCGCGCTATACCCGGGCCCGGCCGCCGCTGCGCATCCTGGCCGTGCGCGAATACCCGGACCGCGCCGCCGCCTCGCGCGCCGAATGGCAGCTCAAGCAGCAGCCGCGCGAACGCAAGCTGGCCTGGCTGCAGGCGCCGGATCCCGCGCCTTTGTAGATCCACGCCATGCGTGGATGGGCCTTGTTCATGCCATGATCGCCCAGCCCTCAGCGCTGGAGACCCGGATGTCCGTCGTTGCCCTGTCGTTCGCGCTTTCCGCAGCGGCAAGCCCCGCTGCCGACGCCACCACGATCGCAGCCATCGAAGCCACCTGCCACGACTATGTCGACGGCCAGCTGGAGGCCGATCCGCAGCGCGTCGCCCGTTCCCTGCACCCGGATCTGGCCAAGCGCGCAGTCCTCGGCGACACACCTGACGAGCGCCTGGGCTTGCGCCGCATGTCGAAGGAAGAACTGGTGGCGCTGACCAAGCAGGGTGCGCTGAAGACCCCGAAGGATCAGTGGGACCGCCGCTGCACGGTGCTGGACGTGACCGGCAACGCCGCCTCGGTGCGGTTGGAAACCCCGTGGTTCGTCGATTACTTCCACATGGGCCGCTTCGACCAACGCTGGGTCATCGTCAACGCGCTGTGGTACCCGAAACCGAAGGCGAAGTGAGCGCGATGCGCGCTGCCGGCAAGGTATGGATCTCCGTCGTCGTACTGGTCACCGGTATCGCGCTGCTGCCTGGCCTGCTGTATCTGCTCGGGCTGGCATTGGTGGACGGTCGACCGAAGCCGGCCGACCGCACGCCCAGTGGTGTGGCCGCATGCAGCGGTGAACCACGGGCGGGATACCAGCCGATGAATCCCTGGCACTTCACCGCCCAGTTCTTCGACAAGGACGGAATGAAGAAGAAAGTTCCTGAAGTGGAGCGGGAGGCCTTCTGGATTGCCCGACGCCACCTGTGGCGGCAACCGCAGCGCGGCATGCTGCGCTGGCATCTCAGCAGTACCGCACTGACGATCTGGATCACTCGGCATTGGAGTACCGCGCAGATTGCCGATACCGCGAGGAAGGAGGACTTCTGCCGGACATGGTCGAAACGGCGGGTGCCCGGTGGCCCGGTGGCCCGGTGAACCGGTAGATCCACGCCATGCGTGGAGGGTGTTGACGGGGTCAGAGCCCTTTCCTGCGGAAAGGGATCCGACCCCGTTGCGTGCGGCGCTACCGCTTCGGCCGCCGGTCGTCCTGGTCATCGCCGAAGATGATGCGCGCGCTGCGCTGGTAGCTCCAGTACGCCACGGCCCAGTTCAACAGCACCACGAGGCGGTTGCGGAAGCCGATCAGGAAGAACACGTGCGCGGCCAGCCAGAACCACCAGGCCAGCACGCCGGACAGCTGCAAGCGGCCCAGGTGCACGATCGCGGCCATGCGGCCGATGGTGGCCAGGTTGCCGAAGTCGGCGTACTTGAACGGACCGGGTTCGGCCTTGCCGTGCAGGCGCGCGCGGATCACTTCGGCCACGTACTTGCCCATCTGCTTGGCGGCAGGTGCCACGCCAGGCACTGGCTTGCCGTTGGCCTGGTTCAGCGCGGCCAGATCGCCGGCCACGAACAGCTCCGGATGACCGGGCAGGGTCAGGTCCGGCTGCACCTGGACGCGGCCGGCGCGATCCAATGGCACGTCCAGCGTACGCGCCAGCGGTGAGGCGGCCACGCCAGCGGCCCACACCACGGTGCGCGCCGGCACGAACTGATCGCCGAGCTTGAAACCCTGGCTGTCGATGTCGCTCACCGGTGTGCCGGTCAGTACTTCCACGCCCAGCTTTTCCAGCTGCCGGCGCGCCTTCAGCGAAAGCACTTCCGGGAAGGACGACAGCACCCGCGGGCCCGCCTCGACCAGCCGCACCTTGGCGCTGGCCGGGTCGATGTGGCGGAACTCGTTGCGCAGCGTGTGACGCGCGATCTCGGCCAGCGTGCCTGCCAGCTCAACACCGGTCGGACCACCGCCGACCACGGCGAAACTCAGCCACGCCGCCTTCTTCGCCGGGTCCGGTTCGGCCTCGGCGCGTTCGAAGGCCAGCAGCAGCTTGCGGCGCAGCGCGATGGCGTCGTCCAGGGTCTTCAGGCCGGGGGCATCATCGGCCCACTGATCGTTGCCGAAGTAAGCGTGGGTGGCACCCGTGGCCAGCAGCAGGCTGTCGTAGTCCAGCGTACTGCCGTCGGCCATGCGGATCTGCCGGGCATGCTTGTCGATGGACACCACTTCGCCCAGCCGCACTTCCACGTTGCGCTGATGGCCGAGGATGTGGCGCAGCGGTGCGGCGATATCGGGCGCGGACAAGCCGGCGGTAGCCACCTGGTACAGCAGCGGCTGGAACAGATGGTGATTGCGGCGGTCGACCAGGGTGATGCGTATGCGCTCGCGGGCCAGGGCACGGGTGGCCCAGAGGCCGGCAAAACCACCGCCGACAACGACCAGGTGGGGAACGCGCTCGCGACTCATCGACTCACTCCAGTGGGGGCATTGGGGGAAGCGCCTGGCATCTTCGCACGCCGGCCCCCTGTCACGTCAGCGCCCGCGTGGATCGGCGATACTCGGGTTCAGGCAACCGCCCGCGAGGAGTCCATGAGCGAACCGGAAAAGCGCATCGCCCTGTTGATCGACGCCGATAATGCGCCGGCCTCGAAGATCGACGAGGTCCTGGCTGAAGTCGCCCGCTACGGCGTGGCCAACGTGCGCCGCGCCTACGGCAACTGGAAGAGCCCTCGGCTGAAGGGCTGGGAAGCGGTGCTGCACGAGTATGCGATCCGCCCGATCCAGCAGTTCGCCTACAGCAAGGGCAAGAATGCCTCGGACATGGCGATGGTGATCGACGCCATGGACCTGCTGTACGCACGCAACCTCGATGGCTTCGCCATCGTCTCCAGTGATGCCGACTTCACTCCGATGGTGATGCGCCTGCTGACCGACGGCGTGAAGGTGTATGGCTTCGGCGAAAAGAAGACGCCCGAGCCGTTCGTCAACGCGTGCTCGAAGTTCACCTACCTGGAAGCGCTGGGCCAGACCCATGCCAGCGTGCCGGATGCCGAACAGGCATCGAGCGAGCTGGCATCGAACGAACCGGTCGCCAACGACGATGCCCGCCCGCGCAAGAGCGGCGCGGAGATGCGCAGCGACACGCGGCTGGTGAAGATGCTGCGCCGCGCGGTGTCTTCGGCCGAGGGCGAGGATGGCTGGTCGCACCTGGGCCCGGTCGGCAGCCAGATCGGCAACCAGGCGTCGTTCGATCCACGTAACTATGGCTACGGGAAGCTGAGCGACCTGTTGGCGGCCATTGGCCTGTTCGAGCTGAAGAAGGATGGCAAGTCGTCCTACGTGCGCGCGCTGCCGAAGAAGAACCGGTAACGCGCGGCGACGCAGCGCCGCCGGGCATGCCCAATGCAGCCATTGCGCACGCACACACCCCGGCCGATCAGGCGTATCGTTGCCGCTCGTACTACCAGCAGGGAAAACCCGAATGTTGAAGATCTGGGGCCGCCGCAATTCCAGCAACGTCCGCAAGGTGCTGTGGTGCGCCGAGGAGATCGGGCTGCCGTATGAGTCCATCGAGGTCGGTGGCAGCCACGGTGGCACGCAGACGCCGGAATACCAGGCGATGAATCCGAACAGCCTGGTGCCGGTGATCGAAGACCATGGCCTGCCGCTGTGGGAGTCGAATGCGATCGTGCGTTACCTGAGCGCGCGCTACGCGCTGGGCACGCTGTTCGCTGAAGATCCGATGCAACGCGCGCAGGCCGAGAAGTGGATGGACTGGAGCACCTCGCGGATGGCGCCGCTGTACAGCGACCTGGTCTGGGGCATCATGCGCACCGCGCCGGCCGACCGCGACGAAGCGCGGATCAACGCCGCCATCGTGCGCGCCGGTGATTACCTGGCGATGGCCGACGCCACGCTGGCCACGCAGCCGTGGTTGTCGGGTGACACGTTCGCGATGGGCGATATTCCGCTGGGCTCGCAGATCTACGCCTGGTTCGAACTGCCGATCCAGCGCCCGGACCTGCCGCACCTGGCCGAGTGGTATGCGCGCCTGCGCGAGCGCCCGGCCTACCAGCGCGGCGTGATGTCGCCGCTGACGTAGGCGGGAATCGCGCGCGGTCGTATGTGTTGATGCAACCGTAAACGGTAGCGCCGGGCCATGCCCGGCGGATGCGGCGCCAGCCCTCAATACAGATCCGTCGGATCCACATCCAGCGACCAGCGCACCTTGCGTGCCTCCGGCAGCGCATACAGCTGCGGCACCAGCTGCGCCAGCACGCCATGCAGCGGCGGTCGCTGCATCGCTGACAGCAACAGCTGCGTGCGTTGGTAGCCGGCACGGCGTGGCATCGGCGCCGGCATCGGTCCATAGGCTTCCACCACGTTCTGTTCGCCCAGCAGCTGCCGTGCCGCCAGCAGGAACGCGTTGGCATGCTCGACCTGCTGTGCTTCGGCGCGCATCAGCGCCAGGTGCGCGAAGGGTGGAAATCCTGCGGCCTGACGCTGGTTCAGTTCGGCCTGCGCGAATGGGTGGTAACCGCCATTGACCAGCGTTTCCAATAATGGGTGCCCGGGGTGATGGGTCTGCAGCCAGACTTCACCCGGATCACGCGCACGCCCGGCGCGGCCGGCGACCTGGATCAGCTGCTGCGCCAGCTTCTCGCTTGCGCGGAAGTCGGCCGAGAACAGGCCTTCATCAATGCCGACCACCACCACCAGCGTCAACTTGGGCAGGTCGTGGCCCTTGGCCAGGATCTGCGTGCCGACCAGGATGCCGGGCTGGTCGCCCAGTTTCGCCAGCTGCTGCTCCAGCGCATCCCGGCGTGAGGTGGTGCCGCGGTCGATGCGTACCACCGGGAAGTCGGCGAAGGCGGCGCTGAGGTGTTCTTCCAGGCGTTCGGTGCCGATGCCCTGTGGCTGCAGTGCCAGGCTGCCGCAGGCCGGGCACGCCAGCGGTGCCGGCTGCCGCGCACCGCAGTGATGGCACTGCAGACGACGGCCACCGCCATGCACCGTCATCGGTGCATCGCAGCGCTGGCACGGCGCGGTCCAGCCGCAGTCGTGGCACAGCAGCACGGGCGCGTAGCCACGACGGTTCTTGAACACCAGCACCTGCTGGCCACGCTGCAGGTGTTCACCGATGCCGGCCAGCACGTCGGCCGACAGGCCGTCGTGCAGCGGACGCTTGCGCACATCGAGGATGCGCACGCGCGGCGGCCGTGCATCGCCCGCGCGCTGTTTCAGCCGAAGGTGCGTATAGCGTCCTGCATAGGCATTGTGCAGCGTCTCCAGCGAAGGCGTGGCGCTGCCCAGCAGCACTGGAATGCCCAGCGCTTTGGCTCGCACCAGGGCGAAATCGCGCGCGTGGTAGCGGATGCCATCCTGCTGCTTGTAGCTGCCGTCGTGTTCCTCGTCGACGATCAGCAGGCCAGCCTGCGGCAGCGGCGTGAACACCGCCGAACGCGTGCCGACGATCACCCGCGCCTCGCCGCGCGAAGCCGCTGCCCAGACGCGGGCGCGCTCGTTGTCGTTCAGGCCCGAATGCAGTGCATGCACGGCGATGCCGAGACGGCCGCGGAAGCGGGCCAGCGTCTGCGGAGTCAGGCCGATTTCCGGTACCAGCACCAGCGCCTGCCGGCCCTGTGCCAGGCAATGGATGATCGCCTGCAGGTAGACCTCGGTCTTGCCGCTGCCGGTCACGCCATCCAGCAGGAATGGCTGGAAGCTCCCGGCGGCGGTGATCGCCGCCACGGCCTCGGCCTGGTCGGGGTTGAGGGTCGGGCCGGGCAGCGGCTGCGCATGCTGCGGCGCCACGCTCAGCGCCACGCGCTCGGCCAGCTCGCGCTTGGCCAGGCTGCGCGCGGCAGCGCGCCAATCGTCCATGCGTTCGCCGAGCACGTCCTCGTCGACCACGGCTTCGGCCAGCAGCTCGGCCAGTTGCCGGGGACGGCTGCCCGCACGCAGTTTTTCACGCTGGGCTCGGCCCTCGGCAGTCAGCTGCCAGCCCCAGTGGTGGGTCTCGGGCAGCGCCTCGCCGTGGCGCAGCGGTCCGGGCAGCGCGGCACTCAGCACCTCGCCCAGCGGCGCGTGGGTATAGCGCGCCAGCCACTGCAGGCTGTTCCACAGCTCGCCCTGCAGCAGCGGCTGCGGGTCGCACCAGGCCAGCGCTTGGCGCAGGCCCTGGCCGTCGTCGCTCTGGCCGTGGCCGGTCACCACGCCCACCAGTTCACGGTTGCCGAAGGGCACCTTCACACGGCAGCCGATCGCGACGGCCGGCGCCTCGCCTTCCGGCGACAGGTAGTCGAACAGGCGGGGCAGGGGGACGGGCAGGGCGACCTGCAGGGTCGGAATGGGGGCAAGCATCGGGCCAGTGTAACGGGCCATGCGCGCGCGAATGGCCGCGAGTGGAGCGCCCCGGGGGCGTCCGTTGAATCATAAATGTCACCTAAATATCGGTGTCCATTGGAGATTCAGTCTTATCCACATGTTCTGTGGATAACGCTGTGCGTTACCCGTCGGCGGGCGCGGGGGAGGCCGATGGCGACGGCCTCACCCTCGGGTTGGTCAAAAAATCGCCACACTTTAAAGTCCATTAAAATCAATATCTTAAGTGTGAAACAATGCTGAAACAGAGTGAATTCAGCTGGATGCCACAGATTTTCGCTAGGGGGGCGTGGTGCTGTGCACAACCTGCAGCACGAAGTGCCCGTTGGCGCAAGTCCTGCCGGGCATCGCTGGCCTGCCGCTATCATGCCGGCAGACCTTTGGAGTGATCGATGACGGCTGTGCCCGCCCCTGTTTCCTCGACCGCGGCCGGCGCACTGTCGGCGTTCCTGCGTGGTGTCGAGCGCCGTGCCCTGGTGGTGGCTGAGCTGCAGTGTGGCGACGCCGCCCGTGCCGAGCAGACGCTGGTGGCCGTGATGCGCGCGTTTGCCGCCGTCGCCAGCGACCTGCCGATGGCGCAGTGGCCGACCCGCTTCTGGACCCTGCTGGGGCAGCGCCAGGCATTGCGCGAGCCGCTGGGCGGCCAGTGGCCCGCAGCGCTGGCCGCGCTGGGCGAGATGCCGCCGTTGCCGCGCCTGGCCCTGCTGCTGCGGGTGGGCGGCAGCCTGGATGAGGGTATTGCGATGCGCGTGCTCGACCAGGACGAAACGGGTTACCAGCACCTGCTTGCCGACGCCTGCCCGCGTGACGCCCTCGGCCAGCCCGACGCCTCGGCCTGGCGGCAGCTGGCCGAACAGGTGCAGGCGCGTATCCGCGATCTGCCGGCCAAGCGCCTGCAGCAGCTGCAGCAGCCGGCCGCGCCGATTGCCAACAACGAAGCGCCAGCCTCCAGCTGGCGTGCACCACCACGTGATGAACGGGCCGCCGCGACCAGCAAGCGCCGGCGGCCGAACGCCAAACCGCGCTGGCGCGGTCCGCTGATCCTGCTGGCCACCGTGGCCGTTCTGCTGGTCGCAGCACTGGGCTGGCGCCACTGGCAGGGACGTTCGTTCGGAAGTGATGCACCGCTACCGGAGGGCGTGGTCGGCGAGGCCGGCCCTGTCACGGTGGAAGCGCTGCCGCCCAGCCGGGTCGACGCCACGCCGGATGCGAACCCCACTCAGGCCAATGACGACGCCACGATGTTGGCTGATCGCGACTACCCGCTGGTGGCCGACGCAGACCTGTACGCGTGGACTGCCGCCGGCGGCCCGCTGCCAGTGGACGAATCGCAATCCAAGCCGAGCCGGCCTGAGCCGGCCAGCGCCACGCTGGAAACCGCTGCTGCCGATGAATAAGACTGTCTTCGCCGGCGTGCTGCTGGCCCTGCCGCTGTCGTTGGCCGCTGCGCCGCAATCGATGAACGTGCCGTTGCCGCCGCCTTCGCCGGCCACGCCGATGGCGACGCCAGCATCGACCGCCTTGCCGTCGGCGTTCGCCCAGCTGGATGCGCAGCAGCAGCGCCAGCGTCGCGCCGACTACGCCGCCTGGCGCGCGTTGCCGGAAGGAGAACGCGAACGCATCCGCCAGGCCGCTGCGCGTTTCAATGCGATGCCAGCGGACCAGCAGCAGCGCCTGCGCCTGCAGTTCCGCGAGCAGGACCAGGCGTTCCGCGACGGTTGGCGGCTGGGCCCGCAGCTGGGCCTGGAATTCCCCAAGCTGCACGGCTTGTTCGGGTTCGTGCCGGCGGAGCAGCGTGAGGCCGCGCTGGCGGTGCTGCGCCAGCTCAGCCCGGCCCAGCTGGCCCAGCTGACCCTGGTCGCACAGCGCACGCCACCGCAGGAACGCGACGCCGTACGCGCTGCTTTCCTCGGTGTGCCCGCCGCCGAGCGCGACGCCTGGCTCAAACGCCAGGCCGGCCAATAAAAAAGGGACGGAGGGAATTAAGTCGTTTCCAGCCCGCAAGTGCCAGATGCGACGTAATCCCCTCCGTCCCCTTTTCAGGCGGTGGGGGCTGTTGAAACCCAGCATTCACGCCATGTCATGGGAATGAACACGCCGCGCGCGTAAGATGGGCGCCCGCAACCCGGTGCCTGTGCCCTTCGCGCGCAACCGTAGTTCGCGTCAAGCACCTTATGTCTACTGCAACCTCCACGCCGCGTTTCCGCAAGGAAGTCGGCGCCACCGGTCTGCTCGCCCTGCCGCTTGTGCTCGGGCATGTGTCCACCGGTCTGATCTCCTTCGTCGACAACGTGATTGCCGGCCACCACGCCACCGCGACGCTGGCGGCGGTGACCATCGGTACCGCCCTGTTGTGGCTGCCGATGCTGATCCCGATCGGTACCCTGATCTCGCTGACCGCCTCGGTGTCGCAGCTGCATGGCGCCGGACGCGAGCGCGAGATCGGCCCGCTGTTCCGCCAGGCGCTGTGGTTGGCGCTGGGCCTGGGCCTGATCATGTTCACCTTCCTCACCGTGGTGCCCCCGCTGCTGCCCGCATTCGGCATCGCGCCGGACATCGTGCCGGGTGCGACCGCGTTCCTGCATGCGGTGCGCTGGGGCGGCCCGGCGCTGACCCTGTACTTCTGCATGCGCTACCTCAGCGAGGGCATGCACTGGACGTTGCCGACCATGCTGCTGGGCTTCGGTGGCCTGCTGATACTGGCACCGATGGGTTATGTGCTGGCCAATGGCAAGCTCGGTTTTCCGGAGATGGGCGCCGAAGGGCTCGGCATCGCCTCGGCGGTGATGATGTGGCTGCAGGCGATCGCCTTCGGCACCTATCTGTGGTTCACCAAGCGATTTGCCCATCTGCAGCTGTTCTCGCACTTCGAAGGGCCGCGCTGGAAAGCCATCTGGGAGCTGCTGCGCACCGGCCTGCCGATCGGCATCACCGTGCTGATGGAAGGCGGCTTGTTCATCGTCACCGCGCTGCTGATCGGCCGCCTCGGCGCCAACGAGGCGGCTGCACACCAGATCGCGATCAACGTCGCGCAGCTATGCTTCATGATCCCGATGGGGGTGGCCGAGGCCACCACCGTGCGCGTCGGCCATGCGGTCGGCCGTGGTGATGGTTTCGGCGTGCGGCGCGCGGCGTGGGCGGGCTACGCGATCATCATGGGCACGCAGACGCTGTCGGCGGCGGTGCTGCTGTTCGGCCATGACGCCATCGTCGGCGTCTACACCAACGATCTGGCAGTGGCCGGGCTGGCCTCGACCCTGCTGCTGTACGCAGCCACCTTCCAGTTCCCGGACGGCATCCAGGTGCTGTCGGCCGGCGCGCTGCGTGGCCTGAAGGACACCCGCGTGCCGATGTTCATCGCCATGTTCGCGTACTGGGGCCTGGGCATGCCGCTCGGCGCCGGGCTCGGCCTGGGGTTGGGCATGGGTCCGCAGGGCATGTGGATCGGCCTGATCGTCGGCCTGACCGCCGCGGCCATCCTGATGGGCTGGCGCCTGCGCCGCAGCAGCCTGCGCATCGGCCAGTCGATGTTGTCCTGACCTTCCCGCCCGCCACGCCGACCCGTGGCGGGCGATCCCCTGACTTGTGTCCGATGCCGCATCACGCGGCACCGGCTATGCTGGTACCACGGCAAGAAGCCATCCGGAGCGTTCCATGAATCAACCCGTGCCCCCGCTGCCCCCGGCGCGTCGCAATCCCGTCGCCAGCTTCTTCATCGGGCTGTGGGACGTCATGAACTTCACCCGCCGGTTGATCCTCAACCTGGTGTTCTTCGGCCTGCTGTTCCTGCTGCTGGTGATGTTCGTCATCGCCGCCGGCATGGGCGCCGGTGCCAGCAAGTCGCTGCAGGACCGCACCACTCTGGTGATCGCGCCGGAAGGCCGTCTGGTCGAACAGTTCAGCGCCGATCCGGTCAGCCGTGCGCTGGCCAAGGCGGTGGGCGACAACGGTGCCGAAGAGATCCAGCTGCGTGACCTGCTGCGGGTGATCGAGTCGGCCAAGGAAGACAAGAAAATCGAGCGCGTGGTGCTGGAGCTGGACAAGCTGCAGCCGTCCGGCTTCGCCTCGCTGCGTGAAGTGGCCGCAGCGCTGCAGGATCTGCGTGCCTCCGGCAAGCAGCTGGTGGCCTACAGCGAGAGCATGGGCCAGTCGCAGTACCTGCTGGCCGCGCAGGCCGACGAGGTCTACCTGGACCCGATGGGGTCGGTGGTGCTTGAAGGCCTGGGCCGCTACCGCCAGTACTTCCGTACCGGCCTGCAGGACAAGCTGGGCGTGGACGTGCACCTGTTCAAGGTGGGCGAGTACAAGTCCGCCGCCGAGCCGTACGTGCTCGACGCCGCTTCGCCGGCCTCCAAGGAAGCCGACCTGTTCTGGATGAATGACGTGTGGCAGCGCTACCTGGGCGACATCGCCAAGGCCCGCCGTCTGGATCCGGCACAGTTGGCTGCCGGCATCGATACGCTGCCGGAAGGCATCGCCGCCGCCGGTGGTGACCTGGCCAAGTTCGCCCTGCAGCAGAAGCTGGTGACCGCGCTGAAGACCCGCGAGGAATTCGAGGATCTGATGATCGAGCGCGGCGTGGCCGACGAAGATGCCGATGGCGGTTTCCGCAACGTCGACTTCGGCCGCTACCTGTCCCTGCTCGATGCTCGTCGCAACCCGGTGGACTCGCGTCCGCAGGTGGCGGTGGTGGTGGCTGCCGGCGAGATCAGCGCTGGCGACCTGCCGGCCGGACGCATTGGTGGCGAATCGACCTCGGCGCTGCTGCGCGCCGCGCGCGACGACGACAACGTCAAGTCGGTGGTGCTGCGGGTGAATTCGCCGGGCGGTGAAGTGTTCGCTTCCGAGCAGATCCGTCGCGAAGTGGTGGCCCTGCAGGCTGCCGGCAAGCCGGTGGTGGTGTCGATGGGCGACCTGGCCGCCTCCGGTGGCTACTGGATCAGCATGAATGCCGACCGCATCTATGCCGATCCGTCGACCATCACCGGTTCGATCGGCATCTTCGGCATGATCCCGAACTTCAGCCGCGCGCTGGACAAGATCGGCGTGCACACCGACGGTGTCGGTACCACCCGCTTCGCTGGTGCCTTCGACGTCACCCGCCCGATGGACCCGGCCGTGGGCCAGGTCATCCAATCGGTGATCAACAAGGGCTACGCCGATTTCACCGGTCGCGTGGCTGATGCCCGCAAGAAGCCGGTAGAGGCCGTGGACGAGGTGGCCCGTGGCCGCGTGTGGAGTGGTGCGCAGGCCAAGGAACGTGGCCTGGTCGATGCCTTCGGTGGCCTGAAGGACGCCGTGGCCGATGCTGCCAGCCGCGCCAAGCTCGGCAAGGCCGACGCCTACCGCGTGCGTTACATCGAGAAGCCGGCCACGCCGTTCGCGCAGTTCGTCAGCGGTTTCGCCGGCAGCCGTGCTGGTGCCTGGATGCTGTCCGATTCGGGCATGGCGCGGATGGTGCTGGCACGCACGATGCCGGAAGTGGATACGCAGCTGCGCTTCGTCGAGAACGCGGCCCGGGAGAAGGGCAATGGTGCACCGGTGAAGGCACTGGCGTACTGCTTCTGCGGGTTCTGAGCGGAACGCCCATCCACGCATGGCGTGGATCTACTGGAAACGCCCGGCTTCGGCCGGGCGTTTTTTTGTCTGGTAGCGCCGGGCCATGCCCGGAGGATTCTGCCGGCCGCGCTACGTGCTCGCCGCGCATGGCGCGGCGCTACCGTTGCGGGGCTACTGCGTCGCGTCGGCCTCGGCCTTGCGCTCGTGTGCGGCGGCATCTTCCACGGTCTTCTGCGTGCTCTTGGCGCGGTCCAGCGGCTCATGCATGGCTCGGGCCATGGCCTGCGGCACCGGTGGCTTTTCCGGGTTCGGTGCCGGCGGACGCTGGCAGGCGGACAGCAGCACGGTGGCCAGCAGGGACGTGGACAGGATCAGGATGCGCATGGCGGCACTCCGTGATGGACGTGCGCGCAGTGTCGCATCCCGGGCAGGGGCCTGCCGTGAGCGCGTATCCTTGCCGCATCGGAACACGACGGGCGCAGCCCGGGAGAACACATGACCCAGCAACGGTGGCGCCTGGACGGCCAGACCGCCCTGATTACCGGCGCCAGCGCCGGCATCGGCCTGGCCATCGCGCATGAACTGGCCGGCTTTGGCGCTGACCTGATGATCGTCGGGCGCGATATCGACATGCTGGAGACGGCGCGCGACGAACTGCTGGACGTGTATCCGCAGATGCAGGTGCACGCGCTGGCCGCCGATGTCTCCGATGATGAGGATCGCCGGCAGATCCTGGACTGGGTGGAAGACCACAGCGATGGCCTGCACATCCTGGTCAACAATGCCGGTGGCAACATCACCAAGGCAGCCACAGAGTATTCCGAGGACGAATGGCGCGGGATCTTCGAGACCAACCTGTTCTCGGCGTTCGAGCTGTCGCGCTATGCGCATCCGCTGCTGGCCCGGCACGCGTCGTCGTCCATCGTCAATGTGGGCAGCGTGTCCGGCCTGACCCACGTGCGCAGTGGCGTGGTCTACGGCATGAGCAAGGCGGCGATGCATCAGATGACCCGCAACCTGGCCGTCGAATGGGCCGAGGACGGTATCCGGGTCAATGCGGTGGCGCCGTGGTACATCCGCACCCGTCGCACGTCCGGTCCGCTGTCGGACCCGGACTACTACGAGGAAGTGATCAATCGCACACCGATGCGTCGCATCGGCGAGCCCGAAGAAGTGGCAGCGGCGGTGGGTTTCCTGTGCCTGCCGGCAGCCAGCTATGTCACCGGCGAATGCATCGCGGTGGATGGTGGCTTCCTGCGCTACGGGTTCTGAGAGCCGCTTTTCGCCGGGCATGGCCCGGCGCTACCAGGACTGCGCAGGGCCATGCCCGGCCGAGGTCGAGTAGATCCACGCCATGCGTGGATGCGTTCATCCCGGCACCGGGCAATTGCTGGCCGCCAGCAGACCCTGCAACCGCTCGCGTTCACCCTGCGCATTCCCGTGGTTTTCCGGCGCGGCGAAGCGCTCGCGCCCGCGCGCATCGCGGAAGCGCTGCTGCCAGCTGCTGCAGCGCTGTGCTTCCGGCAGTTCTTCGCAGCGGTCGCGCACCACCTCGCAGCCGGCGGCATTGACCGGCGTGGCGCCGCCCAGGCCCTGTACGGTCATCAATTCGCAGCGCCCGGGGGCTGGTTCGTATTCGTGCAGGTAACCACCGCCCTGGCTGTCGGTGCACTGGAAGATCGGTGGCAGCGGCGGCTTTGGCGGAGCATTGCTGTCCGGCGCGGCATCGGCCCGGCGCGGCAACGTCGCACTGTCGAGGATCTGGTCGCCGCCTTCGCGTTGGACCATGCCCGCTTCCATAATCGTACGGCCTTCACCGGGGCGGCGAGCGCTGGGCGGTGGCGATGGGGCGGGGATGGCCAACGAGGTCTCCGCGGGTGCAGGTGCAGCGGCCGGCGGGGGTGTCGCCGGCGGTGCGCTGTTTGCTGCTGGAATCCGCACTACCTGCTGCTTGCTGCCGGCGGGGCAGGGCGTACGTTGCAGGGTGGGCACATCACTGCTGCTGGAGGTGCAGCGGTAGATCACCCCGTCGTCGGCCACCGCGTTGCCGGCGAACAGGCCCAGAGCCAGCCAGATCGGATTCTTCATGCGCACAGCGTACATGCCACGGCAGGTGCCGCGCTCAGCGTTCGCAGTCCCGCGACAGGCGGGCGTCGATGCCGCGCTGCTCGTTGCTGATGGCGGTGCGTTCGCTCTGCAGCGCACTGTTGTAGCGGCGATCCAGCTCCCAGCGGCGATCACGCAGGCGCGCGCAGACTTCCTGAGGCGGCAGCGCATGGCAGCTGTCGCGGACCAGCACACTGCCGGCCGGTACCTGCACGCCGACACCCACTGCAGGCGGTCGATAGCCAGCACCTTCACCGACCGGGCTTCCTACCGGCGTGCCGAAGGCCGGACGCGGACCGGGATGGACCGGGCCGTGGTGCCCGTGCGGCAACCAGACGCTGGTCCACAACGGCACCCAGCGCGGATTGCCTTCGTTGTTGTCGCTGGTGTAGCGCCGGCCGTCGTCGCTCACGCACTCATACAGCGGCTGCGGCGGCTGGATGTAGACGTGGCGGACCTCGCGTTCGCGGATGACCGGAGGTTCGCTGGGTTCCGCTGGCGTGGCATTGCTGCGCACCACGCGGGGCGCGGGATCACGCGGGCGCTGCAGGTCGCGCACTTCCTGGCGCCCGCTGTTGCAGGGCGTGTCCTGCAGGGCCACGGCGCCGTTGCTGGCCACGCAGCGGTACACGCGGACATCGTCGGCCGCTGGGGCGGTCCATGGCAACAGCAGGCACAGGCTCAGGGCGGCGCGCAGCGGGTTCATGGCAGCAGGGTGAGTGTTTGTCCGGGGCAGTGCAATCGTCCGCTCAGGAGCGCAGCACGTTGCCGCTGAGCGCGTCGCGGATCGGGGTGGGTTGGGCCAGGCCGCCGGTCTGGCCATCAAGCAGGCCATCGAGCAGGCGCAGCAGGCGCGGGTCCAGTTCGGCGCGGCTCCGTGCCGGCGGCTCACCAGCCAGGTTGGCGCTGGTGGAGACCAGCGGGCCACCCCAGGCACGGCACAGAGCCGCCACCAGCGGATGGGCACTGATGCGCACCGCAATGCCGCTGTGCTCGCCGGTGATCCAGCGCTGGGCGCGCGGACCGGCCGGCAGGATCCAGGTGTTGGCGCCCGGCCAACTGGCCAGCACTGCGCGCTGGCGGGCGTCGGGCAGGGCCTGCAGGCGTACCCAGCCTTCCAGCTGCGACAATTCGGCGGCGACCAGGATCATGCCTTTCTCGATCGGGCGCTGTTTCAGCCGCAGCACCATATGCACTGCTGCTTCATGCGAAGGATCGCAGCCCAGGCCCCAGACCGCTTCGGTGGGGTAGGCGATCACACCGCCGGCGCGGAGCGTGGCGACAGCAGAGTCCAGGGTGAGTTCTTTCATGGCGGCGACCGGCCCGGCGTGGGCCTCCATTATCCCCCTGCTGCGTGCAGAAGGGGTGGAGCGAAGCCTGCCGGTAGTGCCGGCCGCTGGCCGGCATCAGTGGTGGGTGCGGGCCGTTGGGGTGGGTGCGGACCGTTGGTCCGCACACCTCGGCACATCATCCACGCATGGCGTGGATCTACTTGGCCGCCTTCTTTACTGCCTTCTTGGCCGGCGCCTTCTTCGCGGCCGCCTTCTTCACCGCCTTCTTGGCAGGTGCCTTCTTGGCCGCAGCCTTCTTCGGCGCCGCTTCCTTCTTCACCGCCGCCTTCTTGGCCGGGGCCTTCTTCGCAGCGGCCTTCTTGGCACCGAAGCCCTTGCGTACCGGCTTGCCGGTTTCTTCCATCAACTGCTGCACTTCGGCCAGGGTCAGCGATGCCGGCTCGCGATCCTTGGGGATCTTGCCGTTCATCTTGCCGTCGCTGATGTAGGGGCCAAAGCGGCCGTTCAGCACCTGGATGTCGCTGCCTTCGAATTCCTTGATGATCCGATTGCGCGCGATCTCTTCCTTCTCTTCGATCAGGAACACGGCGCGGGCCAGATCGATGGTGTACGGGTCGTCTTCCTTCTTCAGCGAGGCATAGGTGCTGCCACGCTTGGCGAACGGGCCGAAACGACCGATGCCGACGCTGACCGGCTCGCCCTTGTCCTCACCCAGCGCGCGCGGCATCAGGAACAGCTCGAGCGCGTCTTCCAGGGTGATGGTGTGCATCGACTGGCCCGGGCGCAGCGAGGCGAACTTGGGCTTTTCCTCGGCGTCCTCGGCAGTGCTGCCGATGGCCGCGTACGGTCCGAAACGGCCCAGGCGCACGCTGACCGGCTTGCCGGTCTTGGGGTCGGTGCCCAGTTCGCGCGCACCACTGGCTTCGGCGCGGTCGACCGATTCCTTCTTGTCTTCGACCAGTTCCTTGAACGGTTCCCAGAAGCGCGACATCAGCGGGATCCATTCTTCCTCGCCACGCGAGACGGCATCGAGCTCGTCCTCGAGCTTGGCGGTGAAGTCGTAATCCACGTACCGGGTGAAGTGGCTGGACAGGAACTTGGACACTGCACGGCCGACATCGGACGGGCGGAAACTGCGGCCCTCCATCTCCACGTACTTGCGGAACAGCAGGGTCTGGATGATCGAGGCGTAGGTCGAGGGACGGCCGATGCCGTACTCTTCCAGCGCCTTCACCAGCGCCGCTTCGGTGAAGCGCGGCGGTGGCTGGGTGAAATGCTGTTCGGCCTGGATGCGCTCCAGCGGCACGCGGTCGCCGGGCTTCATCGCAGGCAGCTTGCGGCCTTCATCCTCGTCCTCGGCGCTCTTGTTGTCCTTGCCTTCCTCGTACACGGCCAGGAAGCCGGACACGACCACGGTGGTGCCGCTGGCGCGGAACACGTGCTCGTTGCCGGCGGACAGATCGACGCTGACGGTGTTGAGCGTGGCCGGGATCATCTGGCAGGCCACCGCACGCTTCCAGATCAGCTCGTACAACCGGCGCTCGTCGTCGGTCAGGAAGCGGGCCACCTGGGCGGGCGTGCGCAGGGCCGAGGTCGGGCGCACCGCTTCGTGTGCTTCCTGGGCGTTTTTCGACTTGGTCTGGTAGGTGTTGGGCTGGTCCGGCAGCGAGGCGATGCCGTAGTCACGGGCGATCACGTCGCGGATCTCGGCCAGCGCATCCTGCGACAGGTTCACCGAGTCGGTACGCATGTACGAGATCAGGCCGACCGTACCTTCGTCACCGATCGCCACGCCTTCATACAGCTTCTGCGCCACCTGCATGGTCTTGCGGGTGGTGAAGCCGAGCTTGCGCGAGGCTTCCTGCTGCAGGGTGGAGGTGGTGAACGGCGGCGCCGGGCGACGCTTGCGCTCCTTGCTGGCCACGTCGGTGACATGCAACGAACCCTGCGCGGCCTGCTGGATGCGCAGGCGGGCGGCTTCGGCGGTGTCGCCGTCGGTGATGGTGAACTGTTCGAACTTCTGCCCGTCCAGCTTGATCAGCTTGGCGTTGAAGTGCTGCGAGGGGTGTGCGCACTCGGCGGCGATCGACCAGTACTCGCGGGCGATGAAGGCTTCAATCTCTTCCTCGCGCTCGACGATCATGCGCAGCGCCGGGCTCTGCACGCGGCCGGCGGACAGACCGCGCTGGACCTTGCGCCACAGCACCGGCGACAGGTTGAAGCCGACCAGGTAGTCCAGCGCGCGGCGTGCCTGCTGGGCGTCGACCAGATCGCTGGCGATCTCGCGTGGCTGGCTGATGGCTTCCTTGATCGCGCGCGGGGTGATCTCGGTGAAGACCACGCGCTGCATGGGCTTGTCCTTGACCAGCCCACGTTCCTTCAGGATCTCGGCGATGTGCCAGCTGATCGCTTCACCCTCGCGATCCGGGTCGGTTGCCAGCAGGATGTCGTCGGCGCCCTTGGCGGCCTTGGCGATCGCATCGACGTGCTTTTCATTCTTTTCGATCACGTCGTAGTGCATGGCGAACCCGTTGTCCGGGTCGACCGCGCCTTCCTTCGGAATCAGGTCACGCACATGCCCATACGAGGCCAGGACGGTGTAGTCCTTGCCGAGGTATTTGTTGATCGTCTTGGCCTTGGCCGGCGATTCGACGATGAGCAGGTGCTTGGGCATGGCAGCAGTGTCTGTGGGTGAGCCGCGGGGGAAGGGCCGCTAGGGTGGAGCAAACGGCCGCATTAGTGAAGCGGCCACGGGCAAATCCATAAACTGAACGCCCGGTAGTGTGCCGGGCGTTCAGGTTTCACCTTATTAGAGGAATCACGCCCGGCCAGTTCGTGTCAAGCAGCCAGGCGTGAGGATGGAGGTTCAGGAGGCCATCTTGGCGATGAAGCCGACTGCGGCCACCAGCAGCACCAGGCCTGCCAGCGACAACAGGCCGGTCAGTACCAGGATCACGATGGTGACCGTGCCCAGCTCGCGGCGCTGCAGGTGCGGCTGGTCGGTGTAGGCCCAGCGGTCGACCACCAGGGTGTCGCAGATCATGTCGTGCAGACCCTGCTTGCGCTCGGTGAACGCGGCCATCAGGAAGCCGATGCCGAGGGTGAAGCTGCTCAGCAGCATGGCCCAGTAGCGACCGAAGGCGCGGCCCTTGGTCAGGCGGTCACCGTTGCTGCGCACGACCTTGATGCCGACCGCCATCTTGCCCAGCGTGGCGCCGCCCTGCGAGGCATGGAACCAGGTGTAGTACGCCACGCCGATCGCCAGGTTGATCAGCGCGCTGACCAGCTGCGCAACAATTTCGATGGAGGTCTCGCCACTGCCCACCGCGCCCATGCTGGCGCCGAGCACCACGCCCAGGATGGCGCCGATGATGCCGCCCGGAATGGCCAGCACGAAGTAGTCGATCATGTAGGCCGCCACACGCTTCCAGAAGCCGGCGTAGACCACTTCGCCGCCCATCACCGGCTGCGCATGGCCGCCGGCACCGGCCGCGGCCGGGGCGCTGTAGGGCGAGCTGCTGAGCGCGCCGGTACCGGGCAGTGGTGCGGTGCCATTGTCGATCGCGGCGTAGTCGCCACGCAGGTCGAAGCCGCCGCTGGCGGTCGACGTGCTGGCATCGGCCAGGGTCTGCAGACCGAGCTCGTCGACCACCTGGCGCAGCGCGGCCCACTGCGCCATGCCCTCGCGCCAGACCAGGGTGTCAAGGTTCAGTTGCCCGCGCTGGAAGCGCTGGCGGATCTCCTGGACCGGCAGCGGGCCCTGGCGTTGCTGTCCTTCGGCGTAATACCACTCGGTCATTGCATGTTCCCTGTTGGGTCGTCCTTGGAGGTTCCGTCGTGCCTGCGGCTCAGCCGCGGCACGACAGCGGCAGGTACTTGTCGTCGCTTTCGCCGCTGCATTCCCAGCGGCCGCTGTCGCGATCGTATTCCAGCCACAGCAGGTCGCCATCAAGAGGCTTGCCGGGCACGGCCAGCGTGGCCTCGATGCCGCAGTGGCCGTTGTTGAAGCGGCCGATGTTCACCGCCGACAGACCGCCCTGGGCGAAGTCGCCGGGGGCCGGGAAGCCGGCATCGTTGGCGCCGGGGCAGCGGCCCTCGTCATCGGCGAAATGCTGCACCTGGGTCTTCAGCGGCTGCAGCGCGTTGACCGCGGTGGCGACCTTGGCGCGCAGTGTGTAGTCGTTGTACGCAGGCAAGGCGATGGCCGCCAGGATGGCCATGACCGGCACCAGTACCAGCAACAGCCCGCCACCGATGATCGCGGTCAGGGCGCAACCGGAAAGCTTCTTCTTCGGCGGCGGCAACACGCCGGCCGATGCCGTGGAGGCATAGGGGGTGGACGGCGGCAGCACCGGCGGCTGCGGCGCAGGCGGTGCCACCGGTTCGGGTTCCGGCTCGTGTTCGGCTTCGATGGTCGGTACGGCAACGTCCAGTGCCGGTACGATCAGGCCGAGCTCATCCACGACTGTACGCAACGGCTGCCATTGCGGCAGGCCGTCGCGCCAGACCAGGGTGTCCAGGGAGATCTGGTTGTTGCGGAACAACTCGACCAACTGTTCCGCCGGCAGCGGGCCTTGCTGCCGGTTGCCTTCTGCATGGAACCACTCGCTCACGGGGACGCTCCTGAATGCGCTATGTCCCCAAGTGTAAGGTCAGTGCAGGGGTTCTGGCTCGTCCATGAACATCTGCGTCTCCATCCAGGCATAGGCCGCTTCGGAGCCGGGCTGGTTGAACAGCACCATCAGCACGACCCATTTAAGGTCGTCCAGGTCCAGCTCGTCCTGATCCAGGGCCATCGCCCGGTCCAGCACCAGTTCACGCTGGTCGGCGTCTAGGATGCCGTGCTGCTCCAGGTACAGCAGGAAACCGCGGCATTCGACGTCCAGCTTGTCCAGCTCGGGGCCGTGATAGACGCGCACGGGGCCATCGACCCGCGCCTGGGCCACGCTCGGCCGCTGTGCGGCCAGGGCATCGAGCCAGTCGAATGCCTTGTTGATCTCGGTGGGACTGAAACCGGCCTGGATCAGGCCGTTCTGTAGCGAGTCGCGGTCACGGATCAGGTCCGCATCTTCGCTGAAATAGTGTTCAAACAGGTACAGCAGTACGTCCAGGATGCTCTCTTTCATTGCCCCTCGGCCTGCGTCGCGCGACGCTGTGGAGGTGAAGAAACTAGGGAGTTCGACAGTAGCGGCCGTGTACGCACACCACGATTCCCGCCAGTTCCATGGCCAGCAGCATGGAGGACACCTGTGACGCCGTCAATCCACAGCGCGTGATCAGTGAATCCATACCGCTTGGGTTGTGGTCCAGGGCCCGCCACAAGCTCTGGTAGTCAGGGTCGTCGGCCCAGCGCGCCGGCAGGAGCGCTGGCGGTGCCTGTTCAGTGGGGGTGGCCAGGCGCGATTGCAAGCCCGGCAACTGCAGGCGAAGAGCAGGGGCAAGCAGCTCCAGCACCTCCTCCGGGCGTTCAACCAGCGCGGCACCTTCACGGATCAGCCGGTGGCAGCCTGCCGCGCGCGGGTTGAGCACCGAGCCGGGCAGCGCACAGACCTCGCGCCCGGCCTCGGCGGCCAGGCGTGCGGTGATCAGCGCCCCCGAGCGCTGTGCGGCCTCGACCACCACGGTGGCCAGCGATAGCCCGGCCACCAGTCGATTGCGCGCCGGGAAGTGGCCGGGGCGTGCCGGCGTGCCCGGCAGGTATTCGCTGAGCACGGCGCCTTCGGCGGCGACGCGCGCCTGCAGCCGGGCATGACTGTCTGGATAGGCCCGGTCGGGGCCGGTACCGATCACCGCCACCGTGCAGCCGCCGGCATCCAGCGTCGCCAGGTGGGCCGCCGCATCGATGCCGGCGGCCAGGCCGCTGGTCACGGCCAGCCCGGCTTCGACGAAGCAGCCGGCAAAGCGTGCGGCCAGTGCGCGCCCGCCCGGCGTTGGTGACCGGCTGCCGACCAGCGCCACGGAGGGGCGCCACGCCAGGCTGGGGTCTCCGGCCACGAACAACGCCAGTGGCGGATTGGGCACTTCCAGCAACGCGGGCGGGAAGGCCGGGTCGGTGCAGGCCAACAGGTGGTGGCGGTCGCCCTCCAGCCAGTGCAGGGCGGACGTCCAGGCGCGGGTATCGGGGCGTTCCAGGGCCGCGCACTGCTCCGGTGTGCAGCCGTGCGCACGCCAGTGGGCGATGCCTTGCGCGATGGCCGCGTCGGCCGATACCGCGCCCTGTAGCAGGGCCCGTCGTGGCGCCAGTGCGCCTCCTGCCATCAACAGGCGCAGCAGCGCCTCATGTGCATGTGTGGTCATTCCCCGACTATCGGCCGCAGACAACAAAGGCGCCCTAGGGCGCCTTCGTGTGTTGATGTCAGAGGAGTCCGAATCGGTGCGGCGATCGGCTGGGCTCTAACGGGTCGACGTTATTTCGCGTCCGGATGCAGCGCGTTGTAACCCACCCTCACCGGCTTCACGCCCTGCATCACCAGCGCGTAGCTGACGTTGTCGAAGGTGCGGAACACCATCGCGTGCGCGGCATATTCGTCCGGCAGCGAGACCCGGCCAGCGCCGGTGTTGAGCGAATCGTCCATGCGTGACGAGGTCGGGTACTTCATCCGGTGTGCGACATGGCGGCCCGGGCGCCACAGCGAGAACACGGTGCCGTTGTCCACGCCCTGCGTGCGGCCTGCCGAGATCGCGATCACATCGCGCGGGCCACCGGCGGTGAACATGTCGGTCACCGCCAGCACGCGCACGTCCACACCTTCGACACCCGCGGCGGGCACGTGGGGCACGAACTGCAGGTCGTACGGCTTGGCTTCGATCGGCACCAGGCGGTCGCCGGCGCGCACTTCACGGCCGCCGACATTCTTGTCCAGTACCAGCGTGGAAGCCTCGACCTGGCCGCCGGGGACCTGGGTGATGGTGCCGGTGGCGACCTGGGCCAGCTCGTAGCCCAGCACGCCACGGCGTGCGTTGGGCGCGTTGTAGGCTTTCCACAGGTTGCCGCTGCCCGGGGTGACGTCGCCGTTGGCGGTCAGGTCCTCGGTTGGCTTGGGCTGGGCATAGCGCACGGTCGGGCGCACCACGGCCCAGCGCTGGCCCACCTGGGCGTCGGCCAGGCGCACATAGACGGTATCGCCGCCGGATACGCGCAGGCGGCTGTCTTCCAGGCCGACCACGTAGGGCAGCTGTTTGACGCTGTCGACAACGCTCAGCTGCTTCAGGAACGGCTCGACTTGCGCCAGCGGAATGGCGTCGATCGGGGCTTCCTGGCGCGGGCCGGGCTTGGACGCCACGGTCACCCGGTCCAGATAGGCCAGGCTCAGCACGTCACCTGGATAGATCAGGTGCGGGTTGGCGATCTGTGGATTGGCTTGCCAGATCTCCGGCCACAGCCAGGGCTTCTGCAGGAAACGTGCGGCAATATCCCACAACGTGTCCCCTTTTCGGACCACATAGGTGTCCGGGTGCCCGCCATTCACTTCCACGGCGGTAGCATAGGCAGCCACGGTCAGCATCGCCGCGGCGACGACCGTACGAAAACGAAGCAACATAGGTGTGAAGCCCTGATTCCCCAACAGGTCAGCGCACTATAGTCCAGAAACCGGGGCGCAAGGCAAGCGTTGGAGCTAGAATCTGCGACGTATGCCGGCGTGCCGGCCCTTTATCCGGAAACAGCCATGGCCCTCCTCCCCATTCTCGAGTTCCCCGATCCGCGCCTGCGCACCAAGGCCGCGTCGATCGACGCCGCCGAAGTCACCACGCCGGTCTTCCAGGAACTGATCGACAACATGTTCCAGACCATGTACGACGCGCCGGGCATCGGCCTGGCCGCCACCCAGGTGGACGTGCACAAGCGCTTCATGGTCATCGACGTCAGTGAAGAAAAGAATGAACCGCATGTGTTCATCAACCCGGAAATCGTCGCCAAGGACGGGGGCCGGGTGTACCAGGAAGGCTGCCTGTCGGTGCCCGGCATCTTTGCCGATGTGACCCGCGCAGACACCATCACCGTGAAGTACCTGGACCGTAACGGCCAGGAACAGCAGATCGAGGCCGGCGAAGTGCTGGCGACCTGCATCCAGCACGAGATGGACCACCTGGACGGCAAGCTGTTCATCGATTACCTGTCGCCGCTCAAGCGCGAGATGGTCCGCAAGAAGCTGGCCAAGCAGCGCAAGCACGTGGCGTGATCGCCCATCCGGGCCGCCCTTTGGGTGGCCCGTGCCTGCGCAGCGCGCGCGGGCTGTACGGCGCCGGCCGACGGCGCCGTTTTCTTTCCTGCACGAATCCATCCTGCAAGTGGGGTAGCCATGAGGATTGTCTTTGCCGGTACGCCGGAATTCGCGGTGTCGTCGCTGCGTGCCGCGGCGCGCCACCACGAGGTCGTGGCCGTCTATACCCAGCCTGACCGCCCGGCCGGCCGTGGCCGTGGCCTGGCGCCGTCGCCGGTGAAGCTGGAGGCCGTGGCCCGTGGCATCCCGGTCTACCAGCCCGAATCGCTGAAGGACGAGAAGGCCCAGCAGCAGCTGCGCGACCTGCAACCGGACCTGATGGTGGTGGTGGCCTATGGCCTGATCCTGCCCAAGGCGGTACTGGCCATTCCGACCCACGGTTGCTGGAACGTGCACGGCTCGCTGTTGCCGCGCTGGCGTGGTGCCGCGCCGATCCAGCGTGCGATCCAGGCCGGCGACGTGAAGACCGGGGTGTGCCTGATGCAGATGGAAGCGGGCCTGGATACCGGCCCGGTGCTGCTGCACCAGGAGCTGCCGATCACTGCCACCGATACCGGTGGCCAGCTGCACGACAAGCTGGCCGAGTTGGGTGCACAGGTGCTGTCCGATGGCCTGGGCCTGCTGCGGGCCGGCATCAAGCCGATCGCACGGCCGCAGCCCGAGCAGGGCGTGACCTACGCGCACAAGCTGGACAAGGCCGAAGCGAAGCTGGACTGGGCGCAGGAAGCCGACGCGCTGGCGCGCACCGTGCGCGCGTTCAATCCGTGGCCGATCGCCGAAGCAACGCTGGCCGGTGAGCGGGTGCGCATCCATGGCGCGGTTGCGCTGGATCTGGCGCACGGGCTGGCGCCGGGTACGGTGCTGGCGGCCGGTCGTGACGGTATCGACATCGCCTGCGGTGAAGGCGCACTGCGCCTGCGTGTGCTGCAGCGTGAAGGCGGCAAGGCGATCACCGCGGCCGACTACCTCAATGCCCGCCGCGACCTGCGCGTGGGGGCATAAGCGGTGTCGAAGCAGAACGATTTCTCCGTTGCCAAGGCCGCGCCAGGCGCGGCTACGCGCATGCTGGCCGCCCGTGTGCTGGCGCAGGTGTTCACCCGTGGCCGTTCGCTGAAGGCGGAACTGGCCTGGGCGCTGCCCAAGCTGGCCGACAGTCGCGACCGTGCCTTGCTGGAAGCACTGTGCTTTGCCGTCCTGCGCCGCCGCAGCACCTATGACGCCGCATTGCTGTCGTGGATGCAGAAACCGCTGTCGGCGCGCGATGCCGACCTGCGCACGCTGCTGATGGTCGGCTTCGCCCAATTGGATGTGCTGGAACTGCCGGCCCATGCGGCGCTGTCGGCTACGGTCGACGCCGCGCGCGCGCTGGGCCGCGAACGCCAGGCCGGTCTGGTCAACGCGATCCTGCGCCGTGCGCAGCGCGAGGGCTTCCCGGAGCAGCCGGCACGCGATGCATTCCCGGAATGGCTGGCCGATGCCCTCGAGCACGATTGGCCGGCCCAGGCCGAGGCGATCTTCGCCGCCAGCCTGCAGCCGGCGCCGCTGTGGCTGCGTGCCAACCAGCAGCACGGTAGCCGTGACAAGGCGCTGGCTGCGTTGGCCGAGGCCGGCATCGTCGCCGAAGCCAGCCCGCTCAGCCCCGACGCGCTGCGCCTGGCCGCGCCCATCGCGGTGAACCAGCTGCCCGGTTTCGCTGATGGTGCGCTGTCGGTGCAGGACCTGTCGGCGCAGTGCGCGGCCGACGCGCTGGCACCGGCGGCTGGTTCGCGCGTTCTGGATGCCTGCGCGGCGCCCGGCGGCAAGTCGGCACACCTGTTGGAACGTGACCCGAGTCTGCGCCTGCTGGCGCTGGACATCGATGCCCGTCGCCTGGCGCGTGCCCGCGACACCTACACGCGTACCGGTGTGGGCGAGGCGGCGCAGACCCTGGTGGCCGACGCCAGTGACCCGGGGGCCTGGTGGGATGGCACGCCGTTCGATGCCATTCTGCTGGACGCGCCCTGCTCGGCCACCGGTGTGATCCGGCGCCAGCCGGACGTGATGTTCCATCGCCGCGCCGAGGACATCGAGGCGCTGGTCGGGGTCCAGGCCCGGCTGCTGGAAGCGTGCTGGTCGATGCTGCGCCCGGGTGGCGTGCTGCTGTACGCCACCTGTTCGATCCTGCGTGCCGAGAACATCGATCAGGTGCAGGCCTTCCTGAAGTGGCACCCGGACGCCGTGGCACAGCCGCTGGGCGACGCGTTCGGCCTTGATTGTGATGGTGTCGCACGCCAGCGACTGCCGGGTGACAACGGTGCTGACGGATTCTTCTACGCGCGTCTGTTAAAAACAGCCTGACCCCCGCTGCCGTTGCGAGTCCCATGCTGAAATCCCGCGCGTCGCGCGAGACGTGGTTGTTCGTGGTGATGGCCCTGCTGGTGCTGGGGGTCGGGCTTGGCCTTCGTGACCCGTGGCCATCGGACGAACCGCGCTTCGCGCTGGTGGCCAAGCAGATGATCGACAGCGGTCACTGGTTGTTCCCGCATCGGGGTACCGAGCTTTACTCGGACAAGCCGCCGATGCTGATGTGGTGGCAGGCCACGCTGTACAGCGTGGTCGGGCACTGGCGCGTGGCGTTCCTGCTGCCGTCGCTGCTGGCGGCATTGGGCACGCTGTGGTGCGTGGTGGACCTGGGCCGCCGCCTGTGGACGCGTCGGGTGGGGTTGCTTGCCGGCTGGGCGCTGCTGTTCGCGATGCAGTTCACCTTCCAGGCGAAGAAGGCGCAGATCGACCCGCTGCTGCTGCTGTTCATCACCCTGGCCAACTACGGCCTGCTGCGCCACCTGCTGCTGGGGCCCGCCTGGCGCTGGTGGTGGCTGGGCTGGTTCTTCGCCGGTATCGGCGTGATCACCAAGGGCGTGGGCCTGCTGGCGCTGCTGATGATCGTGCCGGCGGCGATCGCCGCGGCGCTGCGGTGGCCGCGGGTGGACCTGCACGCACGTGGCGCACGCTTCTGGCTGGCGCCGCTGGCGTTCGTGCTGGCGGTGGCGCTGTGGCTGGCGCCGATGCTGCTGGCCGGCCTGGCCACAGGTTCGGATGAATACCGGGCCTACATGGATGACATCCTGTTCCGGCAGACGGCGCAGCGCTATACGCATTCCTGGGATCACCACCAGCCCGGCTGGTACTTCCTGGCGACGATGCCGCTGATGTGGATCCCGGCGTTCCTGGCGCTGCCATGGGCGATCCCGGCCTGGCGTCGCCGGCTGCATCGCCGTGATGCGCGCTACCTGTTGCCGTTGGCCTGGTGGCTGCTGGTGGTGCTGTTCTTCTCGATTCCTGACGGCAAGCGCGATGTGTACATCCTGCCGGCGCTGCCGATGTTCTGCCTGGCGCTGGCGCCGTTGTTGCCGGGGTTGTTGAGGCGACGCGATGTGCAGGCCGTGGTGGGCCTGTTCACCGGCCTGCTGGCGCTGGGACTGGCAGTGGCTGGTGCACTGGCGGTGCTGGGTGACCCAGGCTTCGAGCTGCGGCTGACCCATGGCCGCGGGCTTGCCCCTGGCGCGGTCGATACGCTGGCCTGGACGATCCTGGCGATGGGCCTGTGGGGTGGGTTGAGCCTGCTGGCCTGCGGGCGCCGCAGGCACCTCGCTCTGGTATCCACCCTGACCGCAGTGTGGGTGCTGTACAGCCTGGTCGGCTATCCACTGCTGAACGATTCCAGTTCCGCCCGCGGGCTGATGCGTGCCGTCAGTGCGCGTATCGGCCCGGATGCCGAGCTGGGGTTGGTGGCATGGAAGGAGCAGCATCTGCTGCTGGCCGATCGCCCGGCGGCAACCTTTGGTTTCCAGACGCCCTGGGACGAGCAGCTATTGGCGGCCACGCGCTGGCAGCGGCTGCTGCCTGAACGCCGTTGGCTGCTGGTCCACGAGGACGCAATGCTGTCGTGCGTCGACCGTGGTCGTTCAGAACTGGCGGGCGTGGCCAACCGGCGGCGCTGGTGGCTGGTGCCGGCGTCGGCGGTGAAGGTGCCCTGTGTGGTCACCCGGGAGGAGCGGGAACGTGAACGGCGTTTGCAGGAACATGACTAGCCGCCACGATGTTCGCTTGTCCAGTCTGCCCAAGCGCGGCCAAAGGCAGTAAAACAGCAGGCTGGGAGCGGCCCCTCCGGCCGATCCCGTTCTTTCCGCAGATTTCAGCGATACTTCCGACGTGCCAGCTTCACCGGACAACCTGAACCTCCTGGCCGGCGACCCGCTGGGTGTTCCCGTCGGTGGGCGCCACCGGGCCGCGCACGCGTTGGCCCAGCTGGGCTTGTTCTGCCTGCCGGCACTGGTGCTGGCCATACCCATCAATCTTCTTCCGTATGGCGTGCTGCTGCTGTTCAGCACCCTGCTGGCGCCGGAGCTGCTATGGCGCGCGCGCGGCATGGCCGGGCAGCCGGTCAAGGTGCTGACCTGGATGATGCTGGCCGTGCTGGTGCTGGGTGTGCTGTCCGTGCTGTTGTTCGAACAGGGGCTGCGCGATGTCGACAACCGCTCGCGGTTCGTGGTGATTCCCTGGATCGCGCTGTGGGTCTGCGCGCTGCGCCCGGATCTTCGGTGGCTCTGGTATGGCGCGCTGACCGGCCTGTTGGCTACGTTCGCGATGTCGCTGTGGCAGGTGCTGGGCGGCGCGCCACGCGCGGAACTGTTCACCAACGCCATCGTGCTGGCCGACATCGTGATGGTGCTGATGGTACTACTGGTGTTCTGCCGCCCCTCGCGGCGCTGGTCGCTGGTGATTGTCGGGATGGCTGCCGGCTGCGGCACCATCGTGCTGACCGGGAGCCGTGGCGTGTTTGCCGCGCTGCTGGCATTGCTGGTGGTGCTGGCGCTGAGCCTGCGCTGGCGGACTGGCGCGGCGCGCCTGTCGGTTCTGGCCGGCATGCTGGCCATCGGCGCCACTCTGGTGCTGTCGGTGCCGGAGCTGCGCCACCAGGTCCGCCTGAGCGAACTGCACAGCGACGTGCAGCGGATGGAACAAGGTGACAGTGATTCCTCCGCCGGTGCCCGGGTGGAGCGCCTGCAGGTGGCCTGGCAGACCTTCCTGGATCACCCGTTGACGGGTGTGGGTATCGGACATTTCGACACGGCGATGCAGCGTGTACCGGTCTGCCGCGAGAATCCGGCTGAGGCGCGTTGCCACCTGGGGCATGCGCACAACGATGTGGCCGAATGGGCGGCCACGCAGGGCCTGCCGGGTGTAGCACTGCTGCTGGCGGTCTATGGCATCCCGCTGTGGCTGTTCGTGCGACTGCACCGACGCAGTGGACGGCCGACCTTCCGCGGGCCGGCCGCCGCCGGCATCATGCTGGTGATCACCTATGCCTTGTGCGGATTGACCCAATCGATGTTCGCCCACCAGATGACGGCCAGCTTCTACGTGACCCTGGTCGGCCTGCTGACCGGCCTGTCGATCGTCGAAGGTGCGCGTCATCGGGCACGCGGCGGCGGCTGATGCCCCACCGCCGGGTCATGCTCGGCGATCAGGTGTTCGGCGGGTCGGCCACTGCCTGGCCGTTGCCCAGCATCCACAGCATGATGGTCTTCTGGCGCACGTAGTTGGCGCGCACATAGGCGTAGACCAGCCCGTGCCAGCCGTCGCGGAATCCGCCGCGGAACAGGAAACCGCGCCAGAACCGCCAGGCCGGCGCCAACACCAGCTTGCCCAGCGTGGCGCGTTTGCCGCGGGCGAACTCGTGCTCGGCCATCATCCGCGCATACTTCTCGGTCTTGGCCAGCTGCTGCTGCAAAGACCGGTAGGGGTAGTGGACCAGGTCGCCGCGCAGGGTGCCGACGGTGCCGTCGACGCTGGCGGCCTCGTGGATCTCGCGCTTGCCACGCCAGCCGCCCTGGCGGCGGTCGAACAGGCGCATGACCCGGTCCGGGTAGGCATTGCCATGGCGCAGGAACCTGCCGAAATACTCCGAGAGGCGCGCGAAGCGGTAGCCAGCATGGCCGGCGAAGCCGCTGTCGCGGGCCTGCTCGATGGCGCTGCGCAGTTCCGCGCTGATGCGCTCATCGGCATCCAGGCACAACACCCAGTCATGGCGGGCCTGCTCGACGCAGAATGCCTTCTGGCTGCGGAAGCCCTCGAACGGACGCTGCAGGACGCGCGCGCCGGCGGCCTCGGCGATGGCCACGGTGGCATCGGTGGAATACGAGTCCACCACGATGATCTCGTCGCAGAAGGCCAGTGAGGCCAGGCAGTCGCCGATGCGGCCGGCCTCGTTGAACGCGATAATGCACGCCGAGATGCGAGGCCGTTCGATGGGAGCGGTCGAGGAGGACATGATGGCCGGGTACCTGTTGTTTGCGACGGAGCGCTATGCGCTGCCTATTCTCGCCCCGTTGGCGCAGGCCTTGCACGCCTCCGGGCAGGAGGTGGCCGCCTGGTTCGAGGATGGCGCGGCTGGCAGCACCCTGCCGGGGGTGCCCAACCTCGGCCTGAAACAGGCCCTGGCGATGCGTCCTCGCGCGGTGTTCAGTGCTGCCAACTGGGTGCCGACCTTCCTGTCCGGGGCCAAGGTGCAGCTGTTCCATGGCTTCAACGTGGAAAAGCGGGACAGTGCCCGCGGTCACTTCCGGGTACGTGGCATGTTCGACCTGTACTGCACGCAGGGGCCGGCCACGACCGCGCCGTTCCGTCAGATTGCCGCACTGCAGGGCCATTTCGCGGTGGCCGAGACCGGCTGGCCGAAGCTGGACCCGCTGTTCCGCGATGATGGTGGCGAGAGCGCTGCACTGCGGGCTGCGGCGGGTGGGCGTCCGGTGATCCTGTTCGGTTCGACCTTTACCGAACGCCTGAGCGCGGCGCCGCACCTGCATTCGCAGATTGCTGCCGACATCGCCGCCGGCGACCGTTACTGGCTGCTGACCCTGCATCCGAAGTGCCCGCCGGAACTGTTCGAGCGCTATCGCGCGCTGGCAGGGAGCAATGCGCGCTTCATCGAGCCGGAGCAGGTGATGGCTGCGCAGCGCTCCGCCGATGTGCTGGTGTCGGACACCTCGTCGATCGTTTCGGAGTTCATCGTCCAGCACAAGCCGGTGGTGACCTTCCGCAACCGCGTGCCGAAGCCGCACATGATCGACTTCGACGACCCGGCGCAGTTGCCGGCAATGCTGCAGCGCGCGCTGCACCCGGAGGCTGCGCTGCAGGCGGAGATCGTGCGCTATGCCGATGCCATCCACCCGTACCGTGATGGCCTGTCCAGCGAGCGGGTGATCACGGCCACCGAGGATTTCCTGTCCGGCGAGATGGGCGCGCTGCGGCGCAAGCCGTTCGGCAGCTGGATGCGCGACCTGCAGATCCGCAAGGACCTGGGGTATTGGGGGCCATCGCAGCGCTGATCGGGGGATGTAGCGCCGAGCCCATGCTCGGCTGTGGCAAGCCGAGCATGGGCTCGGCGCTACAGTAGATCCACGCCATGCGTGGATGCACGACCCCGATTCACCAGCGCAGCTTGCGCCCGGCCAGTGCCGTGGCCAGCTGCTCCATCACCTGCTGCGCCTGCGTCCGCGGCAGGTAGCGCAGGGTCAGTGCGACGTCACCGTGTGCGCCAGCGGTGTCCAGCTGCAGACTGCTGGTGCCGAGCAGCTTGTCCAGCGGTGAGCGCTGCAGCCGCAGCCCCTGCACCTTGTCCAGTTCGGCCCAGCGCCACCAGCGCTTCCACCAGCCGCCGCGCACGGCCACGTAGTGGTCATCCAGGAACCAGCCCATGCGCGCCATCTGCCGATGCGCGACCAGCAGCGCCACCGGCAGCCAGGCCAGCACGATCAGGCCCCACGGTCCCCAACGCCAATACGCGGCCGCGGCCAGCAGCGGCACCAGCAGCAGCGTGCCCAGGCACAGCCGCCACCTGCCGCGCTGGGGGATGGCCTCCCACTGCGCGGGCGGCCACTGCAGCTGCGGCAGCAGGTACTGCACCAGCTGTTCGCACTGCACTGCCGGGGCCAGCGGCGCCAGTTCACGCAGGGCGCGGTCCTCGTCGCGCGAGGGCCCACCGGCGGCACTGTCGATGCGCAGCTGGCGCAGGCCGAACCAGCGGTGCAGGGTGCTCTCGCGCAAGGTCCACGCCTGGATGCGGCGGCGCGCAACGCTGCTGCGGGTGCGGCTGAGCAGGCCGGCCGATACGGTCAGGCGGCGGTCCTGTTCGCTGAGGGTGAAGCCGTGATAGCGCAACAGGGTCAGCACCACCGACAGTGCGCGCAGCGCCAGCCAGCCCAGCAGCAGGGCTGCGGCCAGCAACAGGAAGGCGCCCGTCACGCCGGGATGCAGATGGCTGGCAAAGCCAAAAACCTCGCGTCCCCCACGCTGGATCGCATCGTCCATCACCGGCCGCGGCACGGTCTGGAACAGCACGCCAAAGGCGGCAATCGCCAATGCCCAGCCGCGGTTGGAGAGCAGCCCCATGCGCACCACGTCCCAGCTCGACAGGTGCAGCAGTACGTGTTCGGCGTCGGTCTCGGTGATCGAGGCGGTAGCGACGGCGCCGACCGCCTGCGGCGCCTGCCCGCGCTGGCGCACCAGTCGCTCCAGTGCCAGCGCCTGGTCCAGTTTCAGCACGCGCATCTCTGCTTCGGGGCGTACGCCACCGGCGGACTCCAGGCGCAGCTCGGCCACTCCGAACATGCGATGCAGCGGGTTCTGCCTGACCTCCACGTTGTGGATGCGGGCGAATGGAATCTCGCGACGATTGCGCGCCAGCAGGCCACTGCGCACCGTGATCGCATCATTGCCGATGCGGTAGCGGTAGCTGAGGTACTGCAGCACCGACACCAGCACCAGCACGGCAATCGCCGACAACGGAATCAGCTGCGCCCACATCGGATCACGGTCGCCGCGCTGGCCGAATACCAGCAGCGCCACCAGTGGCAGGAAATAGTGGCGCAGCTGCATCAGCAGTACGAACAGCCACGACCACGGGTGCAGGCGATGGTCCTCGCCACCGGCAGGCAGCGATGCAGGCAGGGGCGGCGGCAGGCTCACAGGGCGTCGGCGTCCTGGTCGAGCTGATGGGACAGGGTGTCGCGCAGGCGCTCGGCATCGGCCTCATCCAGCCCGCTCACGGTCACCGCGCTCATGCGGGTGCCGGCAGTGTGCACGATCAGCGTAGCCAGGCCGGCGCGGCGTTCCAGCGGACCGCGGCGCAGGTCAAGATGTTGGACGCGCGAAACGGGAATGCGCGTTTCCAGCTGCCACATCAGGTCGCGGCGCAGGCCCAGACCCTGCGCATCCAGCCGCCAGCGGGTGCGGGTCAAACGCCGATGGCCGAGCCATGCTCCGAAGGCGGTACCGATCAGCAGGCCGAGGGCGGCGGTCCACAGGCTGCCGGGCAGATCGAAGAACCAACTCGCTGCGGCCAGCGGCAGGCCGGGTACGAACAGGCCACCGAACGCGCCCTCCAGTGCGGCCAGGCGGGCGGCGCGTTGCGGCAGCGATTGCCAGGCTTCGGCGGGCGGGGTGGCAAGGACGTCTTCGGTCACGCGGGCTCCGTCAGGTGGCAGGGCGGGCGATGGCGGCCGTGGCCGCACCGCGCCGACGGTAGCAGGTCGGCTGCGTTACTGCGCAGCCTGGATCAGTGCGTCGACATCCAGCATGTGGCCTGCGCGATCGGCCTTGGTGCGCAGGTAGTGCTCGTTCTCGGCGGTGATCTCGCCGGTGACCGGAATGCAGTCCAGCACTTCGATGCCGGCATTGCGCAGGCGCTGTGCCTTGGTCGGGTTGTTGCTGAGCAGGGCCACGCGGCTGATGCCCAGGCCGTGCAGCATCGCCACCGCGCTGCCGTAGCGGCGCTCGTCGGCACCGAAGCCCAGCTGCGCATCGGCATCGATGGTGTCCAGGCCGTCGTGCTGGTAGCCGTAGGCGCGCATCTTGGCGGCAATGCCGGTGCCGCGGCCCTCCTGGTCCAGGTACAACAGCACGCCGCCGCCCAGCTCCTTGAGCTTGCGCAGCCCGCGTCGCAGCTGGTCGCCGCAGTCGCATTTGAGTGAACCGAACAGATCGCCGGTCAGGCACGAGGAATGCACGCGTACCGGAACCACCGACGACAGGTCCGGCTCGCCAACAATGATCGCCACCTGGTCGCGCTGGGCCACGCCACCACGGAACACCGCGAAGGTGGTCATGCCGACATCGCGCAGCGGCACCGGTGAACGCGCGACCAGTTCGTAGTCGTGCGCGGCGTGTGCCGCACCCTCGGCCAGATCGCACAGTGCCACCTCGGCCGCGCCGTCGAACGTGCTGTCACCGGCCTCAAGGCGCACTGCAACCATCGCCGGCAGCAGCAGGCCCAGACGGGCCAGTTCCACCGCGCCGGCATCGAAGGCGTCACCGGCGGTCCAACCCTCCGGCATCGGGCCCGGCTCGCGCAGATAACCCAGCGAGGGCAGGGTATCGAAGGCGACGTCCGCCAGCGGCAGACGTGCGCCCTGCGCGGCTTCCACGCCGAGTACGCGGGCGCGGGTGGCGGTCAGGAACAGGTAGTGGCGCTGGCGTGCGGCGCTGGCGAAGGCCGCGAAACTGCTGGCGGTGGCGCTGTCCAGCGCGATCACCGCCAGGCGCTGGCCCTGGCCATCGTGGAGCAGCACCGGGCGACCGGCACGCAGTTCGGCCACCGCACGTTCGCAGCGGATCGCGGCGGGGTCGCCGAACAGGGAAGAAGCAGACATGGCAGGACCGGGGGAGGCGGACATCGCAGTCTCTATGGGGGCGCCGGCGTCGTAATCAACGTGCTGCGGCGGTCGGTCGCAGGCGACCGGGCCGCCCTCAGTGCGGATGTTCCTCGGTGGCGTACGGGTCGTCCTCGCCGCTGCCGGGGGGGCGCAACGTATAGCGTTTGTAAGTCCACTGGTACTGCGACGGGTCGCGCCGCGCGATGCGCTCGATGCCGGCATTGAGCGCGGTGGCGGCCACCAGCGGGTCCGGGTCGGCCACGGCGGGATCGGTCGGCTCGATGTGCAGGGCGAACTCCATGTCCGGCCCGATGCGCTCGCACCAGCCGTACAGCACAGTGGCGCCGGTACGCTCGGCCAGGCGGTTGACCAGGGTCATGGTCAGCGCCTGTACGCCGAAGAAGGGCACGAACACGCCGTCGCCGGCCTTGGGCTGCTGGTCGGGGAGGATGCCGGTGGCGCCGCCCTCCTTGAGTACCTTGAACAGCTGGCGCACCGCCGGGCCCTCGGCGCGTACCTGCTGCACGTTCTGGCCGCCCCGCACCAACTGCAGGAAGGCGTCGCCGGCCTCGTCCTCCGGTGGCTTGTAGACGATGGCGATCTGCCCGCGCGAGGCCAGCCACTGGTTCAGCAGCTCCCAGTTGCCGAAGTGCGGGGCCGCCACGATCACACCCTTGCCGCTGGCCAGGGCCGCGTCGTACAGAGCCTCACCATGACGCTGCTTTAGGTGCAGGCGCAGGTTGTCGGCGGGGTCCTGGCTCCACAGGCGCAGGGTCTCGATGGCCTGCAGCGCGGTGGAGCGCAGCAGCTCGCGGTGCAGGTGGTCGCGTGCGGCGCCCTCCAGCTGCGGGTAGGCCAGCTCCAGGTTGCGGCGGGTGACGCGGCTCTCACGGGCATTGAGACGGACCCAGGCCCAGGCCAGGGCGTGCGCGACCCCCCGCAGCAGCGGCCAGGGCAGGCGGGCGAACAGGGTGGTGGCGCGGTAGGCCAGCCGGGCTTTGCGGTGCGGATTCATCGGCGCCAGTTTAGCCAAGGGCGCTGCTATCGTGGCTGGCCCTGTTCAATTGGAAGCTCGCGATGCTCGTCCTGATCCAGCGTGTCAGCCAGGCCGCCGTCCATGTTGACGAGGTGGCGGTGGGGCAGATCGGCCCCGGTCTGCTGGCCCTGGTCGGCATGGAGCCGGGCGACACCGAGGCACAGCTGCGGCGCATGGCCGAGCGCCTTCTGGGCTACCGGGTGTTCGCCGACGAGGCCGGGAAGATGAACCGGTCGCTGCGCGACACCGGCGGCGGCCTGCTGCTGGTCAGCCAGTTCACCCTGGCAGCGGATACCCGCTCGGGAATGCGGCCCAGCTTCACCACCGCCGCACCGCCGGACGAGGCTGAACGCGGGTTCAATCGATTTGTCGAGATCTGCCGCGAACATCACGCACCAGGGGTGGAAACCGGCCGCTTTGGTGCCCATATGGTCGTCAGCCTGGTCAATGACGGTCCCGTGACCTTCCTTCTCAGGCCCTGAGCCTGCGGGACCACCGCCCGGCAGGCAGGGCCCCGGGCTGGTATAATGCTACGTTCCCTATTTCTCCCCAGCCGGTGGCGCGAGCACTACATGGCCAACGAACGTCCTGCCCAATCCGAAATCAAGCAACTGATCAGCAAGGGCCTGGAACAGGGCTACCTGACCTACGCCGAAGTCAATGACCATCTGCCGGACGACATGGTCGACCCGGAACAGATCGAAGACATCATCGGCATGATCAACGGCATGGGCATTGATGTCCATGAAGTTGCGCCGGATGTGGAAACCCTGCTTCTCAACGACGGCAACACGGGCAACCGTGAGGTCGACGACACGGCGGCTGAAGAAGCGGCCGCCGCGCTGAGCGCGCTCGACACCGAAGGTGGCCGTACCACCGACCCGGTGCGCATGTACATGCGCGAAATGGGTACCGTCGAGCTGCTGACCCGCGAAGGCGAAATCGCCATCGCCAAGCGCATCGAGGAAGGCCTTTCGCAGGTGCAGGCCGCACTGGGCCAGTTCCCGGTCTCGGTCGAGTCGCTGCTGACCGATTATGAAGCCCACAAGGAAGGCAAGAAGCGCCTGGCCGAAGTGATTGTCGGCTTCAACGATCTGGCCGACGAAGTGCCTGCGCCGGCCGCCGTTGCCGCTGATGACAGCGACGATGCCGATGCCGACGAGGACGAGGACGAGGAAGATGATGTCGAGGGTGGCGAGGAAGAAGCCGCTCCGACCGGTCCGGACCCGGAGGAGGTCGCCGCGCGCATGCAGGCGCTGAGCGATGCCTTCAACGCCTTCAAGAAGGCGGCGACCAAGGGCGACAAGAAGAACCTGGGCCGCCTGCGCGAAGAGATGTCGGCGGTGTTCGTCACCCTGAAGCTGCCGCTGCCGCTGACCGACGTGCTGACCAAGCAGCTGCGCGACACCATGGCGTCGATCAAGGCCCATGAGCGCCGCGTGCTGAACCTGGCGACCGTCACCGCCCGCATGCCGCGCAAGGACTTCATCCGTTCCTGGGAAGGCAACCAGACCAACCTGGAGTGGGTGGAAGACGCACTGAAGCGCAAGCAGAAGTGGTCTTCGGCCCTGCGCGAAGTGAAGGACCAGATCGTCGCCGAACAGCAGGCGACGATCGACATCGAGAAGCTGACCCAGCTGGAACTGGACGACCTGAAGGAAATCAGTCGTGCCATGGCCTATGGCGAAGCCAAGGCGCGCAAGGCCAAGAAGGAAATGGTCGAGGCCAACCTGCGCCTGGTGATCTCGATCGCCAAGAAGTACACCAACCGTGGCCTGCAGTTCCTCGACCTGATCCAGGAAGGCAACATCGGCCTGATGAAGGCCGTGGACAAGTTCGAGTACCGTCGCGGTTACAAGTTCTCGACCTATGCCACCTGGTGGATCCGCCAGGCGATCACCCGCTCGATTGCCGACCAGGCACGCACCATCCGTATTCCGGTGCACATGATCGAGACGATCAACAAGTTGAACCGCATTTCCCGCCAGATGCTCCAGCAGTACGGCCGCGAGGCCACGCCGGAGGAGCTGGCCAAGGAAATGGACATGCCGGAAGACAAGATCCGCAAGGTGATGAAGATCGCCAAGGAGCCGATCTCGATGGAAACCCCGATCGGCGACGACGAGGATTCCCATCTGGGCGACTTCATCGAGGACACCAACGTGGAGTCCCCGATCGAGAACACCACCAACATCAACTTGTCTGAAACCGTGCGCGACGTGCTGGCCGGCCTCACCCCGAGGGAAGCCAAGGTGCTGCGCATGCGCTTCGGCATCGACATGAACACCGACCACACGCTGGAAGAAGTCGGCAAGCAGTTCGACGTGACCCGCGAGCGCATCCGCCAGATCGAAGCGAAGGCCCTGCGCAAGCTGCGTCACCCGAGCCGTTCGGAGCAGCTGCGCAGCTTCCTGGATATTGATTGATATCTGGCGGTTGTTGAAGCGTTGAGAGAAACCCCGCCTGGTGCGGGGTTTTTCTTTGGTGGGTGCCTGTGCTTTGCCCGCGCTTCTGTAGAGCCGAGCCATGCTCGGCTGCTGTTCGCGATGACGTATCCGGAAGATCTTCTCAACGAGTGTCGGTTGCTTGCCGCACCTTGTGACGCAACTGGCCTGAGGATTGTTGAGGACTGCGCTGCAGAGGAGGAGACCATCCAGCGGAAATCCCAAGTGGCTCAATGCTGTGAGCTTCCTGCTGTGTGTGATTGGCATGGGCCATGTCGCATTCGCCAATTGAAGCCACTACCTTCTTTTCCACACAGTCCTCCGCAGGTGCTCAACACACCGTCGTAGGCGGACTGTCTGCCGCAATAGCAGACAATCCAAGGTCAAGCCGCATCACTCGCCACCCTGGTGGGTCAGAGGGTCATTGACCGGGTGGCGCGCAGCCATACAAGACTCCGCAAGGGGAAAAGCTGCGGGCGGCCCTACGACCGTGTTGAAGCACCCGGTCGCCTCTCTCAACAAGAGGCGCAACAGGTTCGACGAATCGTAGGAGAGTGAGCATGGAGCTGATGGAGTTTGACGGTGGGTGCGGCAGGGATGAATCGGATACGCGTAGCTGTGACTTCCCACCGCTGTTGGACTGGGAAGATGTGAAGCGCGATGAGCACGAGGACCCACTGGGATTCGCCCGGCGAGCAACGATTGCGTTGCTGACGCAGTCGGGTACCGGACTGCTGGCGGGCTTCAGCGGCGGCAACCAGAAGGGGCTGGAAGAGGCCAGAAGGACGGTGGCGCTGTTCCAGGCCTACCTGCGGCGGCAGGCGTGGTTTGCGGACGCAGCGGAGAGGCGGTTGAGGCGTGTTTCCGAGGCTCTTGCTGCTGCCGGGTAGCCGATCAAGCGCGGGCTCCACTACACTGTGGTGCTGCGCCGGGCCTATAGCTCAACGGTTAGAGCAGGGGACTCATAATCCCTTGGTTCCAGGTTCGAATCCTGGTGGGCCCACCACATTGACGTCCAGCGAAGTCCGGGGATGTCCAAGAGTGCTAGCGGGATGGGGCTTTTAGGCTGCTTGACCGTCCATCGGCATCCGTTGGCATCCACTTGCATCCGCAAAAAAAGTGAGTCAGGCTGTGAGTCGAGGGTAGGTAATTCCCGACCCCGACTCACTGGCGGATGACTCACATGCTCACCGACACCAAAGTTCGCACACTTAAGCCCAAGGCAGCGGCCTACCGGATCGCTGACTCAAATGGGCTATGCATTGAGGTGCGTCCAACGGGGTCGAAGGCTTGGCGGTACCGCTATAGGTACGCCGGTAGGGCGAGCATCGTCACCCTCGACGAGTACCCCTCAATGTCGCTGCAGGCTGCTCGCGTCGAACGTGACCGTCTACGTGCGCTGCTGCGCGGCGGAGCCAATCCCGCTCAGGTGGCGAGGGCTGAGAAGGCAGCACAAGGAGAACGGGCCGCGAACACCTTTGGCGCCATCGGCCTGGAGTTGCTCGCCAAGCGAACAAAGGAAGGCCTTTCCCCTGGATCCGTTGTGCGCGAGCGTCGGCTGATCGAGAAGGATCTGGCTGGATTGGCGGATCTGCCTGTTGGGGACATCACTGCGCCGGTTCTGCTAGCTGCGCTTAGGAAGCTGGAACAGCGAGGCGTAGTCGAGACTGCACATCGGGCTAGAGCCCACGCCGGCCGAATCTTCCGCTACGCCATCGCTACGGGTCGTGCTGATCGGAATCCCGCTCAGGACCTCACAGGAGCGCTTGAGCAGCCTCAGACCAAGCACTTTGCCAGCGTGACCGACCCTGCCGTTATAGGCAGCCTTCTGCGCGCGCTGTGGGGCTACCAAGGGGCATTGGTCACACAGGCCGCGCTAAAGCTAGCCCCGATGCTATTTGTCCGTCCCGGGGAGTTGAGGCAGGCGAAGTGGGCCGACATCGACCTCGATGCGGCGGAGTGGCGCTACGTCACCAGCAAGACCAAGACTCCGCACATCGTTCCGCTCTCGAGCCAAGCCGTGGAAGTGCTTAGGGACCTGTACCCCTATACCAAGCGCAGCGAGTTCGTGTTTCCAGGGGTCCGTAGTGCCCAAAAGCCCATGAGCGAGAACACGCTGAACGCGGCGCTGCGGAATCTTGGATTCGACTCAGACACGATGGTGGGCCATGGCTTCCGAGCGATGGCAAGAACGGTGCTGGATGAAGTGCTTGGCTATCGCCCGGACTACATCGAGCATCAGTTGGCGCACGCCGTGAAGGACCCTCTTGGGCGTGCCTACAACCGAGCGACCCACCTGCCGGAGCGCAGGAAGATGATGCAGGCCTGGTCCGACTACCTTGACCAATTGCGGGTTGCAGAACCGAACGTGTTGGCCTTCACAGCCAAGCGCGCCTGACCGCCAGAGAAAGGCCTTTAAGGAGGGCCGGTCAAAGAAGCAAAGTCGCATAAACAAAGCGGCCGAGAAAGGGGCTGGAACCCCTAGCTCGGCCTACCACCACCGACTACTGGAGAGTCGATCATGGATAGCGTGAGTATAAGTGCTGCGTCCGAGAGAGCGCATAAAGATCCCAGCGGCCGTGAGCCGGCCATTCAGGCCCGCGACCCGATTGACGAACTCTTGGCAATGGGGGTGGCTCCCCGCTTGCTCATCTCTCATCAACTCGTTTGCATGGACTGGCTGGCCGTGCACCGTCGAGACAGGTTCTGCCTGTGCTACTACGACAGCGCAGGCGCAGTCGTAACGGAAATGATGGGCGCCGATCAGCTGCTCACTCGTGCACAGGAGATCGGTTGGCGGCCTGTCGAGGACCCGATGGGACCTGGTGCGGGTTGCCACCTATTCGAAGAGGCTTCGTACAATCTTCGGCGAGGCACTCACTGGTATGCGAATGCTCACGATGACACTGACGAAATGCTTCCCCTTGGCTTTCCTGAGGTCGCGCTGATAGCGGGACGAGAGCGTCAGCGTCGGCGCGACGCGGCAGCGGATAGACGCTTCAAGCGCACACAGCAGGAGGCTGCCAAGCGGGCGCGGGAGAAGGCAAGGCGAAGTCTCGAGAGGCTTGCGGAAGACCTGCTGCGTAATCCACCTGCTGACGGCCCCGAACTTAGATCATTGGCCCAGGCGAGACGCGCGGCCCGTAAGCTCATAGAAGACACTATCGCTAGCCTGAACAGCATTCGGTAGGATACCGGCGCGAGATTCTTCCGAATTGGTCAGTAATAGTCGAGCATCTGGCAATTCGGGAGTTGGCCCTGGAGAAGCAAATGACTGCTAAAGATCCATTCGATTTTCTGGACGCCAGCCCTGTCGAGTTCTTCGATGAAGGATCGTGGGACGACAGCAACTTGCTGACTCGACACTACGATCCTGATCTGGCCTTTGGCGCGGTGAAGACGTTGATCGAGGGTGCGAGGAAGGCGCTGGCTGGGGTTCCCTCTGAAGGAGTTCGTCCGATTCTTCGTTTCGGGGATATCCTGCTACAAGCTGGCGCATGCGAGGGTCTACTGAGGAACGAGCGCGATGAGACCTTGGAATGGACCCGAGAAGTAGCCTTAAAGGTGAGTCACCTTGATCTTCTCCCCCTAATCTTGGAACCCCTGAGAAGGAATTCGTTCCTTCTTCAGGACTCCGAATTGGGCTTCGAGCCCTTCGAAGTGACTCCTGAAAGATTTTGTGCTGCTTATGTCCTGAGGGCAACGTTCTCTGCGCTCGATTTCGGTTATACCGCTGGGCTGGATGATCTCCCGATCTGCTATCTGATGCAGGCATCGGCGGTCTACGGCTATCTAACTGTACTCGCCAGTGAGCCAGCTGATCCTGTCCGTCAGATCGTGGTCAACGACGCGAAGACCCAAAGCGCTCGCTCAATGGCCTGCAATCGATGGTCGAAAGACCCACATCGCGTGATGTGGGCATCCATCTTTTCTGAGTGGTCTCGATGGCGGGGTGACCGAAGCACCATGCCAAAGCCTTCAGATTTCCGGAGAGCCATGCAGCTTCGATTCCCCGATCTTGTCGATGGGACTCTAAAGAACAAGATGTCGCTTTGGGAGCGCCAGTTCCGTAACGATGCAAGCACAGTGTCACGCTACCCGTAGTGTGACCATTTAGCTAAACGGATAATCATAAATAGCTTCACCCGCCGCGCTAGCGGCCACACGGTGCAGCTAATGGATACACATGGACATCGGGATTTCCGGCCCTTCATTCCGGAATGCGCGAAGGTAGGAATTGGCCGATCTAAGGCTTATGAGCTGGCAAAGGCCGGTCTGCTTGAGACAGTCAGCATCGGCACACGTCGATTCGTCTACCTCGATAGCCTTTACACGCTACCCGCACGGCTCGCTGCGGCCTCCACGGAGGTCGCGGCGTGAACGGGTTCAATTTTTCCTGCCTTAATCGGGAGCAGTCGAGTCTTCTCGATGCCGCTGGGTGGACGGCTGGCTGCGCTCGTCCAGCCCCTACGCGGCGCGCCGTCAGGGAACTGGTAGAGCGTGGGCTCATAGAGGCTTACCCCGCCACGCATGAGGACGACCACGGATCGTACAAGGTGGTCGAGTACTACGTCCCGCAAGACGTTCAGCGCGCCTGGCAGACCTTGAACGCCTCAAGGGAGCAGGAGATTGAGTCAGAGGACCGGGAGGAGGGGCAGCTATGACGGAGCAGGCTATTGGTCAGCTTGTGCCACACGCCTCATCTGGCCTCCTTGTCAGCCTTTCCACCGGACGAATCTTTGACCCGGATGGACTAGAAGTAGGGATCCAGACTTCGGACACCTATGTGAGGGTGATACGGCGCCAGTCAGAGGCCCGTACCCCCGTGACTTGGTACGCGCACCGACTGGTATGGGAAGCCGCGAACGGACCCATCCCTGAAGGCATGCAGATCGATCATCTCGACTCCGACGCGGGTAACAACGCGCTGTCCAACCTAGACTTGGTGACCCCCCAGGAGAACCGCGCTAGGCAGGCTAAGAACAGTTTGGCGATGTACGGCTGCAGATCACCGTACTGCAAATTGACGCCTGACCAAGTCAGCGCAATACGCGATAGCGCAGAGAGCATTCCGTCAAAGGTATGGGTCAAGCGGCTCGGGATATCTCTCCGCACGGTGAACCAAGTTCGTAGCGGACAGACCTGGGCGCACCTCCCTGGCTCGCGCGCCGCGAAGGCACGTCGCAAGAAGCCCTAGTCGGGCTCATACCTATGCCCTTGGGGGGTGTATGCACAGCACAAGTGAGGGCCGCGCGCAGCGGTCTCCAGAGGGCGGCGCCCGCTATGGGCAGGCGTTACCCAAGAAGAACACTGAAAGGCGACGGCAGAAGCTCGTGGGGCGGTCGAAGGGCGCGCCATTCCTGATGCTTGAGCACAGGATTTCCGACTCGCCGGAGTTTGGTCAACTGTCCGGTAATGCCGTCAAGCTGTTGCTGGAGCTGGCCCGCCAATACCGACCAGGCAAGAACGGCGATTTGAGCATCCCGTGGTCGATGCTGTCCCTGAGGGGATGGAGAAGCAAGGCGACGGTTCAAGCAGCGAAGCTCGAGCTTCTCGTTGCCGGCTGGATCATCGAGACGAGGAAGGGGGGCAAGAACATGTGCAGCCTTTTCGCGCTGACCTACTACCCCGTCGATGAGTCTCCCAAGCACCTCGAGCCAGCTACGACCGTCGCGCCCCATTTGTGGAGGACTCAGCGCGATGGCTAGTCGCTATGTGGGCCAACTAGGTCGCTATGTGGGCCAACTGCAGAGGGCGTTAGCCCACATACAGACCTATGAGGTCGCTATCTGGGCCAGTCGAGTGGTTATCCACACCTCTTCGAGGTCGCTATGTGTACTCCCTTTTAGATATCTACCAAGCGGAGCGCGTTCTTCGTTGCTTCCAATGCTCCTGAAGCCTTGCTCTAGGGAGGGCGCCCCTTGAGCGGTCGAGCACAGTTCAAAGCTAGCCTAAAGCAGGTACGAGCATCGGAAATTCCAGGGCTGTCAAAGCCCTGGCTGGAAGGATCGATTAACGTGGACCGAGCTTCCAAGGCGCTTGCCGCTGCGTTCGGGTGCGGGCCATGCATGTCGCTGCCAACGCAAGCGACTTGGGTGGAGGTTCTGGCTGATGAAGACGGCTCAGTTGATCCAGCGGGGCTAGCCATTCACACCAGGGGGCGAGTAGTTCAGGACGCTCGGGGATATCTGCCCAAAAGTACCCGGGCACGCACCGCCGCTCTACGCTCCTTCAGAGCTGAAGACCGGCAAGCAGCTGAGGACTTCGATCAAGTTGCGAACATGCGTGCGGACGCGTGCGCCACGCGTGTTCGACGCGTGCGGCGCTGGGAGAACCACCGTTTTGCCGGAGCGTTGGTCATCCCAACTGTGAGGCCGGTGAAACCAGTGCTGCTGGCATTGTCCGACGCGTCGCTTGATGGCCCGCTTGAGGCATGGCTGATGGTCTACGCGGCACAGAGGATGGAGCTATGGCCCAAGGTTGAGCTCTATCTGACCGTAATGGGGCATACAGCCGAAGTGGCAAGGGCGGCGGCGGCCAAGCTTCTCGGCGTCGGGCGTAGCTACAAGGATGGCGCGCGCAGTTTCGGAGTTCGAGAGGCTACCTATCGGAAGCAAGTGTCTGCCGTCGAGGCCATTCTCTGGGACTGGCTCGAGCGGGCCAGTTATGCCCTGCTGGAGGAGCTCGGAGAGAGCACAGGATGGGATGTAGGCGTGGGAAGAATCTTGAATGTGACGGCGAGTGGCTAACCAGTAAACCCAGCTCTTTCCTCTGGGTTCCTTGTCCCGTGCGCATTTGCCCGGGAGCGATTTACACCCGCCAAACGCCATAAGTAATAGGGGCTCCACTACCCAAGGGCGGGCTCCTGGGCGGCGTCATCGAGTGGTGGCGCCGCCCATTCCCATCCGGCGTATGAGACGCCCTAGAAGCACAGGAAGCAAATGAACTCCTACATTAACAATTTCTTCGGCAGGGTCACGCCGAGATGGCAAGGTCTGTCCGAGAAGGACCAGGCGGCGGTTGCTCGCCAGAGCCTGCTATCCGCTGGACTTGCCATGCTCCGGCCGACCGGAGGCAACTTTGGCGCTGCATTGGCAAATGGCATCCAGGGTGGACTTCTCTCGGCGAACCAAGGCGTGAGCGATGCCGAGAACGCCCGCTACAAGGACGAAATCCTCGCTCGGACTCGCCAGGGCTTGCTGCGGAACGCGGCTATCGAAGAGGCTCAGCGAGGCGTACTTAACCCTGACGGATCGCTCAATGAGGGCTCATGGAGTCAGTGGGCAAGTGTCGACCCCGTTGGCGCCCAGGAGTTCCGGCAGAAGGTGAGTCCGAAGGCGAAATGGGAGCCGGGCCAGATCGGCTATCGCGACCCGAAGACGGGTAAAGAGGGGTTGCTGGATGTCATCCGCAACACCGAAACCCAAGAGTACCGGGATCTCCAAGGCAACATCATCAGTGAAGGCCTGCTTGGCTCAGGAGCCGCTGCACCGCAGTTGCCGAGTGCAGGTCTTCTGTCGCCGGATGCAGCGCGGCTGCAGATGCCCAGCGGGGGGCTGCTGGGTTCCGACCTCATTCCAGGCTTGGAGCAGGCGGTGATGCAGGTTGAGTCAGGCGGCAACCCGGCTGCCGTGTCGAGCAAGGGCGCGGTAGGCACTATGCAGACCATGCCTGGCACGTTGCGCGATCCGGGGTATGGCGTCGTTCCGGCCCGCGATCAATCCCCGGCAGAGCAGGAGCGTGTGGGCAAGGACTATCTTGGCGCCATGCTCCGCCAGTACGCAGACCCGCGTGCCGCGCTGGCCGCATACAACTGGGGTCCAGGCAACGTCGATAACGCCCTGCGTGCTGCGGGCGGAAACGTTGACGCCATGCTGGCGTCTGCTCCGGCAGAGACGCGTGCCTATGTCCCGAAGGTGCTTGCGCAGGCAGGCCAGGCGAGGCCGACGAGAACTGCTGGTCTGGAAGTTGGTTTCAGACCCGATCGTTCGGCTCGTCAGGCGGAGCGTCAAGCTCCGTCTGGCTACCGCTTTAGTGCCGATGGCTCACAGCTAGAGGCTATCCCTGGCGGCCCCGCAGACCGAAAGAACAATCCTGCCCCGGGGGATCTAGCTCAGGCGGAGCAGGCCCTGCGGAAAGAGTTCATCGCTCAGATCAAGGTCCCTCAGACGGTGGTCAACTCTTACGAGCAGATCGCGCAGGCCGCGAAGAATCCGTCTGCACAGAACGATCTTGCGTTGATCTTTTCTTACATGCGCATGCTTGATCCCACTTCGGTGGTTCGCGAGGGCGAGTTCGCGAATGCTCAGAACGCTGCTGGCGTTCCGGACCGCATTCGCAACGAGTACAACAGGCTCCGAGATGGTCAGCGGCTGAACCCTGAGCAGCGAACTGGCTTTGTTAACTCCGCCAAGGGGCTGCACGACCAAGCAAAGTCTCAGATCGACGCCTATCGAGAGCAGTACTCGGGCTTGGCGCGGGAATACAACTACGCGCCGGAGCGTGTAGTGGGTAGGTCCACTGCATCTGGTGGTGCAGCAGCACGTGGGGCCTCCGCAGTTCCCCCAGCGGCGGTGGACTTCCTTCGGAAAAACCCCAACATGCGTGCCGCCTTCGAGCAGAAGTACGGTGTTAGCGCAGATGACTACCTGAGGTAGCCAATGGAAAGAAATCCATTTGATCAGTTTGATGCCCCATCGGGTGCTTCTTCGACCGGGCAGAACGTCTTTGACCAGTTCGACCAGCCCGATGAGATCGTGACGCTCCCTGCCGTACAGGCCGCCAAACCCGATTTCAGCGAGGTAGCATCTAGCTGGGATAGCACCGCCGAGGTGCCAGGCAACGCCCTAGGTCGGTGGCTGGGCCAGTATGGCGGGCGCCAGGTCCTTCAAGGCGCTGGCGGCCTTCTCGGTGCCGTTGGCGGCGACGCTTTCAATCACTATGTCGTGGACCCGATTCGGCGCCGCCTGCACGAACCTACGGAAGAGGACATCGCTACGGGGCGGGACAGCTTCGTTCCGACTGCCCCGTATCGCCAGGTCGGCGAGCAGATTGCCGATGAGTTGGGCATGCAGCGGCCCCAGACAAAGGGGCAGCGCATTGTTTCAGACATCGGCGAAGGGCTGACCGGCACCGCACTCACCTTGGGCGCAGGCTCAGCGGCTAGCGGTGGCAGAGGGCTTGTCCAGACTGCCGGCGAGTTCTTTGCCGCAAATCCTGTCCTACAGACCGCTGCCACTGTGGCAGGCACAGGCGCTAGCTCAGCCGTTCGTGAGGCGGGTGGTGGTACTGGTGCACAGGTAGCCGCTGGGCTGGCTGGTGGCTTCGCCCCGGGCGTCGCGTCGGCGCTTCCTGGCATGCGTAGCGGCATCGTTCCTCAGGTTGTCGCGGATGCTACCCGTGGAGCGCTGAGGGGCCGCAATGCTTCGGGTGAGCGCGTGACCGCCCAAGACGTGGAAAGGGCGATTTCCGATTTCGCGGCAGCAGGTACTTCACCGAGTGTGGGCCAGGCAACGGGCGGGCGGTTTGCCCAGGCTACAGAGACCATCTTGGGCAACGTTGCTGGCGGTGCTGGTCCGATTGCGCGTCTTGAGCGCAACCAAGCGGATAACGCTAACGCGGCGATTGGTCAGTACGCGGCGGAACTCTCTCCACGCGGCCGAGCAATGAGTCCAGAGCAGGCAGGACGTACCATCCTAGAAGGAATTGAGGGGAAGAGCGCGGCCGCCTTCGTGCCCAAGACAGCCAAAAAGGCAGAAGAGCTTTACGGTCGAGTTTCGAAGCAAATTGCACCGGATGCACGGGTGCCTGTGGAGAACACGCAAAGGGCGCTGGCTGATCTGAACGCCTCCATTGAAGGAGCCCCCAACGTTGCGCGCCTATTCCAGAACGCTCGCATTCGAGGAATCGGCGGTGCATTGGACGAGGACATGAGCGGGATGGAGGCAGCACTGCAGCGCCCTGATGTACAGCGGCAAGCAGAGCAGCTGAAACAGCAGCTTGAGGGGCAGGCGCAGCGGGCAGCTGCGGAGAACGCGCGCCTTCAGTCACTGGGGTTGCGTGGCTCGCTTCCCGTTCTGACGCCTCAGCAGATCGACGAGCAGGTGGTGACCGCCGTATCTGGAATGGCCGACAACCAACTGCCGTATCAGGCGCTTACCAAGCTTCGCACGCTGGTTGGGCGGGAGCTCGATAACTACTCCTTGGCTGACAGCGTTCCCCGTGACAAGTGGAAGACGCTCTATGGCGCACTTACGAAGGATATGGAGGCCGCCGCCACGACACCCGAGGCGCGGCAGGCTTGGAGTCGGGCAAATGCCTATTACGCGGCGCGTAGCAATCGAATCGACGCCGTGGCGCATGTGGTGGATAAGAGCGGCGGACCGGAGGCTGTTTACAAGGCGGCGTTTGGCAACACCCGAGAGGGTGCGACCACGTTGCGAGCGGTGATGCAGTCGTTGCCAAAGGACGCCCAGCGTGAAGTATCGGCGTCCTTCATTCGCCGCATGGGTCGGGCCACCGGCAGTCAGCAGAATGCGGACAGTGACGTCTTCAGTATGGAGACGTTCCTAACCAACTGGGCAAACATGAGCCCAGAGGCGAAGCGGGTGTTGTTTGACCGGCACGGCCTCGGTTTCCGGCAAGACATGGACAGGATCGCCAGGATGACGGATCGAATTCGGCAGGGAAGTTCGGTGTTCCGCAATCCCTCAGGATCCGCTCGCCTGATCTCCCTGATAACTCAGTCGGCTGGCACTGCGAGCAGTGCTGGTAGCGCATTGGTGGCGGGTAGTCCGCTGCTGGCTGCAGGGATTGTCTCAGGCTCGATGGCGCTGGCTGGTGGCTTGAATGGATTGGCCCGCCTTATGACCAGCCCCGGCTTCGTCCGCTGGGTTGCGCAGAACGGCGAGAAGCCAATTGGTGAGCTGATACCGCAAGCGCGTTTGCTGCGGGAAATTGCAGAGCGGGAAGACAACCCGGATCTGGATGCGTTTGCAGATCGGCTTGAGGCTACGAGGCCACAGCGAAGCCCGTAAAGGCGAGCACTACCAAGCCCGCCAGTAGAACGGGGACTGCGATTAGCAAGCTGGCAAAGGCAAGGCCGTACAGGCCGCCCTTCCGTCCATCAGAAGCGCGGTTGCTTTCCAGCAGCTGCGGCAGGGGATAGCTCGTCTTTTTCCAGGCGTCCATTTCCCGTCCATCGGAGAGGTGTGGGATCAGGATACACCTGGCCCCGCTACTCAAACACTTAAGAAAATGAATGGGCACGGCAGGTGCCCAAGGGGTAAGTAATGGCAGGTTCGAGAGTTCCCGCGTTTTTCGTTGGGGCACGCAATCGCGTTGTTAACGGGGCGGTGCCGGGAAACGTCTTTGATGCACGTGGCAACTATATGGGCAACGGCGGCAGGGCGGCCATCGCCACCGGCCTCAAGTTGCTCGCAAACGCGTTTGTTCCCGGAACCGGTTTGCTGGTGGACCGAGGGCTATCCGGCTGGGTGAACCGAGGGGCTGACTACGGTATCGGTGGCCCAGTCATGGAGCAGGTTGATATCCCGGGTGCTCCCTTGTCGAGCCGAGCATTCACTGCGCCCACGCCTTCGCAGATGACAACGCAGAACCTGGGCCTCGGCGCGCAGCGTCCTGGCGGCAGCTGGTATGGCTACACGGGCGGAGCTGGCTCTATGGGGAGCTTCGGCAACACCCAGTTTGGCAATGGCATGGCAAGCATCGGCCAGTGGAACCCACAAAGCGCATGGGGCCAGCAGGTAGCGGCTCCTACAGGGTCGAACCTGGGGCTGGGCAACAACGTGGGCGGCTTCATTGGAGGCGGCTCAGGCGGCGGTAGCGGCCAAGCAACTGGAGGCGGCATGCCAGGCATCGTAGGCGGCCGATTCGCAGGCAGTAACCCCGTGGACTACAAGCGCAGTTTCATCACGACCAAGAAGGCTTAGGAGACCGGCCATGACTGCTCCCTTGTCACCCTCAGCGGTGAAGGGCATCGCTGCAGTGATGCTTCGAGCCAACGCGGGGCAACGCGTCTACCTAGGCGGTTTGGACGTCACCGAGATGGCCGCCAGGTTCCTCCAGCGACATGTCGAGGAGGTTGGTCTGGACGCAGCGGACAAGAGCTTCCGAAAGCACGGGTTCACATTGGTAACAACTGAAAACAATAGGTGAAGGCTATGGCGTTCAAGCCAGGACAATCGGGCAACCCGAGTGGCCGGCCCAAAGTGGATTTTGAGGTTCGGCAGCTGGCGCGAGAGTACGGCCGGGAGGCCATTGAGAAGCTGGTGGCGATCATGCGGGGCGATAACGCGGCCCTCGCCAAAGCGGCCAGTGAGGCGCTGCTGGATCGCGGCTATGGCAAGCCAGTCCAGTCAGTAGGGATAGACCCTGATTCGGAGCCGGTCCGAGCCATAACGGTGCAACTTGTACCTATGACAGCTGACAATGAGCCGGAGGGTGCTCGTGGCTGATGACCTAGAGGCAGTCTCTACTGTAGAAGCGGATAGCTCCCGTGAGTCTTGGGACGGCGTGACCTATGTTGTCTTCGCTGCCGAAAGGCAATGTCTGCCGGAGGACTTCGAGGGCAGGATGCAGGTAGCTACCGCTGCCATTGGAACCCCCTGGAGGGCGTACGACCTACACGATGGGCTATGCCCCGTCCTGAGCGGTGGCAACTGCCAATGCGGGCTGGTGAGCTATTTCAGCAATGGTCGATGGATTGCGGGGGTGGACATTTTTCACTGCGTCGTAGACCAGTATTCATTGCACTAGGATCCGCTACGCCAGCCCATTCATCCCCTTGAGATCTAGCATGAAGATTCCCTGGCGAGGTCCCATCTCATCTGCCCGCCCCACCAGGCTAACCGCAAGTCTTTGATTTTAAAGGATGCATCCTTAACCAACGTCACTGGTGGGAGCGGCTTGCTCCCGCTACAATCCGCCGCTAGGCCTGAGACGCGTGAACCGCAAGGACGTGGGATGCTAGAGACTGTGGAGGCCACTCGCTTTATCAAGGAGTTGGGTAGTGGTAGGAACCTGCCATGGCTTTTGGAGGCGGAGCGCGCGAACGGAGATGTTGTCGAGGTCGTCGCAAAGTTAGGCTCTGCTGAATGTGGAGTTGGTGGCTTAGTTCGAGAGGCATACAGCTCTATGCTTGCCGCCGATCTAGGCTTGCCGGTGTCCGAGCCCTTTGTTGTGAACCTAGGCTCGGATTTTGTGAGTGAACTTACGGCAATCCAGCAGGGAAGATGCGCTGGGCACCAGACCTGTTTTGGTTGTCAGTACGTCCCACACATGCTGCAAGTGCAACCGGGCTCGACTCTTCCTGGCTATCTGTTGGAGGCTGCTGGTCACACGCTGGCCTTTGACGCTGGAGTTCTGAATGCTGATCGCTTGATGTCTAAGCCAAACTGTCTGACTGACGGGAAATCGCTGCTTCTCATCGATCATGAACTCTCACTCAATCTGCACGGCCGTGGCTTCTTGTTTCACGATCCATGGACAGACGGTGCTCTTAATGTCATGACAAGTGGCCCCTCTACCCACCTCTTCTATAACGCAGTTCGATCTAACATCCCGATGAAGTCTCAATTCTTCGATTCTTTGGGCAACGTCGCGCCCTCTCGGGTTGAGGAGTATCGCTCTGCGATTCCCTCCGAATGGGACGTTGATGGCGTGTCGAAAGGAATTTCAGACTTCCTATTGGACCTCATTGGTAACGCGAAGGGTTTGGAGTCACAGATCAAGGCCATCACCTCATGAGCAGAGCGAAGTATTCAGCCATCGTCCTGCGATATGTACACGACGCGGTCTCGGCCGAGTTCGTCAACATTGGTCTTTTGTTTGTCTGTTCTGAGCAAAATGTGATCAGGTTCTCCGTGCTCCCGAGAACCAAGAGGGTCGTCGAGTTTTTCCCCGGCGCTAAAGCCAGAGTCATTCGAGCTGCGCTAAGGCAGGCCACAGCTTCGGCTAAGCCGTGGCTCAATCGTTCAGTCCAAGCATCAGGATTGCCTGACGAAAGGGCCGAAGCCCTCAGGGAAATGGCGTACGCGGTAGTTCCTAGAGATGACAGCGCACTGCAATGGTCGGAAGTCTTTCACGGACTGTCACATGATGCGTCTGCGACTTTTGACAGACTCTTCGAAAGGTTAGTGCTTAGGTATGAGGAAGGTGCTATACAGCATAAACGTACCGACGATCAGGTATGGCGAACCTTCAGCAAGGTGCTTGAGAAGCGAAACGTTTTTGGAAGATTGCAGGAATTTGAGGTATCCGCAGAGCTGGAGTCCGTAAAGTTCAAGCATGCTCTTAAGAATGGGAAGTGGCACCTGATGGAGCCAGTGTCCTTTGATCTTGCGTCTGCCGAAAGCATTACGGACAAGGCCAAGAGGCTGTTGGGCCAGATGACTCTGTTGAAGGGGAGTGACACTGACTTCCGCCTTTATTTCCTTGTGGGGCAGCCTGAGGGGGATGAGGGCCAAGAGGCATACGCGAAAGCGCTGAGGATCCTTGGGGAAATACCCTGCGAAAAGGTAATTTATCCCGAGTCCAAAGCTGAGGAATTTGCAGCCGACCTGGTTCGGGTCGCAGCTTCAGCGCACTGAGCGTGACGACGTCTCTGACCTAAAAGCGGCAGCGCCCTATAGATCGCGTCATCTCGTCAGCCGCTCGATGATGTCCAATGCGTTCGTCATGCTTAGGTGATGCGTTCGCAATGCGTTCGCATCGATTTCGGATGCGCTCGCACTGCCTCGGGGGGCAGAAATTGCACCCCATCCCCGATGCGCTAGGCCATCTTTCGGATAGCGTCTGACAGGTGTTCCGGCGATAGATGAGCATAGCGCCGGGTCATCGCCATAGAGCTGTGCCCGAGCACCTCCGACACCGTGTGCAGCGGCACCCCAGCTTGGACAAGCCATGAGGCGCATGTGTGCCTCAAGTCGTGCCAGCGGACGTGCTGCAGGCCACACGCCTCACGTGCCTTGGCCCACGAATCCCTGACCTGATCGTCTGAGGCGCCCAGCGGAAGCCGCGCCGCAATCCCTGCCACCTTCGGGTGCAGAGGCACCAGCTGGAGCGTCCGTGTCTTGCTGGTGCGGTCCAGATGGATGAACCCGCCGCGCACGTCGTGAGCCGTCAAGCGCAGCAGGTGCCCGCGTCGGATGCCCGTATACGCTGCCAACCGCACGTAGTCGCCCACCGCAGCATTCGGGCAAGCCCTCGCCAGCGCCTCGACCTGATCGAGCGTAAGGAACGTTTCACGGGGCTTCTCCGGCAGTAGTCCGATAGCGGCGGGTCGTTCTAGCCACCCCCACTCGCGCCACGCCATCCGGCTGATCTGCCGCAGGATGCGCCCCTTGTGGTTGACCGTGGCCGGAGCCTTGCCGATCTCCGCAGCCTTCACCTCTGCCCATACCTGGGCAATTTCCCCCAGCTTCCGACCTGCGATATAGGGCAGCAGCGCCCGCACGTGGGCCTTCGTCTTGGTCGCCGAGCGCAGACGTGGCACGTGGTCTGTAAGCCAGCGCTCGACCGCATCGGCGATCACTCGTTCCGGCTCTCTACCGGCCGCAATGTCCTTGAGCGCTGAGATGTACCTGCGTTCGTACTCTTTCGCGTCTTTGAACGACCAGTGCCGAGAAGTCTTGCGATGCGTTCTTCCGCCGTGTCCGACGGTAACCTGATAGTGACCATTGGCGCGCTTGGTGATGGGCATAGTGTCTTGGCCCTGCACTTATCCAGCCATGCGGCTAGGTCTACGGGGTGGATGCGGTCTGACTTCTTTCCTTGTCCCAGCCGACACGCCGCCAGCTCGCCTATGTCTATGGCTCGCCGAAGAGTTCTGGGATGGCAGGCACAATGCTCAGCTGCCTGAGCCACGGTCATCAGCTTGTTGCTCGACTCCATTACAGCAGCTCCTTCTGATTCGCTGGACAGATTGTCGGTGGCTAGAACCTCAAAGTAGCCACGGCTGCGGCATCTCCATCCGAAGCTAGATGCGCGTAGTACTTCTCTGTAGTGGCGTAATCAGCATGTCCGGCCAGGAGCTGCACGCGCCGCAATGGCACGCCAGCCATGACCATGTGGGCGCAGAACGTGTGCCTCAGGCGGTGAAGACTCCCGCCAACACCCGCCGCCGTCGCATCATCCTTGAACCAGTCGCTCACCGTGTCCTTGTGGACGCTTACCAGCGGGTCGGGAAGGGTGGCTAGAGCTGCGGCAGCATGAGTGTTCAACGGAACCTCTCGCCACCTACCTGACTTCGTGCGTCCATCACCATCTTCGTCCGGGTCACTCTCTACCAGGAGACGCCCAGCAACCACGTTCTCGTGCCGCAGGTGCATCAGTTCGCCGCGCCGGATGCCGGTGTGGGCCATGAAACGCCATAGATTCGCTCGGCCAGCATTAGCCGCGTAGAGCTTCTGCATGGCATCGGCTGTATAAAACCGGACGGCAACGCTCCGCACCCCTCTTGGCGCCTGTATCCCCTCAAACGGGTTCGCATCCAGTTCCTTCCACTGCACCCCGCACCTTAGCGCGGCCTGCAGACGCCGAACCTCCTTCCCAACTGTCTCCGGCGCCATCTTGTCCTTCACCAGGCGCTGCGTCTTGTATGCCTCCAGCTCGATAGGGCGCAGGGTGTCGATGGGCCTATGGCCGAGATTCTGCAGGATGATCCGCAGTTCGCTCTTGGCCTTGTTGTGCGTTGTCGGATGCTCAGCCTTGTACCAGTCCAGCCACGCACCTAGGAAGTCGCGCAACAATGGCGCCCGGGAGATGATCCGGATGTCGTGCCTCAGCTCCGCTTCGCGCGCTGATCGAATCTCCTCAGCCTCGCGAGGGCTGACACGACCGATGGATGGGCGGAATCTCTTGCCGCCATCGCGCCAGTTGAGGTAGGCGACCCCGTCCCGCCAGTAGATTGTGACCTTGACCATTTCCCGTCCTGTAGCAGAACCTGACAACGATGGACATCTCCCAGGCTTGTTCCCCGGGTGCTCGCGGAGCAATCGACTTGTTTCGAGACCAACCGAATGTCCCCCTTGTCGAGTGATGTAATGTGCGGTCTTTGATACGGCGATTTTGGAATGGAGAGCGGACGGTGAGCGAGGATGGGAAGAAGGTCCGGCCGATTAGGAATTGGCGAATTGGGGCAATTGTAGTCTCTGCCGTAGCAATAACTTCAGTGGTGATCAGGGGCTTTTTCCCCAACCTCATCAAGTTGGATGCCATATCAGTGGCGCTCATCGTGATCGCTCTATTGCCGTGGATGCGCTCGGTGATCAAGTCGATTGAGCTGCCCGGAATTGGTAAGATTGAGATGCGAGAGATCGATAGGATCGCGCAGGACGCACGAGCCGCTGGCATGGCGGGCGACACCGAATCCAGCGGTGCGCACAGAGAGGGTGGGTCTTCGGAAGAAACTGCTGACTCCGTGCATTCTTACACTCGCAGAGCGTCTGAGCAGGCATCAGCTTGGCAATCGTCAAGCGATGGTGATCACTGGGCTCCGAGTGGGCCTGACGGTATGGCTGCCTCAGTGCCGGCTACTGTCAGCGATTTCCAAAAGTTTCAGAAGATGCACACTTCAGATGATCCAACTTCGCGCGCCTCGTTTGTGCTGAAGAGGAGCAGAGTACGAGCAAACGAGCTAGGAGCTTCGGGCCTTAGCGCTGTGCGTATTCAAATGGCAGACATGAGGAATGCCATCGAAGCGAAGCTCGCAGAGCTTGGTTACTTCCATAAGATCGTCTCTTGGTCGGGCGCTGCTCAGATGGTGTCTGAACTGAGGAGTGAGGGCGCTATCGATAGGATGCAAAGCAATACGTTGCTGTCCGTATTGGATGTAATAGACCGCGTCTTGGAGGGAGAAGAGATGACCATTCCAGCCGCAATGAAAGCAATCGATTTGGCGGGGGACGTCTTAGAGACACTGGATGCAATGATCAAGGCCGAAGTCGACGCCATCGAACCCGAAGACCCGTACGACTAGGTCATGGCGAAGCATTAGGACTTGGCGCGCTACGAGCAATGCATGTATCCTCACTTTTGTGAGTCTATTTGCGAGTCAGATCCTCGCGAACTATCGACATTATTGTTATTATTCAGTGGCTTGGCTTGCAAGTTCGGTTGCTGGTGGGACCATGAAAAAGGCACTTGGGCTTTCGCCCGAGCGCCTCTTTTGCTTTCTCCGCCTGACCAGCAGCATGAAACAGGCAGGGCCCATCGCTGCTACAACTGCCCGCGCCGCCCACGCCCATCAACGCTGTACCGCCCGGCTCCGGTGCAGGCCAGCAGCAGGAACCCACCCGCCAGCCCCAGGTTTTTCAGGAACATGATCTGCTGGGTCTGGTCGGCGAGGTTGTGGTGGAAGATGACAGCGGTGACCAGGCTGAAGCCCACCAGCACGATGGACACCAGCCGGGTCTGGAAGCCGAACAGGATGCACAGGCCACTGCCGATCTCGAAGGCGATGGTTGGCCACAACAGGATGCCCGGCACGCCCATCGCTTCCATGTAGCTCTGGGTGCCACCGAGGTCGCCGAGCTTGCCCAGCCCGGAAACCAGGAACAGTGCCATCAGCAGGATGCGTGCGAGCAGGTAGGCAAGCGAGTGCGATGCATGGCTCATGTCGATGTCCTCAGGGATGACCGGCGATGGCGATCGGAGCCCACCGGCGGTGAAGCCTGCGTGTATGCCCGGCCAGGACGCCTTGACAGGCGACACGCCGCAGTGGACCTTTCCAACATGACGATCGATATTGAATCGCTCAGCCTTCGCGAGCTGGGCGCCTTGGTGGTTGCCGCTGAACAGCGGAAACAGCTCATTTCCCGCCGTCGCCCGGCCAGTGCGGTGCGACGGATGTTGAAGGCCGCGGCGGCGGAAGCCGGTTACACCCTCGAAGAACTTTTCGGCGAGGGTGCCCTCACCGCCGCAGCACCCAGCCGTAAACCCGCGCGGCGCCGGACCGGGAAGGTGGCGGCCAAGTATCGCGATCCGGAGTACAAGCGACTGACCTGGTCCGGTCGCGGGCGCATGCCGCGATGGCTGGCCTCCAAGGTGCAGAAAGGCCACAAGGCCACCGACTTCCTGATTCCGGGCTTGGCCAAGCCAACCGCGCGCAAGACCAGCACCATCGGCAAGCGGACCGTCATCAAGAAGGATTGACGCTGCCACGCTGTTACCCTGCCCGGGTCCACAGGAGAAGGAGCAGGGGATGGCACACCACGGCAACATGACGATCGCGCCGAAGGCTCTGTACACCGCCGCAGGCGCCGCCATGCTGGTCAGCCTGTTGGCCTGGTCGGTGGAATGGAGTGGGCTGGCCTACGTCTGCCCGTACTGCCGCGTGCAACGCACGGTCATCGGCGTGCTGGGCGTGCTGATGCTGTTCGCACGGCCCGGTGGCGTCCTCGTGCCATGGCTGTCGTACACCACGGGCGGCTTCGCGTTCGTGGTGGTCGCGATGCAGCACTTCAACGGCTGGAAACGAATTTCCGCTGGCGACTTCAGCTTCAACGAACAGTGGTACATCGACCCGTGGCTGCTGTCGGGCTGCGCGATGCTGATCCTGGTGGCGCAGCTGATGCTGGTGCAGGCGGCGTGCCGGCGCCGTTTGCGCTGAGTTTTTCGCGCATGGCGTGGAACTACCCGTTCTGGAACACGGCCAGCTGCGCGGCAAATGCGCGTTGGTACGCAGGCCGTTGCGTTGCCCGCGTCACATAGGCGGCCAGCCGTGGGTACGCATCGACGATACCGCTGCTCTTCAGCCGCAGCAGCACCGACACCATCATCAGGTCGCCGGCGCTGAAGTCACCGTCCAGCCATGGCGCGTCGCCCAACGCCGCCGACAGTTGTGACAGGCGCGCATGCACGCGCTCATCCAGGATCACCAGGCGCTGCGCATACCAGGGCTGCTCTCGTTCCAGCACCCAGGCCATGGAGCGTTCGACGATCGGCGGCTCCACCGTGCTCAGCGCGGCGAATACCCACATGATCGCGCGCATGCGCGCATCCGGATCGCCGGGCAGCAGGCCGGGGTGCTGTTCGGCCAGGTGCAGCACGATCGCGCCGGACTCGAACAGCACCCGCTCGCCCTCCTGCCAGGTGGGAATCTGCCCGAACGGATTCCGCGCCAGGTGGGCAGGCTGTTTCATCTCGGCGAAGCTGAGCAGCTGCACGTCGTAGGCCACACCCAGCTCCTCCAGGGCCCAGCGCACGCGCATGTCGCGGGCCAGGCCCTGGCCGCGGTCCGGGGAGGTGGCGAAGGCGGTAAGGACGGGAGGCATTGGAAGGCTCCTGCAGGCCGGAGGGCCTGCCTTTCCTGATCCGACGAACGAGGGCGCGGGAAATCGACAGCCCTTGATGCGGGCCTCATCTCGCGCGATGCAGCTTCCGGTACTGGTCCGGTGTGCAGTGCGCGTGTCGTTTGAACATCTCGGCGAAGGCGCTGACTCCTGAATAGCCCAGCTCCTGGGCGATGTGGCTGATCGGGCGGCGCGTGCACAGCGCCTCGCTGGCCCTGACGAACCGCATCCGCCCGCGCCAGTCACCCAGTGACATGCCCAGTTCACTGCGCGCCAGGCGCTCCAGCTTGCGCACGCTCATGTGATGCCGTTGTGCGATGTCGGCCACCGGTTCGGCGGCGTGCAGGTGCTTCTCCATGTACGCCATCACCTGCTTCAATGCATCGCTGCTGGCGATCGGCAGAAAGCTGGGCAGTACCGCGGCGCTGACGATCTGGTCGATTACCACGGTCGCGATGCGGCGGTGTGCGGGCGTCCTGGGATCGCTCACGCCCTGGCGCGCCAGCTCGTGCAGCAGCTCGCGCAGAAGGGGCGTGACCTCCAGCGCCCGGCACTGCGCGGGCAAGCGGCGCGACAATGCTGGCGACAGGTAGGCGGATCGATAGGCCAGCACCGAGCGGTTGCGCGAGTAATGGGCCACGCCGGGTGGAATCCAGAGCGCATAGTGCGGCGGGGACACCATCCACTCGCCTTCGATCTTCATCTCCATCACACCCTGTGCGACGAAGTTGAACTGCCCCCAAGGGTGGCTGTGCGTGCCCCAGTCGGTGGGCTCCATCGCGCCCTGCCGGAAGTAGATCGGGCCGGGCAGCTGGCGGAAGGTGGGAATGGGCTCCAACGGTTGCCGCAGGCCCGGGTCGGAGTGGCGCATTTTCAGGATGTCCTTGCTATGCGCCAAGCGTACGCTGGTGCTTCCCCTGCGTACACCTGCCGTCTTGAACTATCTCTTTCCGATTCTTGCGTGCCTGCTGTGGGGCGCCAATACCATTGTCACCAAGCTCGCCGCCGGCTCGGTGGGTCCCATCGACATCGGTTTTTTCCGCTGGCTGGCGGCGGCGGTGATCCTGCTGCCGTTCGCGTGGCCGCGGTTGCGCGGCCACCTGCCGATCGTGCGCGCCAACCTGTGGCGCCTGCTGGTGCTGGGCTGCCTGGGTGGGGTGATGTACCAGTGCCTGGCGTACTACGCCGCGCACTTCACTTCGGCCACCAACATGGGGGTGATCCAGGCGCTGATTCCGTTGATCGCGCTGGCGCTGTCGCGGCTGTTCATGGGCCACCCGGTGCGCGGTGCCGCCATCGTTGGTGCGGTGATCTCCACGCTTGGCGTGGTGGCGGTGGTGTCGCAGGGCGATCTGGCGCGGTTGGCCGCGCACGGCCTCAACCGGGGGGATGCGATCATGTTGATCGGCGCACTGGCGTTTGCCGCCTACAACGTGTTGATGCAGCGCTGGAAGATTCCACTGTCGGTGCTGGAGTCGCTGTTCCTGCAGGCCACCGCTGCCTCGCTGATCCTGTTTCCGCTGCAGTTGCTGGTCGGCACCGGGGTGAACAACATGACTGCGGTCGGCTGCATCGGATTTGCCGCAGTGTGCGCCTCGATCCTCGCACCGTTGACCTGGATGACCGGTCTTTCGCGGTTGGGGGCGACACGCGTTTCAGGTTTTTTCAACCTGGTGCCGATCGTGACCGCCGCGCTGGCCGTGCTGTTGCTGGGCGAGTCCCTCAATGGCTGGGTACTGGCCGGTGGCATGCTCGCGGTGTCGGGGGTGGTGTTCGCTGAATATGCCGCCAAGCGCGCAACGGTGGTGAGCGCGGCCGGACCTGCCTGATGCGTGGGTAGGTTCTACACGAGGTATGCACGTCGTGCCGACGTTGTGCGATGCCGTTGCGCTTCAGTCTGGCAGCTCCTTTCCCGCATACACAGGAGGCCACCGATGAATACGCCTGGCAAGCCGAGACCCACCTGGAAGCAATGGCACGTGCTGCTGGTCATCCTGGCAATTGCGCTGCTGATTACCCTGATCATCGTCATCGCACCGTGGTGACACATGCCCCGGACGCTCAGATTTCGTGAACGCCGATGATGTTTGAAATGAAGAAGTCAGCACGGGTTCCGCATGGTGATGCATGCATCAATTCGTGCTCACCCGATTGGCACACGTGCCTGTCCACAGTGGGGTCGAAGGCAATGCAGACGCGTTGCCATTCTCCACTGACTTTCGAGCACACAGGAGCGACGCCATGAGCACCCAGTCCACCATCGAACATCGCCTCAACGACCTGATCGAAATTGCCCGCGATGGCAAGTCCTTCTATGAAGAAGCCGCCACCAAGGTCAAGGATGCCGAGCTGTCGGCACTGTTCACCCGCATCGCTGGCGTCAAGGGCCGCATCGTGGCGGCACTGAGCGGTTCGGTAGCCGCCAGCGGCGGCAAGCCGGCCGAACATGGCACCGTGGTCGGTACCATGCAGCAGTTCTACGGCAAGGTCCGCGCAGCGTTCGGTGATACCAATTATGGCTATGTTGCCGAACTGGAAGAATCCGAGGACCGCCTGCTGGGCGCGTTCAAGGATGTGCTGAAGGACAACGAGCTGCCGCCAGCCGTGCGCCAGGAAGTGACCCAGCTGCTGCCGGAGGTGCAGGAGTGCCACAACGTGATGCGTGCGCGCAAGCATGCGATGAAGGCCGCCTGATCGCATCGCCTGGCCCATTGAGCAGGATTCGCAGCCGGGGTGGCTTACCGCCCCGGCTGTTTCATTTCCGGCCCGCGCCGATGGCCAGGGATCAGGCCGCGTCGTCGTTCAGCATGTAGCCCAGTCCACGCTTCGACTCGATGCTGACACTTGCCGAGCGCAATGCACGGCGCAGGCGTGACACGTGCGGATCCAACACCGCAGTAGCGCCGTCGGCGCCGGTCAGGTGCACGGCAGCGCTCAGCACTTCATGCCGGACGATCCGGCCCTGGCGGGCACAGAGGGCTTCCAGCAGCAGGAGCTGGCTGCGCGGCAGGCTCAGGGGCGCACCGCCTACCAACGCCATGCGGTTGGAAAAATCGAACGTGAAATTGCCGATTCTCAGGATGTGGCCGGCATCAGCATCGAGGCGGCGGGTAATCGCGCGCAGTCGCGCGGCCAGCTCGTCGAACTCGAACGGCGTGGGCAGGTAGTCATCGGCACCGGCATCCAGGCATGCGATGCAGTCGGCAGCGTGGTTGTGGCGCCCCAACAGCAGAATGGGCAGCCAGGTACGCAAGCCGCGCACGATCTGCACCAGCTTCAGTGAATCGCCTTCGGGCAGCCAGCGGTCGAGAATGAGGGCGCGGTACTCCACGACCTGTACTGCGGCCTTGGCCAGCGACCAGGTCGCCACGAGGTCCACCAGCATGTTGCGGCTCTGCAAGACGTTGCGAAGCGCCTGTGCAAGTTCGGCGTCGTCCATGGCCACGAGGATGCGCATGCTGCGTCTTTTCCTGATTGCTGGATCCGGCGGGCGTGCAGGCGCACTGCGTAGCGTCCGTCATGGTGGTGAGGTCGCAGTGGGGTCGAGCAATGGTCACGGCTGCAGCACGTGCTGCAGCTGGCGGATCATCCCCCCCCCGGGATGCCCGTCCTGGCATTGGCAGATGCAGGACGCGCAGCGCAGGCAGCGGACGGCTGCCTGTCAAGCGATCTCTACGTCGTATGGAGACTTGCCACGTGGCGGTGCATCACGCTCGAGGCAGTTGTCGAGGTGGTGGGCGCGCACCACCACCTCAGGCAAGCCGGAGAGGCTTAGCCGTTGCAGCAGTCGTGGTCGGAGCTGCTGCAGCTGTTGCCCAGGTTTTCATGCTGGTTATCGATCATCAGGCGCTGCAGATTCAGGACGCGATTCATATCAACTCTCCTTAGTCGCACATGGGATCGGGAGGCATGCGTGCCTCCCACGCGTTACGCAATGAAACGATTCACTGCGCGATTGCACCACGCAATCTCAAAGCCCTGTTGCAGTTGTTGAAGAACCCCGGTCTATACGTGGCGGATGGAAAATGGCATTGCCGATTGGAATGAGTCAAGTCAATTATGGAATGAGAATCGCCTGCGCAATGTAGCGGCAAGGTACGGTGGCAATCATCGATCTGCAGGGACACTCCGGTTGACTGCATCGCAGTGATATCCGGCGATTTTCACGCCGTGCTTACGAATGAAGCGGGCGGGGAATCCGCATTCCGCGATGCCTGCAGGCCGGAGCGCCCGCAATGCATCCATCGCGCATGTGCGAGGCGTTCGCGGATGTGTGCACCGGGCAAACGAGCCGTGGAACCGACCAGGGAGAGACGATGTCAGCGCGTCAACGATCATTGCGTGAAGCACGCCACATGGACAAGGCCGCCTATGTGGGGGGCGACGAGCGGTTCTACGAATTGAGCTACAACCAGTACAGGCCCAGCGAGGATTTCCGCAATATCGTCGAAGCGGAGATCGAGGCGGCCGGCATAGCGTGGAAGATCCATCGCATTGGCGTCTGGTCGCACCTGGCGACGCATGGCGACCCGGTCGCCGGCAACCTGCCGCCGCAAGGCTGGAAGATCCACGTTTCAGCCACGCAGGAAAACTGCCAGCGGGTGCTGCGCACCGTCACCCGGATGGCCTTGACCGAGCGCGTGAAGTTCAAGTTCGCCAATGACATGAACACGATGCGCATGATGAGCTCCAAGCGTTGGCCACGCGGTGGCTCAGGCAAGTTCATCACGCTCTATCCGCTGGACCGTGCGGTCTTCACGCGTTTCATCGAGCAGCTGCATGGTGCGCTGAAGGATGAAGATGGCTCGTACATCCTGTCCGATCGGCGCTACAAGGATTGCCGCTGCCTGTATTACCGCTATGGCGGCATGCGCCAGGTGTACCGGCTTGATTTCATGGGCCAGAAGGTGCCCATGCTGGTCGCGCCCGACGGCAGTCATGTTCCCGACCTGCGCAATCCCTATTTCGAGGTGCCCGCCTGGGAAACGGACCCGTTCCCCGCCGAGGATGATCCCGGCGAGATGACGTTGAAGGAGGGTCGCTATCAGGTGCAGGCCGCGCTTGGATTCTCCAACACCGGCGGGGTCTACCTGGCGCTGGATCAGGTCACCGGGCAGGAAGTGGTCATCAAGGAAGCGCGGCCCCATGTGGAAATGCACGGGGAAGGGCTGGACGCCACCAGCCGCCTGGCACGCGAGCAACGCAATCTGGAACTGCTGGGCCCGGTGGGCGCCTCGCCGCGTTGCCTGGATGCATTCACCGATTGGGAGAACAGCTATCTGGTGGAAGAGCGGCTCGACGCATTCGATCTCCGCGAGCTGATGCTCAAGCATTCGCCGCTGATGAAGGCCCGTCCCAGCGCACGCGATGGTAGTGACTATTACGCGATGTGCGTGACCATCTTCACCGGTCTGCTGCGTGCGGTGGACCGCGCACACAAGGTGGGGGTGGTGATCGGTGATATCTCGCCGTCCAACATCATGGTGGACCGCAGCGACCTGCGCGTGCGCCTGATCGACCTGGAAGCCGCGTTCCTGGATGGCAGCGATGAGTGGGATGACATCCACACGCCAGGGTTCCGCCGGATCATGAAGGGCCGCAAGCGTGCCAGCTGTTTCAAGGATGACCGTTACGCGACCGCAGTGGTGATGTTCTACTGCCTGTTCCCGCTGATGGCCATGGCCTACATCCGCACCGACCTGTTCCAGAAGGTGCTGCCGGTGATGATGGAGGACATTGGCTGGCAGCACACGCCGGTGGCCGAGGTCATCCAGGCGCTGGTGGACGACCGTATCGGCCTGGAAGAGGCCGCACAGTTGTTGCAGCAACCAGCGACTCTGCAGGCGCCGTTCTCGGCGCCGCAGCGCCCACTCCCCACTCCACGCCAATGTATCCGCCGACTGCTGGCGTTCATGGACGCACACAGCCGGCTGCAGCCGGAGCGGACACTGTTCCCGCTTGATCCGTTCTCGCACTCCACCAACACGATGAGCCTCGGTCTGGGGGCCACCGGTGTGATCCACGCCTTCCATGGGGTAGGTCATCAACCGCCACCGGCGGTGATGGAGCGCTATGCGCAGGAACTGCAGGCCCTGGATCGAACGGCGCTGCCGCCGGGCTTCCTCACCGGCCTGGCCGGCATCGCGTGGTCGGCGCTGCTGCGCGGCGAGGTGGACCTTGCACGCAGCCTGCTCGACAGCGCTGACAGCAGCGGGCTGCTGCATGCGCATCACTCGCTGTATCACGGCATGGCGGGTATCGGAATGGCGCACCTGGCGATGCATCACGCGACCGGCCTGCCCGGGCATCTGGACAGGGCGCTGTCGTTGGCCCGGCACCTTGCCGGAACCGTCCACCACGGAGAGCGAGGCGCCTACTGGCAGGACGAAGGGGGTGTGCGCATCGGCATGGGTTACGGCCAGGCAGGCGTGGCGCTGTTCCTGCTGAGGCTGTCGCAGCTCAGTGGCGATCCGGCATGGCGCGCGCTTGGCGAGCAGGCACTGCGACACGATCTCTCGTACGGCTTCGAGTTGGAAACCGGGGTGACCACCTTCCCCAGCTCACCGGAAGAGGTCAATACCTACGAACCCTATCTGGAGCAGGGGACCGCGGGCATTGCCAAAGTCGCGATCCGTTATGGCCTGTGGCAGGACGTGAATCGGCTGGTGGATGACTTCCATCGCAAGTACTCCGGCTTCTGTGGCCTGTTGTATGGCCTGTCCGGCATGCTGGATGTCTTCGTTGACGCCCATCTTTACTCCGGCGATGCGAAGTACCTGCGGATGGCGGAACGGCCGTACCAGGGCATCGTCGATCTGTATCTGTTCGAGGAGGAGGACGGACTGGCTGCCGTGCCGGGCGAGAATCTGTTCCGTATCTCCTTCGACCACGGTACCGGCATCGCCGGGGTGATCCGCGCCCTGCACCGCTACGACACGCTGGCGCCGGACGAGTTCTTCCTGGATGCACTCGATGCGCATGGCCCGGTGGTGCGAGTAGTGGACGGAGCCGGGGTGGGGCAGGCGGCGGTTGCATGAATGCTCGCCCGCAGCCGACCGGACAGCCGCTGCAGCGTGAGGAGGCCGCGCAGCGGCACAGCGTGCGCGCCATCCTCGCCAGCTTTGCGATCCTGCTCGGCCCACTCCGTGGACGCTACCTTGCGGTGGCCGCCACGACAGCGATGTTCGGGGGGCTGGGCGGGCTGCTGCATCCGCTGCTGATCCGCGCGATCTTCGACGAGGCCGCGAGCCGGCAGGATTTCAACCGCTTCCTGCTGCTTACCGGCGCGTATCTGCTGCTGTGCCTGGTGACCAACCTGGGTAACTACAGTTGTGCACTGTGGCAGCAGCGTGTGGACAACCGCGTCGTGGAGCGGATCGGGACCTCGTTGCTGACCGCCTACTATGGCCGCAGCTATGACGAGGTGGTGCAGAAGGGGGCCGGCTATTATGTGGCGCGGATCCGTTCGGACGTGAAGGATGGCGTAGTGCCGATGCTGTCGGTCGCACGCACCACCCTGACCCAGGCGGTGACATTCGTCGCCTTGATCGCAGCCCTGCTGATCATCTCCTGGCGTGCGTTCCTGGTGCTGATGGCCATCATTCCCATCGCCACCACGGTCAGCGTGCTGGTCGGCCGACGCATCCGCGAGCTGACCGTGGTGGAGCGCGACCGCGAGGCCGAGCTGGTGTCATTGCTGACCCGGGCCGTGGCGGCCTTCAAGATGGTCTGTACCTTCGGCCTGGGCCCCAGGACGGTGCAGACCCATGACCGCAGCCTGGGCGAGGTGCTGGATTCGACCTACCAACGCTTCAGGGTGGTGAGGACCCTGCAGGGTGCGAGCGACCTGACGATGGTCATCTCCGATGTCTGCTCGATCTTTGTCGGCGCACTGTTCGTGTTCCGCCAGCAGATGACATTGGGCTCGTTCATCGCCTTCATGAACGCTTTCTGGCGCTCGGCCACGACGCTCATCGGCATCTTCAAGAACATTGCCGAGATGCACAGCCACGGTGTGGTGGTGGTGCGGGTGGCGGAGTTCATCACCGCGCCAGCGGCCGCTCCGCAGGCCAGGCACAGTGGTGGCGGTCTGCTGGCGACGTCGATTGGCTATGGATATGGTGCCACTCCGGTGTTCTCGGATTTCACCCTGGCCCTTTCGCCCGGTGAACACGCACTGGTTATCGGAGACAACGGCAGCGGCAAGACGACCTTGGCCAACGTTCTGGCCGGGTATTTCCAGCCCGTCAGCGGCCAGTTGCTGCGACCGGCGCGTATCCGCGCCATCACGCTTCCTTTGCAGTTCCCGCCGCTGAAGGTGCGCGAACTCGGGGCCGATCCGGCGCTGCTGGCGCGACTGGGGATGGACGGAGAGGGAATCGCCGACAGCCTGCCGGAAACTCTTTCAGCAGGGCAACAGCAGAAGATCGCCCTGGCGATGGTGCTGGCGGAGGACGCCGATCTCTACATTCTCGATGAGCCGGTCGCCAACCTCGATACCGCCAGCCGCGAGATTGCGATGGACGCGATCTTCGCACGCAGCCATGGCCGCATGCTGGTGATGATCATGCACGGCGCCGAGGCCTACCGCGGCCGATTCGATCACGTACACGAACTTGGCAGGTCCATGTGGCAACCGGCACGGGCTACGCCCGTGCACGTTCCGGGAGAGGCATGACATGAAGTCGATACAGGGTGCAGAAAAGGGCGCGGGCATGCGCAGGCTGGTCTACTGCGCGCAGGTGGCGCTGCACAATACGCTGCGGAGCAAGGCCATCACCGCCTTGATGGTGCTGGCCATCGCGGTGGGAATTGGAGCCAGCATGACCACCTTGACCGTGGTCTACCTGCTTTCGGGCGATCCTTTGCCCGGGCGCAGCGGTGACATCTACTACCCCCAGCTTGACGCCAATCCGAATTCGAAGGGCCGGGAGCCGTACGACGTGCTCGACTATCGCTCGGCCTTCGACCTGTGGTCGTCCGGGCGCGCGGACCAGCAGACACTGGTGGTCACCAATCCGGTCAAGCTGCGGGCGGATCAGGGCAGTGCGCCGCCGGTCATCCGCTCATCGATCTCCACCACCACCGACTTCGCGACGATGTTTGCGGTGCCGCTGGCCCACGGGCGCTGGTGGTCGCGCGAGGAGGATGACGCGCGCGCACGTGTGGTGGTGATCTCGTCGGAACTCAACGAGCAGATGTTCGGTGGGCGCGACAGTGTGGGGCAGACGCTGCGGGTCAAGGACACCGCGATGCGCATCGTGGGCGTGCTCGCGCCGTGGCGGCCCTCCCCGCTGTTCTACAAGGTGCGAGGCGGCCGCTTCAGTGGCGGCAATACGTCGGGCTTCTTCGCCTCGGCCGATGATCTGTTCATGCCGCTGACCTCCAGCCTGGAGATCAACGACGGCGACTTCGTGCCGTTCACCTGCTGGTCCACGCCGGAGGAGCGCGGCCGGCTGCAGACTGCACCGTGTGTCTGGGTACACCTGTGGGTCAAGCTGGACAGCGCAGCGAAGGTGGCTGCTTATCAACGGTTCCTGCAGAACTATGCCGCCGAACAGAAGGCCCTGGGCCGGATCAGCCATGCCGACAACACGCGCCTGCGTTCATTGATGCAGTGGCTCGACTTCAACCAGGTGGTACCCAGCGACGTGAAGCTGCAGGCCATCCTGGCCTTCGCCTTCCTCGGGATCTGCATTGCCAATGTGGTCGGCCTGCTGCTGGCGAAATTCCTTCGCTACAGCGGCGAAATCGGGCTGCGTCGTGCGCTCGGCGCGAGCCGCGCTGCGATCTTCCTGCAATGCGTGGTCGAGGCCGCCCTGGTGGGCGCACTCGGTGGCGCGCTGGGCCTGTTGCTGACCTGGTTCGGCCTGAGCGCGGTGCGTAGCCAGCCGGTGGCCTATGCGGACCTGGCGCGGCTTGATACCACCATGCTGCTGTTCACCCTGGCGCTGTCGGTGCTGGCCAGCCTGCTGGCGAGCCTGATTCCCGCGATCCGTGCCAGCGCGGTCCAGCCCATCGCCCAACTGAAGCTTCTGTAGAGGAACCATCATGCAGATCGGCATCGTACTTTCGGCCCTGCGCCGGCACCGCCTGGCGACCTTCCTCATCGCGATGGAGATCGCACTGGCCTGCGCCGTGCTGTGCAACGCGATCTTTCTGATGATCGAGCGGAACGCTGCAATGGAGCTGGTCAGCGGCCTGGATGAATCGCGCCTGGGGGTCATCCAGCTCGACGGCATCGACGCCGAGCGCGCCAACGATGTCAACGCGCGGGTCATTGGCGCATTGCGGGGCTTGAGTGGCGTGACGGCGGCCGGGCTTGTCAGTGCCATGCCGTTCGGCAGCTCGGGCGTGCGCGCCGGCGTCAACCTGGACGAGGACCAGCAGGTGCCCGGTGGTGTTCTGGATTTCTACCTGGCCGATGCCGTGGCCCTGGACGCGCTGCAGCTGCACCTGGTGGGTGGACGCATGCCCGGTGCGGACGAGTTCGCACCGACCGATGAGCTGGTGCCGGCCAATCCCCCGGCGCTGATCACCCAGGAGCTGGCCCAGCGTTACTGGCCCGGTGAAAGCGCCGTGGGCAAGAGCCTGTGGGCGATGGATACCCGGCTGCGGGTGATCGGCGTGGTCGAGCACATGGCCGTGTCCCGACCCGGCCGCGGCGAGGCCAAGGGGTCGGACTGGTCGGTGATCGTGCCCGCATCGCAGGGGCCGCGTCTGACCGGCCGCTATCTGGTGCGTGCCGAGGCCGGCGACATGAACCGCGTGATGCGCGATGCGCAGGAAGCAATCCGCCGTGTCGCGCCGGACGTGGTGTTCGATGTCGAAGGCAGCCGGCGCATCTCCGAGTTGCGCGAACGCCATTTCGAAGGTGACCGGGTCATGATGGGGTTGCTGGCCGGCGTCATCATCGCACTGCTGGCCGCCACCGCGCTGGGTATTGTCGGACTGGCCAGCTACTGGGTGGAGCAGCGTCGCAAGCAGATCGGCATCCGCCGCGCGCTGGGTGCCACACGCACCGATGTGATGCGCTATTTCCAGATCGAGAACCTGCTGATCGTCTCCATCGGCATCGCCGCCGGGGCGCTGCTGGCCTATGCGATGAACCTGACCCTGATGCGCTTCTACGAACTGCCGCGCCTGCCACTGCTGTATCTGCCAGTCAGTGCGGTGATCCTGTTGCTGCTGGGTCAGGCGGCGGTGCTGGTGCCGGCGCTGCGCGCAGCAGCAATCGCGCCGGTGTCGGCCATCCGTTCGTTGTGAGTCCTGCAGCGGCCCTTGCCGGTCGCTGCTTCCATCTGCAAGCGAGAATTCCCATGCTCAGGATGCAAGGCGTCAGCAAAGTGTTCCAGGTGGGTGAGGTCATGACCCATGCATTGCGCTCCATCGACCTGTCGGTGCAGGAGGGCGATTTCCTGTCGATTACCGGCCCTTCCGGCTCCGGCAAGTCCACACTGCTGAACATCCTCGGTCTGCTCGAGGGCTTTTCCGGTGGCCACTACGCGATCGGCGGCGTGGATGTCGGTGGCATGCGTGACGCGGCGCTCAGCGCACTGCGCAACGAGAAGATCGGCTTCGTGTTCCAGGCGTTCAACCTGATTCCGGATCTGACCATCCAGGCCAATGTGGAGGTGCCGCTGCGCTACCGCGGCATGGCGGCGGCCGCATGCAGGCAGCGTGTGGTCTCGGCGCTGGCCCAGGTCGGACTGGGCAGCCGCATGTCGCACTATCCTGGCGAACTGTCAGGTGGGCAGCAGCAGCGCGTGGCGATCGCCCGCGCCATCGCGGGTACTCCGGCCCTGCTGCTGGCCGACGAACCGACCGGCAACCTGGACTCGCAGATGTCGCAGGGTGTCATGGAGATCCTGCGTGAGCTCAACCAGGGGGGCATGACCATCATCATGGTGACGCATGACAAGGCGCTGGCGGCCTGCGCTGGCCGCAGCATCCACATCGTGGATGGGCAGATCGTCGAGGTCACGGCGCAGGCCATGCAGGCGATGTGCGCCTGAGCTGAAAACGGGATTACCCGGAAGCAGAAGGGGCGGCCGAATGGCCGCCCCTTCTGTTTTCATCCCGCTGCAGGCACAGATCAGAAACGCACCGACCAGCGTGCATTGGCACCATGGTCACGGCTCTCGCTGCCGAACTGGCCGCTGTAGCCCAGTTCCAGCTGCTGGCGCGGGGTCAGCCATGCCGACAGGCCCAGCTCGGCCACCACCGCGTTGTCGGCAATCGGTGCACCGTTGACCGCGAAGGTGGTGGCACCGCCATTGGCGAAGGCAAGGTTGGCGACCTGGCTGCGATCACCGGAGGCGCGACGATAGCCGACGCCGCCCCGCAGGTGCAGCCAGCTGTCCTGCTGGAACGAGGCCTTCAGGCCCTTGTCGAAGCGCACGCCGGCAGTGGCCACCGTGGTGCCGGTGTCGTCGACCTTGCCCTGCAGGGCTGCGGCACCGCCACGCTCGTTGATGCGCTTGAGGTCCACTTCCACGCGTGCAACCTGCAGGTACGGCTCCAGCCCGGCTTCGGGACCGCCGAAGCGGTAGCCGGCTTCGATGAAGGCCTGGCGGGTGCGGGCGTCGTAACGTGCGCTCAGGCTGTCGCTGAAGCCAGCGAAGGCGACATCACGCGTGCTCTTTACCTCGTGCGTGCTCCAGGCGACACCGCCGCGCAGGCCGAAGCCACCCCAGCTGTGGCTGGCGTAGGCACCAAAGTGCGTGTTGTTGATCTTCGATTTGGCGCGACGATCCCGCTGCTTCACGTCGGTACGTCCGGTGCCGGCCAGCACGCCCAGCTGCCAACCGGAGACCTCGCGGTCGATACCGACCAGCAGGCCGTTGCTGTTGGCTTCTGTACGGGCGGTGTTGAAGTCACCGTCCAGCTTGCTGTTGCCACCGATCGCCTGCACCCAGGCACCGGTCGCATCACCGGTCTCCGCACCGGGCGCGGCCGCACCGGCGCGACGTGACAGTGCAGCATCGCGCACATAGCGGCTGCCTTCGACCAGAGCCAGGGCCGTGGCCGGATGCAGCTCACCACTGAGGCCGTCGAGCACGCCGCCGACCTGCTGCGGGAACAGCTGGGTCAGTGGCTTGGGCAGGCCCTGGGCGATCGGCAGCTGATCGGCGGCAGCGGCGACCGCGCGCTGGTTGGGGGTGTTGGCCGCGGTGGTCAGCGATGCGCCACGGGCGACGTAGATACGCGTGCCGTTGGCACCGTAGGCCAGGCTGAACTGCAGGAAGGGCGAGAATGCGCTGAAGTCGGTCTTGGCGAACTGGCCGCTGACGCCACCGTCGGCGCGCAGGAAATTGAACTGCTCGCCGAGGTAGTACACGCCCGGTTCCGGCAATGCGACCAGGGTGCCGCCGAGGGTGGCGGTACCGGTGACATGCAACTGGTCGCTGCGGCCACCGGGCGCCAGCTCCGCCGCATAGACGCCGGTGGCGCCCTGCACGTAGTTGCCGTTGATGGTCAGCGTGCCGATCGAGTTGCCCGGCGCGATGATGCCGTCCACGCGCGTATTGCCCAGCGTGCCGACGCCCTTGAGCAGGCCATTGGTGCCCACCGTGGTGGTGCCGCCGGTCTGCGTACCGTTGAACGACACCACGCCGCCGTTGACCGCCAGGTTGCTGTTCTTCAGCGTACCGCTGGCGCTGACCGTGCTGACGCCACCGGTGGTGGTCAGTGCGGTGGACACCAGGCTGCCATTGAGCAGGAACTGGCCGCCCTGCACATCGACCGCCGAGGCCAGGGTATTGCTGCCGTTCAATTCCAGCGTGCCTTCGCGCAGCACCGCGCCATTGAAGCTGTTGTTGCCACTCAGGCGCAGCCAGCCCGCGCCGGACTTGGTCAGCTTGCCGGGGCCGCCGATGTCGTTGGTCCAGTTGTCCCAGGCATCGCCTTCCCAGACTTTCAGGCCGCCGGCCTTCTGGTTCATCACCACGTTGGTGTCCACGCGCAGCGAACCGTAGCCTTCGATGGCCTTGCGCAGGTCCACCATGCCCCAGCCGTAGATCGGGTCGATGCCGGGCGCGCCGAGGTCACGCGCGGTGGTCAGCAGCACGTCGCGGACCTGTGCATTGTCCAGGTACGGGAAGCGCTCCATCAGCAGACCGAGGGCACCGGTGATGTGCGGCGCAGCCATCGAGGTACCGGTCTTGGTGCCGTAGACGTACTGGGTGTTCTCGCTGTCGATGATCAGTCGAGTGTAAGTAGAGGTGTTCTCGACGCGGCCCTTGATGTCGCCGGACACGATGGTGCTGAGGATGTCGGTGCCCGGGGCCGAGATGCACCAGTTGGCGGCAACACCGCAGATGCTGGAACTGCCATCGATCACATAGTCGGTTTCGCCGGCAGCCGCATTCGGCCGGCGTACGTTGGCCACGGCCAGCCAGTACGGCTCCAGCTCAGGCTTCCAGCGCGGCATTGCGGCGGTGATGCCAGCCACCGCGCCGCTGCCATTGCCGGCCGACCACACCTGGATGAGCGTGGAACCGGGGGTATCGCCCTGGGCGGCGTAGATGCTGCCATACACGCCGTAGCCGGCACCGATGCTGGCGTACTGCAGGTCCAGTGCGGCAGCGGTCATGTTGCGCGTGGAAATGCCCCAGCTGTGGTTGATGGCGCGTACGCCCTGCGCCTGGATCTGCGCGTACATGTCCAGCGTCGCGGCGTCGTCCGGATCGGTGCGGTACACCGCGCGTGGGCGGTAGTAGTTGTCCGGGTCCAGGCGCCACTCGTAGTAGGTGTCGCCGAACACGCGGGCGGCGGTCAGGTTCGAACCGAATGCCACGCCGTGCATACCCTTGCCGTCGCGGTTGGCGCCGATGGTGCCCAGTACGTGGGTGCCGTGGTCGGCGTAGCTGAAACCGTAAGGCTGGCCGGCGGCGATCAGGCGTGCAGCAAGTGAGGCCGGAACGCCGGCACCCAGGCCGTAGTAGTTGTAGCCGGGCTGCTCGCCGCGGGTCTGTTCGCAGGCGCCTGCACCGGCGACCACACCGGGCGTCGCACAGTTCGGCCCGATGGTGATGCTGGAGGTGTTGCGCCCTGCGAACTCGGGGTGGGCCAGTGCCGAGCCCGAGTCGAACAGTGCCAGGCGTACGCCCTTGCCGGTCAGGCCACGCGCATAGGCGTAGTCCGCGCCCATCGCGCCCAGGCCCCAGTCGGCATTGAACTCATCGCTGCGCCAACTGGCCGGATCGCCAGGGTTGCCGAGAATGGCGGTGCTGCTGGCGGCAGGCGCGCTGGCCGTCGCTGCCGGCGCGGTGCTGGCGGCAGGCAGTGCCCACGCCGCCTGCAGCTGGCGCTGCTGTTGCCAGGCATCGAGTGATTCGCTGGCCAGGGCAGGCAGCGCGGTGGCCAGCAGCAGCGAGCTGGCGACGGCAAGCGCCAGCGGGCGCTGCGACAGGGAGCGGGACGAACGGCCGTACAGCGGGTGATTCATCGGACAACTTCCTTGGTTGACGGACATCAAGGCCGTTAACGCCAAGAGGTGGCGATATCCCCCAGTTATGTGAAGGGAATTTTATGAACCTGTTAATCTTGCGTGACAGTCTGACGCCACGACGCGCGCCGCGAAGCACTACCTCACCTCCACCCCGTTCTCTCTTCCGATCAACCGGGACCGTCGATGACCACCGCAATCCGTAAACCGCAGTTGGCGATACTGGGTAGTGCAGACCCTGGCAGTGACGCATTCGAGCGCGCCGCGGAGGCAGGGCGGTTCCTGGCCTCGCAGGGCATCACCGTGGTCAGTGGTTGTGGAAGCGCCGCCACCCGCGTGGCCGCCGAGCAGGCGATCGCCGCTGGCGGCCAGGTGTTGAGTGTCGTTCCGGAGGGCAGCATGCCGCCGGCCGATTGGCCCGCCACGGTGGTGGTGCCCTGCGGCATGGGCGATGCGCGCAACCTGATCATGGCGCTGGCCGGTGATGCCTGCATCGTCATCGGTGGCCGCGCGGGCACCATTTCCGAAGTGTGCCTGGCGTGGCTGCACAAGCGTCCGCTGCTGCCGCTGGTGGGGGCAGGTGGCTGGTCCGACGGATTGCCGGACAATCCGCCGGACGAACGTGGCAACTCGCCGATTCTGCCGTGGCGCAACATCGATGAGCTGGCCCAGCAGCTGCGTGTGCTGGGGTTGCTGCAGCACTGAGGCCATCACCCTGCGCCTTCACTCCGCGTCCCGTGTGCAGCGCTAAGGTGACCCGGCCTGGGCTCACCAGGCTTATCAAGGAGTGATGTCGATGCGTGCTTTCAGGAAGGTAATCGCAGGTGCGGTGTTTGCGTTGGCCTGCAGCGGTTCGGTCGCGGTGGCCGGTCCTGTCGAACCCTGTGACAAGCCGTGCTGGAGGGCTTACCAGATGTGCCTGGCCAGTGGCGGTGACGCCACCGAATGCCAGCAGGCGTACAACACCTGCGTGGTCGATATGTGCATGGGCGTGTGAGTCGCGCCGATTGAAGTTCGCCCGATGTGGGGCCCCGTCCTCGACGGGGCTCTTCTGTTTCCGATGCGGGAGTGCCATGGCTGTCAAGCGCGTCGTTGCCAACATCGCTACACCGGATCCTTCGCGTGCCGCCGCCTTCTACGGCGACCTGCTCGGCATGCCGGTGGTGATGGACCACGGCTGGATCATTACCCATGGCGGTCAGGGCAGTGCGCTGGCCCAGCTCAGTTTCGCCAGCGAAGGTGGCGCCGGCATGCCGGTGCCGGATCTGTCGATTGAAGTGGACAACCTGCAGGAGGTGCTGGAGCGCATGCGCGCAGCTGGCATCGCGTTGGAATACGGACCGGCCGACGAGCCATGGGGCGTGCGCCGCTTCTTCGTGCGCGATCCGTTCGGGCGGTTGCTCAACATCCTCGCCCACGCCTGAGCGCTGGATCGGGCCTCAGTGGCGTCTGCGGCCGCGTGCAGGCAGCGGTGACACACCGACCATTCGCAGGCAATCAGCCACCACGGCCGCGATGAAAGCCTCCGCGTCCTGCGCTGGCATGGCGATCAGATCGTCGGTGGCGCCGTGCACGCCGGCATAGATCAGCGAGGCGGTCACCTGCGGTGTGGGCAGCTGCCACAGGCCTGCGCGGATGCCATCTTCAAGGATGTCCAGCAGTTGCTGCTGGATCGCAGTGCGTTCGGCGTTGCCGCGCTGCCGGTGATGGTGGTTGGCGTACACCACATCGTGCAGGGCATGGGTGCGTACATAGATCTCGATGTTGGCGCGGATCCAGGCGTGCAGGCGCGCCACGCCATCGTCGGCAGGATGCCGCTGCACGGCCTGCCCGACCTCGGCCATGAACTGCCGTGTGTAGCGTTGCGCCAGCGCCTGCAGGATCTCGGTGCGCGAGGCGAAGTAGGTATAGAACGTGCCCTTGGCCACATCGGCGGCGACGACGATGTCGCTGATGGTGGTTGCTTCCACGCCCTGTGACAGGAACAGCGCCTGGGCGGCGTCCATCAGTTCTTCCTGGCGCGTTTCCGCGGGCTTGGTACGGGGCCTGGCGACTGCGGGGATCTGCATGGTGGGCGGGGTCCGGGTGCGACGGCCCTCATTCTAGCGGCCCTTTGACACTGACTGACCGTCGGTCATTGACCGACGGTCAGTCAGTAGCTACGATGCGCGCAGTTCTTTCCGGGGTACGCGCATGCAACGCTTCCGACGCCCGGCGCTGGTACTGGCGGCCTATCTGGGCACGTTCCTCGCCTCGCTGGACATCAGCATCGTCAACGTCGCCCTGCCGACGCTGCAGCAGGCGCTGCACACCGACATGGCGGGCCTGCAGTGGGTGATCAACGCCTATGCGATCGCGCTGTCGGCGGTGATGTTGTCGGCGGGACCGCTGGGAGACCGCCATGGCCATCGCCGCATGTGGTTGCTGAGCGTGGCCACCTTCATCCTGGGCTCGTTGCTGTGCGCCGGCGCGGCCACTCTGTCCACGCTGGTGGCTGGGCGTGCGGTACAGGGCGTGGCCGGCGCGCTGTTGATTCCCAGCGCCATGCCGATCCTCAGTCATGCGTTTCCCGAGCCTCGCCAGCGTGCCCGCGCGATCGGCGGCTGGTCGGCCTTCAGCGCATTGGCGCTGGTGCTGGGGCCGTTGCTGGGAGGGGTGCTGGTGCAACGGGTGGGCTGGCCCAGCATCTTCCTCATCAATGTACCGTTGGGCGTGCTGGCACTGGCACTGGGTGCCTGGGGCATTCCGGAGCGGCGGCATCCGCAGCATGCAGCGCTGGACCCGGCCGGCCAGTTGCTCAGCATCATCGCGCTGGGCGCGCTCAGCTACGGGTTGATCGCGATCGGCGAGCATGGACTGCTGGCATCCCGGACGACGCTTGCGCTGGGCGTCGCGGCGCTGGGCCTGCTGGCGTTCGCGTGGGTGGAACGTCGCGTTGCGCGCCCGCTGCTGCCGCTGGATCTGTTCATCGACCGGCGATTCCGCATGTTGAACCTGGCGTCGTTCGTGCTTGGCTTCACCGCCTATGCCAGCCTGTTCTTCCTGTCGCTGTTCTTCCAGCAGGCGCAGGGACGCGATGCCGCGCAGGCGGGCGTGCAGCTGGTTCCACAGTTCCTGCTGATGGGGGGCGTGTCATTGCTGTTCGGTCGCCTGGTTGCACGCATCGGCCTGCACACCGCGCTGACGCTGGGCTATGCGCTGACCGGTGTGGCGTTGTGTGCGATGACCTCGTTCGAGCCGGCAACGTCGCGTGGATATGTCTGCGCATTGCTGATGCTGCTCGGCATCGGAATGGGCCTGGCGGTCCCGGCGACCGGCATGGCGGTCATGGCCTGCGTGCCTGCCGAACGCACCGGCATCGCCTCGGCGACGATGAACGCGTTGCGCCAGGCCGGCATGAGCCTGGGGATCGCGTTGCTCGGCAGCCTGATGAGCCTGCGCGCGGTGCAGCAGTTCTCCGTCTCCGCGCGCGCCGCCGGCCAGCCCGTTCTGATCCAACACGCGCGTGCGCTGATTCTGCAGCCGCCGCTGATGCCGCCTGCGTCGGAGATGCTGGCCTGGTATCGCAGCGCGATGGCCAGCGGGTTTGGATGGGCGATGGCGCTGGCCGGTGCGCTGGCGATCGCTGTTTCTGCGGGCCTGCATCGGCAGCGCATGGGGCGGTGACCGTTCTGCATTCAGCCCTGTTGGCGGGGCGGGATGTCCGGCGTGGAATCGGCGACCTGCTGCTGTTGTTGCGATGGTTGCCGTGCATTGGCGTGGCGCGCATGCCCACCTTCGCGACCGATCGCCGCCATGTGCTGGCGGTTGCGGCTGATGGCCTCGCCTCCCTTGCGGCCAGCGACGCGCGCCTCGGCAGGACTGAACTCGTGCGCGTTGCCCGATGCATGTGCCGCACGTCCACCCTTGGCGGCGATGGCACGCTGCTTGTCCTGGTCCATCGCGGCAAAGCCGCGCTGGGACGTGCTGTGTTCCCGGTCTGCCATGTGAATGCTCCCTTTGTTGCAGGTGGCTGCCATCGTCGCCGTTGTCCGGCTAAAACGATGTACGCGCCGGCCGCATGACCTTCACACGGCACGGTACTTTCGTTCACGGGTTGCTACGGTGCCTGTCGGTGCGGTGCGACGGATCGCGACCGCCAGGGCGTCAGCGCTTGCGGGCTTCTCGCAGGCGATCCGCGAACGGACGCTGTTCGAGCGCCTGCATTGCCTGGCGCAGGACCTGTTCGAGCGGCAACCCGAGATCGGCATCGAGGCTGCGCGCGGCGTGCGCGGTGGCCAGCCATTGCGCCTGCAGGGCAGGCAGCGTCTGCTGTGCATGCGGGGTCAGTTGAAGGATACGCTCGCGCCCGTCCTCGCCGTTCGCGGTGTGCAGCCAGCCGTCGCGCACCATCGCCGCAACCGTCTGGCTGAGTGCCGAATGGCTCAGCCCGCAGGCGATGGCCAGGTCCTTGATCCGGCAGGGGCCCTGCGCCATCAGCGTGCGCAGCACCGGCGTGTAGCGGGGGCGATAGTCCAGCTGCAGATCGCGGTAGGCCTGTTCGACGGCAGGATCGAGCTGGTCGAGCAGGGCGCGCAGCAGGGTACCCAGCGTGGCGTGTTGGAGATCCATATCGGTGATGATATATAAGCACTTACATATCATCAACGTGGGGCGGGTCATGATGGTCTCCTGGATGTTCGGTGCGCTGCTGGCGGCGGCCTGCCCGGCGCAGGACGCCGTGCTGCAGGCGGCGGCCTCGGCGGTACAGGCGCAGTACCTGGATGAAGGCGAGGGCGCACGCATCGCCGAGGCCCTGCGCAGCTGGGCGAAGCAGCAGCGCTACGCCGCCAGCTGCGCCGACCCGGCCGCCTTCAGTGCGCGCCTGAACCAGGATCTGGACAGCTTCGATGGTCACTTCCATGTCGAGCGGGTGGACGCGGCGGCCGGCCAGGACGATTGGCTGATGGCCTGGCGTGCCGACGCCTACCGCAACGGCGCCGGCGTGCGCGAGGTGCGCGTGCTGGAAGGCAACATCGGCTACCTGCGGGTGAGCACGTTCTACCCGCTCGAGCTGGCGCAACCAAAACTGGCTGCGGCCTTTGCCTTGCTGGCCGACACCGATGGCCTGGTGCTGGACCTGCGCCAGAACGGTGGTGGCGACGATGGCAGCGCGGACCTGCTGGTGCGTACCCTGCTGGAAGCAAAGAACGTCGCGGTGCAGCAGTTGGAGCAGCGCGGCCGGCGCAGCGAGGTGCCGCTGCCGCCGGCGAGTCTGCCCGCTTACCTGAAGCCATTGGTGGTGCTGGTCGACCGTCGTACCGCCTCGGCGGCCGAGTTCGTCGCCTATTCGCTGCAGGCGCTGGGCCGCGCGCGCATCGTTGGCACGCGCAGTGGTGGCGCCGCGCATATGTTCGGCGATCCTGTGCTGCTGCCGGATGGCTATCAGATCAGTATTCCCGACCGTCAGCCGATCAACCTGCGCACCGGTGGCAACTGGGAAGGCACCGGTGTCGTGCCCGATGCAGCCGGTGGCGACGATCCGTTGTTCGTCGCCCGGCAGCTGCTGACCCCGCCCGAGTCGTCAAGATGAACGCACATCGGAAGCACGCTCCTATCGCAGACGCGGCGATGCATGCCTAGAATCGAAGCATCCCGGTAATTCCCGGGCGCTTCGAGTGAATGGACTCAATGAAGATTCTGTTGACCGGCAGTTCCGGGCGCATCGGGCGTGCGATCTTCGGTGCGCTGGCGGCTGCCCACGAAGTGGTGGGGCTGGATCGCAGCCCGTTTGCCACCACCCGCATCATCGCCGATGTCACCGATCGCCAGGCGATCGCGCGCGCAGTGCAGGGCGTCGACGCGGTCATCCATACCGCGGCGCTGCATGCCCCACACGTCGGGCTGGTGCCGGACGCGGTGTTCCAGCAGATCAACGTGGACGCCACCGCGCACCTGCTGCAGGCCGCACGCGAAGCCGGTGCACAGCGCTTCGTGCTGACCAGCACCACCGCGCTGTACGGTCACGCCGTGGTGGCCGGTGGCTGCCGTTGGATCGACGAAGACACCGAGCCGCTGCCGCGCACGGTCTATCACCGTACCAAGCTGCAGGCCGAAGCGCTGGCCGAAGCTGCGGCCACCGTGGATTTCAGCGTGCGCGTGCTGCGCATGGGCCGCTGCTTCCCCGAGCCTCCCGAGCGCATGGCGATGTTCCGCCTGCACCGTGGCATCGACGCACGCGATGTGGCCAGCGCACACGCCGCCTTGCTGCTGGACCAGGGCGCCGCGTTCGCGCGCTATGTCGCCTGTGCGCCGACCCCGTTCCGGCGTGAGGACTGCCTGCAGCTGGCCAGCCAGCCGCGCACTGTGCTGGCCCGCCGTGCGCCGCAGCTGTTGGCTGAGTTCGAGCGCCGCGGCTGGCCGTTGCCGCTCAGCATCGATCGCGTCTACGACAGTGCCCGCATCCGCAGTGTGCTGGGCTGGCAGCCGCGCTTCGGGCCGGACGATGTGCTGCAGCAGTACGCCGTGGGCAGCATCGAAGTGCTGCCGCGCGCGCAATGGATCAAGGACCGCGTGGCCGAATGAGGAGGGCCGGCCGGACGGTTGGCTGACCCGTCCCTGAGCAGGTTCAGGAAAGTGCGGATGCGACGCCTCAACCTCGTTGGCGGCCGGCCGCTAACCCGGTGCGCTTCCAGCGCCGGGCTGGTCCCGGCGGCCGGTGGCCTGCGCGACGGATCGCGCGCCTGCGCGGTGCCCTCGCGGTACCGGTCGTCCTGAACTGCCTTGCGGACCCTTCCATGCCCCCTTCCCGTTCCGCCGCTGCCCGCCGTCCGGGCAGCATCGCCCACAAGCTGATGCTGGGCACCGCCGTGATCGCACTGCTGTGCTTCGGCCTGACCGCGTTCCTGATCTACCGCCAGGCCAGCGCCAGCCTGATCAATGCCTCGCGCCAGACCATGTCCAGCGAGGCCACTGCCGAGGCGCGCCAGGTCTCGGCCGACCTCGGCACCGCCTTCGCCAGCAACGACGCCATGGTGGAAACCGTGCTGGCCCAGCGCGCGCGCGGTGATGTGCCCGATCGTGCCAGCCTGGCCGCTGTGCTCGGCGAGCAGCTGCGCACCCATCCGGAGTGGCTGGGCAAGAGCACCATGTGGGAAGCCGATGCCTTCGATGGCAAGGATGCCGCGTTCGTCGATACCGACGCACACGATGCCAGCGGCCGTTTCATGAGCTACTGGGCCTGGCATGACGGCAAGCCGCAGCAATCGCCGATGACCGACTACACCGAGACCGCCAGTGGCTCCGGTGACTGGTACGTCGTGCCCAGCCGCGACAAGCTGGCCAAGGTCAGCGAACCCTACGCCTACGACATCGCCGGCCAGCAAGTGCTGATGAGCACGCTGAGCACGCCGATCGTTGAAAACGGCAGGTTCCTGGGCGTGTTCACCGTTGACTTCTCGCTGGCTGCCCTGCAGAAGCATCTGGCCACGTTGAAGCCGATGGGCGCCGGCCGCGTCGAACTGCTCTCGCCCAAGGGCGTGGTGCTGGCGTCGGCCACCGCCGCCGAAATCGGCAAGCCGCGCAGCGATGCGCTGACCCGCAGCATGCTGGCCGACATCGCCGCCGATCGTCCGTTCGAAGCCTTTATCCCGGATGCGGACGGCAACGTACGCGTCTATGTGCCGCTGCGCGTGGGCGATGCCCCGCAGCGCTTCGCGCTGGGTGTGGTGATGCCGCACGCGGTGATCGTGGCTGAAGCGCGCCAGCTGCTGTGGCTGACCCTGCTGGTCGGTGTGGTCGCTGCACTGACCCTCAGCGCGGGTGTCTACGTGCTGCTGCGCCGCCTGGCCATCCGCCCATTGGCCGAAGCGGTGCGCGTGGCCGGTGACGTTGCTGCCGGCAAGCTGGACAGTACGCTGCCGGCACGCAGCAACGACGAAGTGGGGCGCCTGCTGGAGGCGATGCAGGGTATGCGCGGCCAGCTGCAGGCGGTGATGGTTGCACAGGCGGAGATGGCGCGTCGCCACGACGCCGGCGAAATCAGCTACCGGATGGATGCGGCGGCATTCCCGGGTGAGTACGGGCGCATGGTGGCCGACAGCAACCAGCTGGTCGCCTCCAGCAATGCCGTCACCCAGCGCCTGGTGGAAGTGATGCAGCGCTACGCGGTGGGTGACCTCAGCGTGGACATGGAAGCCCTGCCGGGCGAGAAGGCGGTGTTCACCTCCGCCATGGCCACCACCAAACACAATCTGGCGGCGATCAACGAACAGATCCAGCAGCTGGCGGCTGCCGCTGCCGACGGCGACTTCGCGGTGCGTGGTGATGCCCTGCGCTTCGACCATGATTTCCGCCGCATGGTGGACACCCTCAACACCATGATGCAGGTGAGCGATCACAACCTGGCCGAGCTCTCGACGCTGCTGCGCGCGATCGCTGCTGGCGACCTCAGTGCACGCATGCAGGGCGACTTCCATGGCGTGTTCGCGGTGATGCGCGACGATGCCAACAGCACCGTGCAGCAGCTGACCCGGATCGTCGGCCAGATCCAGCAGTCGGCGGCCAGCATCCGCCTTGCCGCAGGCGAAATCGCCGCCGGCAACAGCGATCTGTCGCGTCGCACCGAGCAGCAGGCCGCGAACCTGGAAGAGACCGCCGCGTCGATGGAGGAGTTGACCTCCACCGTGCGCCAGAACGCCGACCATGCGCTGCAGGCCAACACCCTGGCCGGTTCCGCCGCGGGCGTCGCCAGCGAGGGCGGCCAGGTGGTCAGCCAGGTGGTGCAGACCATGGAGCAGATCGAGGCGTCATCGCAGCGCATCGCCGAGATCATTTCGGTGATCGATGGCATCGCCTTCCAGACCAACATCCTGGCACTGAACGCGGCGGTGGAAGCAGCACGTGCCGGCGAGCAGGGCCGTGGTTTCGCCGTCGTCGCCAGTGAAGTGCGCGCGCTGGCACAGCGCTCGGCCGGTGCGGCCAAGGAGATCAAGGAGCTGATCGATGCCTCGGTGGCGCAGGTCGGCACCGGTGCGCAGCTGGTGCATGGCGCCGGCCGCACCATGCAGGAAATCGTCGGCCAGGTCGGGCGTGTGAACGAGATCATGGCCGAGATCTCGGCGGCTTCGCGCGAGCAGTCGGCGGGCATCGAACAAGTCAACCAGACCGTGGTGCAGATGGACGAGACCACCCAGCAGAACGCCGCCTTGGTGGAAGAAGCCAGTGCTGCCGCGCGCGCGATGGAAGAGCAGGCCGAGCAGCTGGCGGTGGCGGTATCGCGCTTCCGCCTGCAGGCCGAACCGGTGGCCGCTGCCCGCCACGCGGCCTGAGCTTCCGGCTCCCACAAACGACGACGCCCGGCCGAAGCCGGGCGTCGTCGTTTCCGCGCAGTGGCCGGATCAGGTCCGGCCAGCGCAGGGGTTCAGAACATGCCTTCGAAGGGGTTCCAGCTGGCCTTGCCCTTCACCTGCTCCAGGTAGTAGCTGTAGTTGGTGCTGGAGGCGACCAGGAAGTTCATGGCGATGAACAGGGGGCGCGCGACGACATCCGGCAGGAACAGGGAGACGATGGTGAGCACGATGCCGATACCGATCACCACCAGTGCCTTGCGCCACATGCCCAGGATGAGCAGGTAGATGAAGCCGAAGAAGAAGGCGAAGAAGTTGATGTTGACCTTCAGGCGGTCGCCGAAGGACAGCGCCTTCCAGGCCTGCTTGAAGCCCGGCTCCTTGGGAGCGCCGTGCTGCTGGAAGAAGGTGAAGCGGAACTGCCACTTCGGGCTGAAGCGGGAAAGATCGACGGCATTCATTGACGGATACGTCCTTGTAGGAAAACGGTTACATCGTAATGGCGGAGCGGTTCAGGAAGCCAGCCCCTGGCGTCAAAAATGTGACGCCGGCGCACGCACGGGGCTGCGGCCGGCCGCCGCACCGTCACCCGCCCGCCTTGTTTTTAGGATAGGGTGCGCAGTTCCGCCGCCGCCCCTGCTTGGATCCGTGTGGTGGCGGGATGTCCATGGAGGTTGCATGACCACACCTGCTACACCGGAAAACGCACCGGGACCGGTGCTCCTGCCGACACCTGAAGTGGTGCAGGCGCAACAACTGCTCGCGCGCCAGCAACTGGCAATGGCGATGGACCGTGCACGCACGGCCGCCACACGGGATGCGGCACCGGCCGCGTTGGAAAGCGAGTAAACCGCAACACCGCCGATCGCGCTGGCTTGCCGCCAGCGCGATCGCGGCACGCGCATCAGAAGCGTGCGGTCATGCTGAGGAAGTAGCTGCGCCCGGCCACGAAGTAGTCGGTGGAGCCTTCTGCATACAGCTTCTTGTCGGCCAGGTTGCTGACGCCGCCGCGCAGGGTCAGCACCTCGTTGACGTTCCATGCCGCGGTCAGGTCATACAGGGTGTAGGCCTTGAGGAAGGTCGTGGCGATGCCGGTCTGCTTGCCGGTGTACTGCGCCGACAGGCTGCTGGAGAACACCGTGCCGGGCGTCCAGTCCAGCGACGAATAGCCGGAGAACTCCGGCGTATCGATCAGGTTGCGGCCGGTGGTCAGGTTCTTCGCTTCCTTCATCCAGGTCGCCGAGGTGCGCCAGCGCCAATGCTCGCCGAAGCGGACGTTGAAATTGCCTTCCATGCCGCTGGTACGGGCGCGCTGTACGTTGCTCATGCGCGTCCACCAGATGCCATTGAACCGCCCCAGTGGTGCGTACTCGATCTTGTTCCTGAAGTCGGTATGGAAGTAGGTCAGGCCGGCATCGACCAGGTCGTTGTCGAAGCTGATGCCGATCTCACGGTTGGTGCTGGTTTCCGGATCCAGGTCCGGGTTGCCGGCCATGTAGCAACCGCCGCGGGTATAGCCCAGCGGAATCAGCGAGGTGCAGCCACGGCCACCGGACTGGGTGGCGGCGGTCGCCGAATTCTCGGTCAGGCTGGGCGCACGGAAGCCCTTGGAGACGCCACCACGGATCGTCCACTGCTCGGCCGGGTGCCAGACCAGATAGGCGCGCGGGCTGACATGGCCACCGAACTTTTCGTGGTGGTCCAGGCGCGCGCCCAGGGTCAGGGCCAGGGTGCGGTGTAGTTTCAGTTCGTCCTCGACGAACAGCGCCCAGGTATCGACCTGCAGATCGGAGCCGCTGACTGCATTGCCGGCGTAGTCGATCGGCGTCTGGCCGATGGTGTCGGTGTTGGTGAGCTCCTGGCGCTTCCACTGGCCACCCACGGCGAACTGGTGCTCGACGCCGAGGGTGAACGGCGTGCTCAGGCTGCCTTCGATGATCGTATCGGTGGCCTCGGAACGACCGGTGGGGCCGATGTCGTTCTTGTACTCGGTCCAGTAGGCGCTGAGCTTGGAAGTGCCAAAACGCCAGGTGCCGTCATGGTTGAGCGCCAGCGAGCTGCGCTTGAGTTCGCTGGCGCCCCAGGCGCCCTCGTCCTGCTTCTCCAGCGAGGCATCGATGAAGGCCTGCTGCACGCCGTGGCCGGCCTCCAGCGAAAGGTTCTGCGCATCGCTCAGCTTCCACTGCAGCAATGCATCGACGTTGCGATCCTTCTCGCCCGCATACGCATTGCCGTAGACACCGCCATTGGACTGGTCGGAGTCGCGGCGCATGCTGTTGGCGCCGATGCGCAGGCCGAAGCGCTCGCCCAGCGGGCCGGAGAACGTCGCACCGATCTGCTGGGTGTCGCCGCGCTTGCTGTCAGAGGGGCGGGTGTAGCTGTGGGTGGCGCTGCCGTTCCATTCGTCGCCGATCCGCTTGGTGATGATGTTGATCACCCCGCCCATGGCATCGGAGCCATACAGCGAAGACATCGGCCCACGCACGACTTCGATGCGCTCGATCTGGTCGGGCGAGATCCAGTTCAGGTCCTGGCGGCCGAGGTCGGGGCGGTAGTTGGTCGAGGCCGAGCTGCCCATGCGCTTGCCATCCACCAGTACCAGCGTGTAGTTGGACGGCATGCCGCGCAGCTTGATCTTGGACTGTTCACCGCTGGCGCTGAGGCCGCCGGTGACGCCTGGCACGCGGCTGAGCAGGCTGGCCAGATCGTGCACCGGCTGGCGCTCGATGTCCTCGCGGCTGATCACGCTGATGCTGGCCGGGGCATCCTTGATCCATTGCTGGTTGCCCGAAGCGGTGACCACCACGGTATCCAGGTCCTTGGTGGAGGCATCGGCGCTGGCCTCGGCGGCGGCCAGGCCGGGCAGGGCCAGCAGGCAGGTAGTGGCCAGCGCAGTGGCCAGGCGGGTGCGCGACAGGCGCGCGGAACGGAAATGGGACGGCAGGGACATGACGGCTTCCAAGGGGAGATGGGGGACCCGGTGGAAGCAGCAGGCGCAGGCAGACAGCAGGCAGCCCCCTTCCATGGGTCGTCGGGCGCACGGTGCGGACCGGCGCAGCTGGGTGGGTTGCAGCCGTGCGGAGGACGGTGACCTGCCTGGTTAATGAAATGATAACCGTTCGCGTTTGTTACGATCCAGTACCCCGTGTAACGCAATGACACCCGGCCGTCTCCTGGCGGCATCGCCTGCTGCATGCTGAATGGGGATAAATCCCGGCGTAGACCTTCGCACGCGGCTTACATCCGGCGGCCTAGACTGAGCCGCATTTTCGATTCCGCCCCGTTGGAGATCGTGTGGGTTCCGGTAGTGATAGACATCGACTGTGCGGCCTGAGGCCGACACAGCCAGGACAAGTGCGGGCGCCGGGAAAGCGCACCGGGAACCTTCGTGCATGCAGCCCGGCCGGGATGGCCGGCCGTGCCGACTGCGTGGAGTAGGCGGTGATGGGGGGTCAAACCATCCACGCGGAAACGGATGCGCCCCGGCTCGACGCCGGCTGGGCGTTGCTGCCCGCTGAATCTCCGTTGCAGATGCCCGAGCAGACCTTGCGCGAAGGCGCGCTGAAGGTCCGCCGGCATCGTACGTCGCCGCGCCTGATCGGCCTGCGTCGGCTCTACATCTTCGGTGGCACGCTCGGCATGACCGCCGTGGCCACGCGGATGATGTGGCGGGTGCTGTCGGCCAATGGCATCAGCGTGCTCGAAGCATGTCTGCTGGTGCTGTTCGTCGGCCTGTTCGCCTGGATCGCGCTGTCCTTCGCCAGCGCCCTGGCCGGCTTCCTGACCGCCGTGTTCGACCGTGGCTATCGCCTTGGCATCGACCCGGACAAGCCGTTGCCGACCGTACACAGCCGCACCGCGCTGCTGATGCCGACCTACAACGAAGATCCGCGCCGGCTGCTGGCCGGCCTGCAGGCGATCTACGAGTCGGTGGCCGCCACCGGTCAGCTCGATCGCTTCGACTTCTTCGTACTCAGCGATACCCGTCGCGAGGACATCGCCGGCGCCGAGGAGCAGGTGTTCTCCGAGCTGCGCGAGCGGGTTCCGGACGGGCAGACGCGGCTGTTCTATCGCCGCCGTGGCGACAATACCGGGCGCAAGGCCGGCAACATCGCCGACTGGGTGCGGCGCTTCGGCGGGGCCTACCCGCAGATGCTGATCCTCGACGCCGACAGCCTGATGACCGGCGACAGCATCGTGCGGCTGGTGGCCGGCATGGAGCACAACGCCGACGTCGGCCTGATCCAGACCCTGCCATCGGTGATCGGCGGTCGCACCCTGTTCGCGCGCATGCAGCAGTTCGGTGGCCGCGTGTATGGACCGGTCATCGCCCGCGGCGTGGCCTGGTGGCACGGTGCCGAGAGCAACTATTGGGGCCACAACGCGATCATCCGCACCCGTGCCTTCGCCGACCACGCCGGCCTGCCGGCACTGCCGGGGCGCAAGCCGTTCGGCGGCCACGTGCTCAGCCATGACTTCGTCGAAGCCGCGCTGATGCGCCGCGGCGGCTGGGCCGCGCACATGGTGCCGTACCTGGGCGGCAGCTACGAGGAAGGCCCGCCAACCCTGACCGACCTGCTGGTGCGCGACCGTCGCTGGTGCCAGGGCAACCTGCAGCACGGCAAGGTGGTGGGCAGTGGCGGTCTGCACTGGATCAGCCGTACGCACATGCTGATCGGCATCGGTCATTACTTCACCGCGCCGATGTGGGCGATGCTGATGCTGATCGGCATCGCGATTCCGCTGTTCCAGGAGGGCATCGATTTCAACGCCCTGCTGCACCTGTCGCCCAGCGTGTACTGGCGCGCACAGGACGAGGAGCAAGTGGTGCGCCTGTTCGCCGCCACCATGGCGGTGCTGCTGCTGCCCAAGGTGCTGGGTTATCTGGCGATGCTGCTCGACCCGGTCGACCGTCGCGGCTGTGGCGGCGCGATCCGTGCCTTCGTGTCGATGCTGGTGGAAACGGTGCTGGCGGCGCTGATGGCGCCGGTGGTGATGTACGTGCAGTCGCGCGGCGTGGCCGAAGTGTTGTCCGGCCGCGATTCTGGCTGGGACGCGCAGCAGCGTGATGATGGTGGCATCTCGTGGATGGCACTGATCCGCGGTTACGGCGGCCTCGGCGTGTTCGGTGCCTTCATGGGCGTGCTGGCCTGGGCGGTGTCGCCGTCGCTGGCGGCATGGATGGCGCCGGTGGTGATCGGCATGGTGCTGGCCATTCCGGTGGTGGCGTTGACCTCCTCGCGGGGACCGGGCGCCTTCCTGCATCGCCTGGGCCTGCTCGATATTCCCGAGGAGAACATCCCGCCGCCGGTGCTGGTACGGGCCGCGCAGCTGCGCCGGGAAGCGGCCGAGCAACCGCCGCTGTACTGATCGCCCCGTGCCAGCGGCATAATGCGGCTTGAACTTGAAGGAGCCGCATCATGCTGCAAACGGTGGAACAGGAAACCGGCGCCTCGCCGCAGTGGTCGGTGATCTGGCTACATGGCCTTGGCGCCGACGGCCACGATTTCGCGCCGATCGTGCCCGAGCTGGTGCGGCCGCACTGGCCGGCACTGCGCTTCGTGTTCCCGCATGCACCGGTGCGGCCGATCACGATCAACAACGGCGTGCCGATGCGCGGCTGGTACGACATCGTCGGCATGGACTTCCGTTCGCGTGCCGACATGGCCGGGGTGCGGGAATCGGTGCAGCAACTGGATGCACTGATCGCACGCGAGATCGAGCGTGGCGTCGCACCGGAGCGGATCTTCCTGGCCGGTTTCTCGCAGGGCGGTGCGATCATCCTCAGCGCCGCGCTGTCGCGTACTGCGCCGCTGGCCGGCCTGATCGCCCTGTCCACTTACCTGCCCGATGCCGACAGCGCCCAGCGCGCGGAAGGCGCCGTGCAGGTGCCGGTGTTCATGGCCCACGGCAGCGCCGACCCGGTGATTCCGCAGGCGGTGGCCGCGCACAGCGCGCAGGCACTGCAGGCGTTGGGCCTGCAGGTGGAATGGCACAGCTACCCGATGGCCCACCAGGTCTGCGCCGAAGAGATCCAGGCACTGGGCGACTGGCTGCAGGAACGCCTGGGCACGGCCTGAGCCATGTCGCCGGCCAGTTCACCGCCGTGGATGCCGGAACTGTGTCGCCTGCCACGGTTGGCGGCGATGCTGGGCCTGGCCGAGCTGGTGGTGGTGGTACTGGCCTTGGCGCCCGATGGCAGTCGTCACTGGACCGTGGGCGAACTGCTGTCGGCCAGCGGTTTCGCGCTGTGGCTGGCACTGGCGGTCACGGCCAGCCTGTGTCTGCTGCGGCAGGGCTTGTCCCGGCTGCCACCGATGCTGGGCGCGGTCGCAGCGATCGCACTGGCGGCCCTGATCGCGGTGGTCTGCGCCGGTATCGTGCATGCGCTGTACGCGGTGCTCGGTGACAGTTTCGCCAGTGGCATCAGCTTCTGGCGCTTCACCCTCGGCAGCGCCGCCACCACGGTACTGATCACCGCACTGGCACTGCGCTACTTCTATGTCAGCGATCGCTGGGCCGCGCAGGTGCAGGCCAACGCGCGCGCGCAGGCCGACGCGCTGCAGGCGCGGATACGGCCGCATTTCCTGTTCAACAGCATGAACCTGATCGCCAGCCTGCTGCATCGCGACCCGGCGGTCGCCGAGCGCGCGGTGCTGGACCTGTCTGATCTGTTCCGTGCTGCGTTGGGCGCGGGCGAGGGCGATTCGACCCTGCGCGACGAATGCGAGTTGGCCGAACGCTACCTGTCGATTGAATCGCTGCGCCTGGGCGAACGCCTGCAGGTGCGCTGGCAACGTGATGAGCCGCTGCCGTGGGATCTGCCGTTGCCCAGGCTGGTATTGCAGCCGCTGGTGGAAAACGCAGTACTGCATGGGATCTCGCGTCTGCCCGAGGGCGGCACGATTGAACTGCAGCTGGCCCGTGAGGGCAATGAGCTGCAGATCCGCGTGCGTAATCCGGCGCCGGATCCGCAGGCCCCCGGATTGGCGCTGGCGCGGGGCGCCGGCCATGCCCAGCACAGCATCGGCCATCGCCTTGCCTGGCGCTTCGGCAACGCTGCGCGGATGACGGCCGGCTGGAGCGAGGGCTACTATGCCTGCCAGGTGACAGTGCCGATCCAGTGAGGGAACGATCGTGAGGGTAGTCATCGCCGATGACGAACCGCTGGCGCGCGAGCGCCTGCGCAGCCTGTTGGCGGCGCAGGACGGCGTGGACGTGGTGGCCGAGGCCGGCAACGGCGAGCAGGCCCTGCACGCGTGCGCGGAACTGCAGCCGGACCTGGTCCTGCTGGATATCGCGATGCCCGGGCTGGACGGCCTGGAAGCGGCCCGCCATCTGGCCAGCTTCGAGCCGCGGCCGGCGGTAGTGTTCTGCACCGCGTACGACGCGCATGCGCTGTCGGCCTTCGAAGCGGCGGCGATCGATTACCTGATGAAGCCGGTCCGCGCCGAGCGACTGGCGGCGGCGATCGCACGTGCGCGTACTTTCCTGGCCGGCCGCGATGGTCAACCACAGGACCACGGCGGGCAGCAGGCCCGCAGCATGCTGTGCGCGCGCCTGCGTGGCAGCCTGCGGCTGATCCCGCTGGACGATATCCACTACCTGCAGGCCGAAGAAAAGTATGTGGTGGTACACCACGCGCGCGGCGAGGACCTGATCGAGGAATCGCTGAAGTCGCTGGAGGAGGAGTTCGCCAGCCGCTTCGTCCGCATCCATCGCAACTGCCTGGTGGCGCGCCACGAGCTGGTCGAACTGCGCCGTGGCACTGGCGGGCAGGTGCAGGCGGTGCTGCGGCATGGCAAGCAACCGCTGGAGGTCAGCCGCCGCTGCGTGGCGACGCTGAAGCAGGAATTGCGGCATCTGTGAGTTGTCCGCGCGGCCTGCGGCCGCGACTGCTTGCGAGCAACGTCGAAAGCAACAGCAACAGCAACAGCAACAGCGGGCCATGGTTCGGTGTTGCTACGTGCTGGGTCGGACCGGGGTGGGGGCGCGGGACACGCCGTAAACCCATCCTTGGGGGCTCGATGGCGCCATCCATTGCGCCAACGGTCCCGCGCCCCCACCCCGGCCCGACCCTCTCGTTGTCCACTGCGTCGGACGGCAAAGGCGTTGGTGTTATCGGCTTGGAAAGAGGGGGCAGATCCCTTTTCCTGCGGAAAAGGGATTTGACCCCGGAAGCCGCCGGCTGTTGCCTTTGCTTCTGCTCTTTTCTTTTGATCTTCCGTGGCCGGCGCGCACGGAAGCTGTCAGAGGTCGGGCGGGGTGGGCTGCGCAGGGGCGTGAGCCGCATGGATGCAGCGACCGAGCTTACATGGACGTACTTGCAGCGGCCCCTGCGCAGTCCACCCCGCCCGGCCAAGCACGGCTGTTGCTTCAACCTACCCCACCCAGCCACGAGGGGCTCCGCCGTTGGCCGTATCCCCGCCGAAGGCGCGATAATGCCGCGATGGAAACCGTCCGCATCGCCACCCGCAAGAGCCCGCTCGCCCTCTGGCAGAGCGAACACGTCGCCGACCGCCTGCGCCAGGCCCATCCCGGCCTGCATGTGGAACTGGTGCCGATGAGCACCCGTGGCGACGAAGTGCTCGACCGCTCGCTGGCGGCCATCGGTGGCAAGGGCCTGTTCCTGAAGGAACTGGAGCTGGCCATGCTGCGTGGCGAGGCCGATTGCGCCGTGCACTCGCTGAAGGATGTGCCGATGGAACTGGACGCGCCCTTCGCGCTGCCGGCCATGCTGACCCGCCATGACCCCGCCGATGGCTTCGTTTCCAATCTGTATGCCTCGCTGGATGCGCTGCCGATCGGCGCGCGGGTCGGCACCTCGTCGCTGCGCCGTCAGGCCCAGCTGCGTGCGCTGCGCCCAGACCTGGAACTGCTCGACCTGCGCGGCAACGTCAACACCCGCCTGGCCAAGCTCGACAACGGCGGCTACGACGCCATCGTGCTGGCCGTGGCTGGTTTGGAGCGGTTGGGACTGGGCGATCGCATCGTCGCGCGCCTGCAGCCGCCGCAGTGGCTGCCGGCGCCGGCGCAGGGCGCGGTGGCGGTGGAATGCGATGGCGGCAATGCGCGTCTGATGGCACTGTTCGCCGGGCTCGACGACGCGGCCACGCGTGCCTGCGTGGAAGCCGAGCGGGCGATGAATCGTGCGCTGCATGGCAGCTGCCATGTGCCGGTGGCGGCCATCGCGCAGTGGCAGGGCGATGATCTGCACCTGCAGGGACTGGTCGGCAGTGCCAGCGATGGCCGCGCGGTGCGCGCCGGGGCGGTGGGCCCGGCCATCGACCCGGAAACGCTGGGGAAGCGGGTGGCGAAGCTGCTGCTGGACGACGGCGCCGGCGAGCTGCTGAATGTCTGAGCCAACCCGCGTAGCGTCGAGCTTGCTCGACTGCGGTTGGCACGGCAGTCGAGCAAGCTCGACTCTACAAAAACGAAACGGGCGCCTTGGCGCCCGTTCTGTTTATTTGAACTTGTAGACCACGTTCATCGTGGTCAGCGTATCGGTCTTGCGCTTGTCCTCGGCAACGTCACTGTTGTAACGCGCCTGCCAGCCGGCCTTCAGCGCCAGGTGCTCGTTCATGCTCACCGAGACACCGAAGTCGTTCTGGCCGAAGGTGTTGTACGAGCCGGATTCGACCAGCAGGGTGTTGACCAGGTCGGTGTTGTCGGTCAGCGAGTACTTCATGTCGAACAGGCCACGGCCGATCAGGCCGGTGCGGGTGCGGTCGTCCTCGGTGCTGTGGGTGCGGCGCACACCGGGGCCGATCTGCGCATCGAAAGAGAAGCGCTCGGTGTTCCACAGGCGGGTGCCGTAACCCAGACCGAACGAACTCTGGCGGTCATAGGTGGCGAAGTCATCGCGCTCGGTACGCACCGTAGCGGTCAGCTGGCGGTGCTCGCCCAGCTGCAGCGCGCTGCCGGCGCTGCCGGTGTAGCGGTTGGCGGTGGTGTTGTCGCGGCGGGTGGTGGTGCCGTCGTCGTTGGTTTCGGTGATCTTGGAGCTGGAGCGCAGGCCGAACAGGTCCATGCTGTGTACCCAGTCGCCGTCGGTGTAGCGCAGGCGCAGGCGGCCGTTGAAGCTCTCGGTGCTGCTGTTGCCACGCGCCGAGGCGAAGCCGAGCTCGCCGCCGCTGCCACTCCACGGCGAGGACATCGCCGCCAGTTCGGAGGCATCCTGCGCATACGCGAGCGGCGCGCACAGCAGCAAGGGGATCAGCAGGGACACGCGCAGGGACATCGAGGCTTCTCCGAAGCGGTTAACAGCCGGTGATGATACTGGAAGCGTGATGGCGGTCCGAATCGATCCAATGTGCGCTTCAGCAAGCGTTGCTGCGATTGCCTATTCAGGGCAGATCGACGCGCAACGCCGGGTCGTTGAATCGGGAATAGCGCAAGCGCAGCTGGAAGCTGCGGCCGTTGCTGCTGCCGCTGCGCACGATCTGCCGCGGCAGGCCCTGGGCGTCCACCCAGTACTCCAGGCGCTCGCCCGGTTGGGCGCCGCGCAGGCGGTAGTGGCGGGTCTGGACCCCGTCCAGCGGCTGGCTGCCGAGGTCCTCGGCCTGCAGGTCGGCGGGCAGGGCATCGGCCGGCAGCGGGTTGCGCCACTGCTCGAGCAGGCCCGGCGGGGTCGGCACCTGGCGGATCGCGCCCTCGGCCTGCAGGAACAGGGTATCGCCGATGATGATCTGCGCACCGGCCGGGGTCTGTACCTGGAAACGGTCGGGGGCGACGAAGTCCATGGCGCTGCGGACCGGCTGCGGCGCGCCCAGCACCTCCAGCTCGGCGTGGAAGCTGCGCAGGGCCGCGAAACGCCGGCTGGCGTCCAGCACCGCCTGCGCCGGGTCGGCGGCGGGCACGGGGGCTTCGGTGCGCTCCGGTGCCGGCATGCGATCGCAGGCGGCCAGCAGCAGGCAGGCCAGCAGGGGCAGGGCAGGCAACCGGCGCATCGGGCGTTCCATGGGGGTGGGGGCGACAACGATAGCCCAAACGTCCCACACAAGACCCGCGACTCGGACATAATCGGGGGTATGGACCGATACGAACGCATCACCGCCCTGCATCGTCTGCTCAAGTCCGCGCGCTATCCGGTGACGGTGGCGACCCTGCAGGACAAGCTCGGTTGTTCCCGCGCCACCGTCTACCGCGACCTGGCCTTCCTGCGCGATGCGCTGATGGCGCCGATCGAGGGTGACGGCGAAGCGGGCTTCCGCTACCAGGCTGACGAGAGCGATCGCTTCGAGCTGCCCGGCCTGTGGCTGAGCTCGGAGGAGCTGCACGCGCTGCTGGCCTCGCAGCATCTGCTGGCACGCACCGGCGGCGGCGTGCTGTCTTCGGTGCTGGCGCCGTTGCAGCAGCGCATCGAGAGCCTGCTGGCGGCCCAGGCCGGCGTTTCCAGCTGGCCGGTCGACCGCGTGCGGGTGATCCCCCATCGTGGCCGCAAGTTCGATGAGGGCAGCTTCCGCAGCGTGGCCTCGGCCGTGCTGGAACGCCGCCAGCTGGCATTCGAATACCGCGCCCGTTCCACCGACGAGTCGACCCGGCGCACCGTCTCGCCGCAGCGACTGACCCACTACCGCGACAACTGGTACCTCGATGCCTGGGACCATGATCGCGAGGCGCTGCGCAGTTTCGCCGTCGACCGTATCAACAAGGCGCGGGTGATCGACAGCACCGCGCGCGACGTCGCCGACAGCGAGCTGGACGAGCAGCTGGGCGCCAGCTATGGCATCTTCTCCGGTGCGCCGAAGGGCTGGGCGACCATCCTGTTCAGCGCCAAGGCCGCACGCTGGGTGGCCGACGAACACTGGCATTCCAAGCAGCAGGGCCGGTTCCTGGCCGATGGCCGCTATGAGCTGAAGGTGCCGTACAGCGTCTCGCGCGAGTTGCTGATGGACGTGCTGCACTACGGCTCGGACGCCGAAATCGTCGAGCCGGTGATGCTGCGTGAGCAGGCCAAGGCGCTGCTTGGCCTGGCCCTGACCAACTACGAAAACTCCTGAACCTCCCCCCGAGAGACCCTTTTCCCCCATGAAGAAGACCCTGTTGCTGCCCCTGCTCGCCGCTGCGCTGGCCCTGACCGCCTGCGGCAAGTCCGGTGAGCCCTCGCAGAAGCTGGTGGTGGCCGCCACGGCCGTGCCGCACGCCGAGATCCTCGAGGTGGTCAAGCCGATCCTCAAGCAGGAGGGCGTGGACCTGGACGTGCGCGTATTCAATGACTACGTGCAGCCCAACGACCAGCTGGTGCAGAAGCAGGTAGACGCCAACTACTTCCAGACCGAGCCGTACCTGGATGCCTACAACCGCGACCGCAAGACCGACCTGGTGAAGGTGGTCGGGGTGCACATCGAGCCGTTCGGTGCGTACTCGCGCAAGATCAAGTCGCTGGCCGAGCTGCGCGAAGGCGCCGACGTGGTGATCCCGAACGACCCGAGCAACAACAGCCGCGCGCTGATCCTGCTGCACAAGGCCGGCGTGATCGAGCTGAAGGATCCGACCAATGCGCTGGCGACCCAGCGTGACATCATCGCCAACCCGAAGAACCTGAAGTTCCGCGAGCTGGACTCGGCGATGCTGCCGCGCGTGCTGGACCAGGTCGACCTGGCGCTGATCAACACCAACTATGCGCTGGATGCCGGCCTCAACCCGACCCAGGACGCACTGGCGATCGAGAGCAAGGATTCGCCGTACGTGAACTTCCTGGTGGCGCGCCCTGACAACAAGGACGACGCCCGCGTGCAGAAGCTGGCCAAGGCCCTGACCAGCCCGCAGGTGAAGACCTTCATCGAAACCAAGTACAAGGGCGCGGTGCTGCCGGCGTTCTGATCCGGGCTGCGGACGTTCTGGCCGTGCGGTAGTGCCGGCCGCTGGCCGGCAATCTGCAAACGCCGCCAGAGATCATGGGGTTGCCGGCCAGCGGCCGGCACTACCCTCAATCGACGTGGAAGGCGAGGGTGGCGGCCACGGCCTGCTGCCACCCCGCATACAGCGTCTCGCGCCGGGCCACGTCCATCTGCGGCTCGAAGCGCTGGTCCAGGCCCCATTGCGCGGCGATCTGCTCGCGGCTGGTCCAGAAGCCCACGGCGAGCCCCGCCAGATAGGCCGCGCCCAGCGCGGTGGTTTCGGTCAGTCGCGGCCGCAGCAAGGGGACACCGAGGATGTCGGCCTGGAAACCGGCCAGGAAGTCATTGCCGATCGCGCCGCCGTCGGCGCGCAGTTCGGTCAGTGCGATGCCCGCATCGGTCTGCATCGCATCGAGCACGTCGCGGGTCTGGTAGGCCATCGCTTCCAGTGCCGCGCGCACGAAGTGTGCCTTGCGGGTGCCCCGGGTCAGGCCGAACATCGCACCGCGCACATCGCTGCGCCAATACGGTGCGCCCAGGCCGACGAAGGCCGGCACCAGATACACGCCGCCGCTGTCGGGCACCTGCGCGGCCAGCGCCTGGCTGTCGCTGGCACGCCCGATCATGCCCAGTCCATCGCGCAGCCACTGCACCACCGAGCCGGCGATGAAGATCGAGCCCTCCAGCGCGTACTCCACGCGCCCGTCCAGGCCCCAGGCGATGGTGGTCAGCAGGCCGTTGCGCGAACGTACCGCCTGCGCGCCGGTATGCATGAGCATGAAGCAGCCGGTGCCATAGGTGTTCTTGACCATGCCGGGCTGGAAGCAGGCCTGGCCGAACAGTGCGGCCTGCTGGTCACCGGCGATACCAGCGATCGGGATCGGGTGGTCGAAGAAAAACTGCGGTCGCGTGTGCGCATACACCGCACTGGAATCGCGCACCTGCGGCAGCATCGCGCGCGGGATATCCAGCAGCGCCAGCAGATCGTCATCCCAGTCCAGTGTGTGGATGTTGAACAGCAGCGTGCGCGCGGCGTTGCTGTAGTCGGTCACATGCGCCTGGCCGCCGCTGAGGTTCCACACCAGCCAGCTGTCGATGGTGCCGAACAGCAGTTCGCCGCGCTCGGCACGCTGCTGCGCGCCTTCCACGTGGTCGAGGATCCAGCGGATCTTGGTCGCGGAGAAATAGGCGTCGATCAGCAGGCCGGTCCGTTCGCGGACCAGGGCGTCATGCCCTTCGGATTTCAGCCGCTCGCAGATGGCGTGGCTTTGCCGCGACTGCCAGACGATGGCGTTGTGGATCGGCTGGCCGGTAGTGCGATCCCAGACCACGGTGGTCTCGCGCTGGTTGGTGATGCCCAGCGCGGCGATATGACGCGGGTCGATCTGCCCACGGCTGAGCAGCTCGGTCAGGGTGGCGTAGACGCTGGTGAGGATTTCGCGCGGGTCATGCTCGACCCAGCCGGGCTGCGGGAAGATCTGCGCGAACTCGCGCTGCGCGCTGCCCACGATGTCGCCGGCCCGGTCGAACAGGATCGCGCGCGAACTGGTGGTGCCCTGGTCGATGGCCAGCACGTAGCGGGGCGTCATGCAGCGTCTCCGGTAGCGATGGGGAAATCCTAAAGCATCAGTAGCGCCGGGCCATGCCCGGCGTCGCCGCGAACCGCCGGGCATGGCCCGGCGCTACCGTTGCGACATCCACGCCTGCAGCCGCGCCACCTGCGAAGGCTCCAGCCGCAGGCCCAGCTTGCTGCGTCGCCACAGGACATCGTCGGCGTCATGCGCCCACTCGTGCTCGCGCAGGAACGCCACTTCACGCACATGCAGGCCGCCGCCGAAGTCTTCACCCAGATCGTCCATGCCCTGCATACCGTGCAGCAGCCCCGCGCTGCGGCTGCCGTAGGTCTCGGCCCAGCGTCGTGCGATTTCCGCAGGCAACCAGGGTGCCAGTACCCGCAACCGCGAGCACGCCTGCGCGGCATCGCCCCAGTCGCTGCCCGGCAGCGGGTCACCGCTTGCCGTCCACGCCGGGCCCATCTGCGGCAGGGCAGGGCGCAGCAGGTCCAGTGCTTCCTCGGCCAGCACCCGGTACGTGGTCAGCTTGCCGCCCAGCACATGCAGCGCCGGTGCCGGGGCCCCCTGCAGCTGCAGGCGGTAATCGCGGCTCAGCTTTGCCGCGCACGGGTCGGGGTCGGCCAGCAGTGGACGTACGCCAGCAAACTGCCAGATCACATCGTCCGCGGCGATGGGTTCACGCAGGTAACGGTTGGCGGCCTCGCACAGGTAGGTCACCTCGGAAGGCAGCACGCTGCAGCGTGCCGGGTCGCCGCGATAGTCGGTGTCGGTGGTGCCGACCAGCAGATGGTCGTGGGCGAACGGCAGCAGGAACACCACGCGGCCGTCAGGCTGTTGCAGCAGGCAGGCGCTGTCATCAGGCCAGGGCCGGCGCAGCACGATGTGGCTGCCCTGCACCAGGCGCAGGGCGGGGCCGCCGCTGCGCGCCTGCATCCGTTCCAACAGGCCGCCGGCCCAAGGGCCAGCTGCATTGGCGACTGCGCGCGCATTCACGTGGTGCGACTGGCCGTCATCGGATTCCAGCACGGCCTGCCAGCGGCCCTGCGCGGCGCGCAGATCGGTGCAGCGGCTGCGTACCCGCACCTGCGCGCCGCGTTGCGCGGCATCCAGTGCGTTGAGCAGTACCAGGCGTGCATCGTCGACCTGCGCATCGGCATAGCTGAAGGCCTGCCGCAGTGTCGGCGAGAGCCAGCCGCCGAGCGGATCACGCTGCAGGTCCAGCGCGTGCGACGCCGGGAACGCCGCGCTGCGTCGGCCCAGGTGGTCATACAGCCACAGCCCCATGCGCAGCATCCAGCGCGGGCGCAGATGCGGCTCCCAGGGCAGGACGAAGCGCAGTGGGTGGACCAGATGGGGCGCCTGCCGGCGTACCACCTCTCGTTCGCCGAGAGCCTTGCGTACCAGGCCGACGTCGCCCTGTTCCAGATAGCGCAGGCCGCCATGGATCAGTTTGCTGCTGGCACTGGAGGTGTGCGCGGCCAGGTCATGCTGTTCGCACAGCAGCACGCGCAGTCCGCGGCCGCTGGCATCACGGGCGATGCCGGCGCCATTGATGCCGCCACCGATCACCAGCAGGTCGACTTCGTCCATCGCGCCTCCGCCTCCTGTCTGTAGAGTCGAGCCTGCTCGACCATCGGCAAATCAGTCGAGCAGGCTCGACTCTACAGAACGCCGGTGACGGAAACGACGACGGGCCCCGAAGGGCCCGTCGCGTTGCATCATTGAAGCGGTGCTGCCTGGATCAGAAGCGGGCGCCGATGCCGAAGCCGACGGTCCACGGATCCATCTTGGCTTCGCCGATCGTCTCGCCGCCGACCTTGATGTCCGGGCGGGCGCGCATGTAGCGGGCGTCGGCACGGGCGAACCAGGTGGAGTTGATGTTCATGTCGACGCCGACGGTGCCGATCACGCCCTTGGCATCCTTGAAGCGGATGTCGGTGTCAGCGCCGTTGCCCAGCTTCTCGTTGCTGAAGCTGGACTGGTAGTAGCCGACGCCCACGAACGGACGGAACACGTTGTCAGCCTGGCCGAAGTGGTACTGGCCGCTCAGGGCGACCGGCTGCTGCTCGACCGAGCCCAGGCGGGCGTTGTTCGGGCCCTTGAACTTGTTGTCGAACTTGTCGGCAGCGCCCCACAGCTCAACGGCCCAGTTGTCGTTGATGTAGTAGCTGAAGCTGACGGTCGGCGCCGGGCCACCATCGGTCTTCTTCACGCCGGTGATCGGGTCGTTCTTCGGCTGCAGCAGCGAGATGCCGCCAACCACGGCAAAATGCTTGCCCGAAGCGGTATCGGTGGTGCTGCTGTCCTGGGCGAAAGCGGCCGGCGCGAACGCGGCGGAGGTCAGCAGGGCGAGACTCAGGATACGGATGGAGCGCATGGGGGTATCTCCTAATGTTTCTTGTTTTGGGCCCCCGGTTGCGGGGCGAGCACACCGTAGTCGCCTCAACATGAATCGAATCCGACGCGCGTTAAAAAATAGTTTTCCTTGTTCAGCGTTCAGCGCGAAAAGCCTGTTTTCATGGGCTTTTTCACATGTGGCGACATTCATTCAGTTGGAGAAGATGTGAGCATCGCGACGCTGTGCATCGGCCTGCAAGCGCAGGTGAATGTGGATTGCAGGGTGCTGCTGCTCGGCTCGATGCCGGGCGTGGCGTCATTGCAGGAGCAGCGTTACTACGCGCATCCACGCAATCGCTTCTGGCCGGTTGTGGCTGGAATCTGCGGCTTTGATGCAGGGCTGGCCTATGAGCAGCGACTGCAGGCACTGACTTCGCAGGGCATCGGCCTGTGGGATGTGATCGGCCGGTGCGAACGACGCGGCAGCCTGGACGCGGACATCGTGCGTGGTACGGAAGTGCCCAATGCACTGCCGGAACTGATCGCCACGCTTCCTGAGCTGGAGCTGATCGGTTGCAACGGTGGCGCAGCGCTGCACGCGTTCCAGCGCTGGGTACTGCCGCGCCTGGACACGCCGCCGCGCGTGCTGGCACTGCCCTCCACCAGCCCGGCCAATGCAGCGTGGTCGCTGCCGCGCCTGCGCCAGGCCTGGCAGCCGGTGGCCGACGCGCTGGCGACATGAAGCGGACATCGTCCGGACAATACGCTACCCACTGGTCGCGTCGGCAGCCAATGGGCAACAGCCTGTCCCGGCTGCGTGCGTACTGAAAACACCTGTAACGGTTGGCGCAGGCCCCCGCTGGCCGCACAATAGACGTTTCCCTACACCAGATTGCCGGAGTTATCCCCATGGCCGAAATCAAGGAAGCACTTGTCCCCGATATCGGTGACTACAGCGATATCCCGGTAATCGAGGTGCTTGTCGCCGTCGGCGACACGGTCAAGAAGGACCAGGGCCTGGTGACGCTGGAAAGCGACAAGGCGACCATGGAAGTGCCGTCCTCGGTGGCCGGCGTGGTCAAGGAACTGAAGGTCAAGGTCGGCGACAGCCTGTCCGAGGGCAAGGTCGTGGCGCTGATCGAAGTGGCCGCAGGCGAAGCCGCTGCGCCGGCCGCTGCAGCACCGGCACCGGCCAAGGCCGCCGCCCCGGCAGCTGCCACCCAGAGCGCCCCGGCCCCGGCCGCTGCTGCGCCGGCCGCTGTGGCCGCCAGTGCGGCTGCGGTTGAAGCCCGTGTGCCGGATATCGGCGACTACTCCGGCATCCCGGTCATTGAAGTGCTGGTCGCTGTCGGCGACACGGTGAAGAAGGACCAGGGCCTGGTGACGCTGGAAAGCGACAAGGCGACCATGGAAGTGCCGTCCTCGGTGGCCGGCGTGGTCAAGGAACTGAAGGTCAAGATGGGCGACAGCCTGTCGCAGGGTGATGTGGTTGCCATCATCGAGGCCGAAGGCGCTGCCGCCCCGGCCCCGGCCCCGGCTGCTGCGCCGGCAGCGGTTGCCGCACCGGCTCCGGCTCCGGCTCCGGCCCAGGTCAGTGCCCCGACCCCGGCCGCTGCGGCGCCGTCGGCCGGTTCGCCGGCCAGCCCGCCGGTGCAGTTCAACGCCGAGGGCGTGCTGCCGGCCAAGGTGCCGTACGCCACCCCGGCGGTGCGCGTGTTCGCCCGTGAGCTGGGCGTGGACCTGCTGCAGATCAACGGCACCGAGAAGGGCGGCCGCATCACCAAGGGTGACGTGCAGAAGTTCGTCAAGGCCGCGCTCAGCGGTGGCGTGCCGGCGGCTGCCGGTGGCGCCGTTGCCGCTGGCGGTGGCCTGAACCTGCTGCCGTGGCCGAAGGTCGACTTCAGCAAGTTCGGCGAGATCGAAGTACAGCCGCTGTCGCGTATCAAGAAGATCTCCGGTGCGAACCTGGCCCGCAACTGGGCGATGATCCCGCACGTCACCCAGTTCGAACAGGCCGACATCACCGACCTGGAAGGCCTGCGCGTGGCCCTGAACAAGGAGAACGAGAAGGCCGGCATCAAGCTGACCATGCTCGCCTTCCTGATCAAGGCCAGCGCCGCGGCGCTGAAGCAGTTCCCCGAGTTCAACGCCTCGCTCGATGCCAGCGGCGAGAACCTGACCCTGAAGAAGTACTTCAACATCGGGTTCGCTGCCGATACTCCGAACGGCCTGGTCGTGCCGGTGATCCGCGACGTGGACAAGAAGGGTGTGGTGCAGATCGCGCAGGAAACCGGCGAACTGGCCAAGAAGGCACGCGACGGCAAGCTCGGCCCGGCCGACATGAGCGGCGGCTGCTTCTCGATCAGCTCGCTGGGCGGCATCGGCGGCACCGCGTTCACCCCGATCGTCAACGCACCGGAAGTGGCCATCCTCGGCGTTTCCAAGTCGTCCATCCAGCCGGTCTGGAACGGCAAGGAATTCGCACCGAAGCTGATGCTGCCGCTGTCGCTGAGCTACGACCACCGCGTCATCGATGGCGCCCTGGCCGCACGCTTCACCACGTACCTGTCGCAGGTACTGGCCGACATGCGCCGCGTGCTGCTGTAAGGCACCGCTTCGCCCCCCACCGTGCGGCCGCTGCCCTTGGCGCGGCCGCGTGAACAGATGCAGTGACAGCCCGCCGGCCACGCCGGCCGGGCACGAGGAAAGCCCACCATGGCCACGATTGAAATCAAGGTTCCCGACATCGGCGATTACAGCGATGTACCGGTGATCGAAGTGCTGGTCGCCGTTGGCGATACGGTGAAGAAGGACCAGGGTCTGGTGACCCTGGAATCGGACAAGGCCACCCTGGAAGTGCCGTCTTCGGCCGCCGGCGTGGTCAAGGACATCAAGGTCAAGCTGGGCGACACCCTGTCCGAAGGCGCGGTCGTCGTGCTGCTGGAGACCGAGGGCGCCGCTGAAGCCCCGGCCAAGGCCGCTGCGCCAGCCCCGGCTGCGGCCGCGCCGGCCAGCAAGCCGCCGGTGACCCCGTCGCACCGCGCCCCGGCCGAACCTGCAGCGCCGAAGCCGGCGCTGGCCAGTGGCAAGGCCGCCGACATCGAATGCGAAATGGTCGTGCTGGGCTCCGGCCCGGGCGGCTACACCGCCGCTTTCCGCGCCGCCGACGTCGGCCTGGATACTGTGCTCGTCGAGCGCTACGCCAGCCTCGGCGGCGTCTGCCTCAACGTCGGCTGCATCCCGTCCAAGGCGCTGCTGCATGCCGCAGCGGTGATCGATGAGGTTGCCCACGCCGGCGATTTCGGCGTCGAGTTCGGCAAGCCGACCATCACCCTGGACAAGCTGCGCCAGTACAAGGAAAAGGTCGTCAACCAGCTGACCAAGGGCCTGGCTGGAATGGCCAAGCAGCGCAAGGTCCGCAATGTGCAGGGCGTGGGCAAGTTCATTTCGGCCAACGAGCTGGAAATCACCGCGGCCGATGGCAGCACCCAGCTGCTGCGCTTCCAGAAGTGCATCATCGCTGCCGGTTCGCAGGCGGTGAAGCTGCCGAACTTCCCGTGGGACGACAAGCGCGTGATGGATTCCACCGACGCGCTGGAACTGGCCGACGTGCCGGGCTCGCTGCTGGTCGTCGGCGGCGGCATCATCGGCCTGGAAATGGCTACCGTGTATGGTGCGCTGGGCAGCAAGGTCACCGTGGTCGAGTTCATGGACCAGCTGATGCCGGGCGCCGACAAGGACCTGGTCAAGCCGCTGGCCGACCGCCTGAAGAAGCAGGGCATCGAGGTGCATCTGAAGACCAAGGCGTCGGGCGTCACCGCCGATGCCAAGGGCATCACCGTGACCTTCGAGGCCGCTGAGGAAGGTCAGGCGCCGGCCCTGGCGCAGGGCACCTTCGACCGCGTGCTGGTGGCCGTGGGCCGTTCGCCGAACGGCAGGAAGATCGATGCCGAGAAGGCCGGCGTGCAGGTCACCGATCGCGGCTTCATCCCGGTCGATCGCCAGATGCGCACCAACGTGCCGCACATCTTTGCCATCGGTGACATCGTCGGCAACCCGATGCTGGCCCACAAGGCCACGCACGAGGGCAAGCTCGCTGCCGAAGTGGCGGCTGGCCACAAGAAGGAGTGGGTGGCCCGCGTGATTCCGTCGGTGGCCTACACCAATCCGGAAATCGCCTGGGTCGGCGTCACCGAGACCGAAGCCAAGGCCAAGGGCCTGAAGGTCGGTGTGGCCAAGTTCCCGTGGGCCGCCAGCGGCCGCGCGATCGGCATCGGCCGTACCGAGGGCTTCACCAAGCTGATCTTCGACGAAGAGACCCACCGCATCATCGGTGGTGCGATCGTCGGCGTGCATGCCGGTGACCTGCTGGCCGAGATCGGCCTGGCGATCGAGATGGGTGCGGAAGCCGAGGACATCGGCCACACCATCCACGCCCACCCGACGCTGAGCGAATCGGTGGCGATGGCCTCGGAAATCTACGACGGCACGATCACCGACCTGTACATGCCGAAGAAGAAGTAAGGCGCCCGCGCGATGTAGACGAAAAGCCCGGCGATAGCCGGGCTTTTTTGTTGGCTGCGGGGATGTCTTCGGTAGTACATCGCGAGGGTCTTGGCCGCTGCGCGGGTGGCAGGCATTTCGACAAATGTCCCCCGTCGCCCGCCTGCGGCGGTCGCCTCCTCCTTTACTTTGTCGAAACGCCCGCCACCCGCGGAGCGGCTCGGCTTGCGGAAAGTAGAGCCACTGCCACTGCAAAGGCGGCGTGGCTGCCTGACACGCGGGGGGAGAGGGGGGTGCGTGCGAAGTAAAGGAGGAGGTGACGGCCGCAGGCCGGCGCCGGGGGACATTCGCACGCACCCCCCTCTCCCCCAGCGCTCGACCAACCTGCTTCTCTGCTCGACGATGCAAAGAAAAAACGCGGCCCCGATATTCCGGAGGCCGCGCCAGGAGAGAGCGTGTGGAAGGGGCGGGGGATCAGAACACGAAGCTGATGCCGGCCACCGGGCCCTTGAATTCCTGCTTCAGACCGACGGTGCCATCGCTGCCCTTCTTGTCCACGTCCAGCTTGAACCAGTCGTAGCCGGCAAACACGCCGAAGTTCTTGGTGAGGCGGTAATCGACGATGGCGTTGGCGCGGCTCAGGTCGCCCTTGTAGTCATCGAAGCTGCCCCAACGCGTATTCAGATACTGGCCCTGCAGCGTGATCATCCAGCGCTCGGACGGGGTGAAGGTCATGCGTGCGCCCACCACCGGTGCGATGCCATCGGCCTTCTCGTTGAGGAACTGGCCTTCGTAGACGGTGCCCAGGTCGGCGTAGCCCTTGGTGCTGACCTTGGCGTACTCACCACCGATCTGCAGGCCGAGGTCGAAGGTGTCGGTATCAACGACCGAGTAGTCGTAGACCAGGCTGGCCACCTGGTACTTCAGTTCACCCTTCACGAAGCTGCCGGCCGGCACGTTCTCACCGCCGAAGGAAATGCCTTGGTCCAGCGTCTCGCGACGGTCCTTGTCGTACTTGAAGTAGTTGAACAGCAGGCGCTGGCGGTTGCTGATGCGGAACATGCCGTCAATGCGCGGCTCCCATTCCTTGCCGCCCAGCTTGAAGTCCTGGTTCAGCGCGATGTCCTGGCCTGCCACGTTGGTCTTGCCGCGGATCGTGTTGTCCGAGTCGATGTTCATCGCACCCAGGCGGATCGCGAAGCGGTCATCGCCTTCGGCGGCGTGGGCGGCAGTGGCGAACGAAGCGCCGGCGGCGAGCAGGGAGAGGGCGAGCAGAGTGGGAACGGAGCGCATCGAAGAGTCCTTGCAGTGGTTCATCAGAATGAAAACCACTGTGCCGGACGCCGCCGTCCACCATCCGTGAACGTATGGTCCATGGGGTGTGTACGGTTCAGCGCTGTTACGACCCTGTAAAGAGATGGCCCCGGAGCCGGGCTTCGGGGCCATCGTGGGACCTGCGGGGCGGAGCGTCGACGAGGTTGCTGCAGGCAGGTCGAGAGGTGGGACCGGTGGCTGCGGCGAAAGTTCCGCGGCCTGCGACCAAAGTCCAATGCTGTGCCGCAACATCACGCGGACGTCATTGTCCCCCCGGTGGAACGCAAAAATGTAACCGTTACCGCAACTTGCGCCTCCGCGTGATGAACAGGCAGCGGTTGTCTCGCAAATTGTCCCATTGCTATAATTTGGCGGCTCGATGAGGCCCCCCTGCTGTAGCCGCCTCAGCCCTTCACTTGCAACCACGCGGGACGTCCTGTGCTGAACTCCGTTGATGCGGGTCGGCGACTGATGCTGCGCGCCGCGGTCTACCCGCTGGCCGCAGTGGCTGTCCTGGCCCTGGCCTTCCTGCTGGTGGGTCCGAAATATGCCCTCGGTGCACTGGCGTCCGGTGTGGCGATTTCCGCGGGTGGCTGGGTGGCGGCACGGATGGCACTGGGCGGGGGAGCGGTGGCCGCAGGATCGGCGATGGCTCGCCTGATCATTGCGATCGTGGCCAAGTGGGTCGTGGTTTTCGGCGTCCTGCTGGTGGGGTTCCTGGTCTTCAAGCTGCCTGCGTTGGCGCTGTTGGCCGGTATCGCCGTCGGCTTGATGTTCCAGGTCCTGGCGATGGCCAGGCGTTGACAGAATTCAATTAACTAAGGTTCCGGACACATGGCGGGCGAGGCTCTAACCCCTACCAGCTACATCCAGCATCACCTGCAGAACCTGACCGCTCCGGTCGGCAAGGGCGAGGGTATGTTCTGGCATATCCACGTCGATACCTTCCTCACCGCGGTCCTGATGGGCCTGGTGGTCGTTGTCGCGTTCTGGCTGGGCACCCGCAAGGCCACCGCCGGTGTGCCGGGCAAGTGGCAGGCCTTCGTGGAAATCTGCCTGGAGTTCGTCGACCGCCAGGCCAAGGACACCTACCACGGCAAGAGCAAGCTGGTCACGCCGATCGCCATCACCATCTTCTTCTGGATTCTGCTGATGAATCTGCTGAAGATGATCCCGGCCGATTTCATCGCCAAGCCGCTGGAATGGGCGGGCGTGCACTACTGGAAGCCGGTGCCGACCGCTGACGTCAATGCCACCCTGGGCATGGCCATCAGCGTGTTCTTCCTGATGCTGTTCTTCGCGCTGAAGTCCAAGGGCCTGGTCGGCTTCATCAAGGAATTCCTGACGGCGCCGTTCGGCAAGTGGATGATGCCGTTCAACCTGATCCTCAACATCGTCGAGTGGCTGAGCAAGCCGATCTCGCTGGCGATGCGACTGTTCGGCAACATGTTCGGCGGCGAAATCGTGTTCCTGCTGATCTGGGTGCTGGGTGGTGCCGGTTTCTTCGGTGCCATTGCCGGTGGTGTGTTCGGCCTCGGCTGGATGCTGTTCCACCTGCTGGTGATCCCGCTGCAGGCCTTCATCTTCATGATGCTGTCGATCGTGTACCTGAGCCTGTCGGAAGACGCTCACTGAGTTTCAAGCTTCAACGCGTTTCAACCTTCATCCGTTTCATCACCCTTAGCAACTTAAGTTCCTGGAGATAACCATGTACTTCGCCGTCCTGACCAACTTCGCGCAGATTCAGAGCTCCACCGCCCTTGCCGTCGGCATCATGATCGGCCTGGCCGCGCTGGGCGCGGGTCTGGGTCTGGCCATCATGGCTGGTAAGTTCCTGGAGTCGGCCGCCCGCCAGCCGGAACTGATCCCGGTCCTGCAGGTCCGCATGTTCATCACCGCCGGCCTGATCGACGCCGCGTTCATCATCTCGGTCGCCGTGGGCCTGCTGCTGGCCTTCGCCAACCCGCTGTCGGCTGCCTTCGCTGGCGCCGTCACCAAGGCTCTGGCCGGCTGATACAGCGGTTTGAGACGACCGGGTGCTGATGCACCCGGTTTCGGATGAAGGCCGGATGCGCCGCTACGGCGGCGCGTCCACCCCGAAACCAGCGATCGAGCTAACCATGAATATCAATTTCACCCTTCTCGCGCAGGCGCTCGCCTTCGCTGGTCTGATCTGGATCATCGCGACCAAGATCTGGCCGCCGTTGATGAACGCGATCGAAGAGCGCCAGCAGAAGATTGCTGAAGGCCTCGCTGCTGCCGACCGCAGCCAGAAAGATCTGGCCCAGGCGCAGGAGAAGGTCAACGAAGCGCTGAAGGAAGCCCGCACCAAGGCCAACGAGATCATCGATCAGGCCCACGCGCGTGCCAACCAGATCGTTGACGCTGCCCGCAACGAAGCGATCACCGAAGCCAACCGTCAGAAGGAACTGGCCCAGGCTGAAATCGACGCCGCCGCCAACCGTGCCCGTGAAGATCTGCGCAAGCAGGTGTCCGCGCTGGCCGTGACCGGTGCTGAAAAGCTGCTCAAGCGCGAAATCGACGCCAACGCCCACAAGGCGCTGCTCGACGAGCTGGCCTCGGAGATCTGAGGATGAGCCAGGCCCTCACGCTTGCCCGCCCGTACGCCCGCGCCGCGTTCGCGACCGCGCGCGACGAAGGTGCGTTCGCGCCGTGGTCGGACGCCCTGGCGTTCTCCGCCCACGTCGCCGCCGACCCGCGCGTGGCGGCCCTGCTCGCCAACCCGGAGCTGGGCCGTGACGACGCCGTCGCCCTGCTGGCGCCGGTGACCCACGGCGAGACCTACTCGCGCTTCCTGGCCATCCTGGCCGACTCGCATCGTCTGCCGCTGCTGCCGGAAATCTCCGGCATGTTCGATGCACTGCGCGCCGAAGCCGAACACGTGGTCAAGGCCACCGTGACCTCGGCCGCCGAATTGTCGGCCGGTGAGCTGGATGCGATCAAGGTTGCGCTGCGCAAGCGCTTCAACCGCGAGGTCGAAGTGACCACCGCGGTGGATGCCTCGCTGATCGGCGGCGCCGTGATCGACGCCGGCGACGTGGTCATCGATGGTTCGCTGAAGGGCAAGCTGGCCCGTCTGCAGACCGCGCTCGCTAACTGAATTCATTTAACGTCCGGCCCCGCTGCCGGCACTAGGACTTGACGATGGCAACCACGCTCAACCCCTCCGAAATCAGCGAACTGATCAAGAACCGCATCGAGAAGGTCAAGCTGGCCGCGGAATCGCGCAACGAAGGCACCGTGACCAGCGTGTCCGACGGCATCGTGCGCATCTTCGGTCTGGCCGACGTGATGCAGGGCGAAATGATCGAACTGCCGAACAACACCTTCGCCCTGGCCCTGAACCTGGAGCGCGACTCGGTCGGCGCCGTGGTCCTGGGTGACTACGAGAACCTGCGCGAAGGTGACGTCGCCAAGACCACCGGCCGCATCCTGGAAGTGCCGGTCGGTCCGGAGCTGCTGGGTCGCGTTGTCAACGCACTGGGCGAGCCGATCGACGGCAAGGGCCCGCTGGGCACCGACCTGACCGCTCCGGTGGAGCGCGTTGCTCCGGGCGTGATCTGGCGCAAGTCGGTCGACCAGCCGGTGCAGACCGGTTACAAGTCGGTCGACTCGATGATCCCGATCGGCCGTGGCCAGCGCGAGCTGATCATCGGTGACCGCCAGACCGGCAAGACCGCCATGGCGATCGACGCGGTGATCAACCAGAAGGGCACCGGCATCAAGTGCGTGTACGTCGCGATCGGCCAGAAGGCTTCGACCATCGCCAACATCGTGCGCAAGCTGGAAGAGAACGGCGCGCTGGCCCACACCATCGTGGTGGCCGCGACCGCTTCCGAATCGGCTGCCATGCAGTACATCAGCGCCTACTCGGGCTGCACCATGGGTGAGTACTTCATGGACCGCGGCGAAGACGCGCTGATCGTGTACGACGATCTGTCCAAGCAGGCTGTCGCCTACCGCCAGATTTCGCTGCTGCTGAAGCGCCCGCCGGGCCGTGAAGCCTACCCGGGTGACGTGTTCTACCTGCACTCGCGCCTGCTGGAACGTGCAGCCCGCGTGTCCGAGGAGTACGTCGAGAAGTTCACCGAAGGCAAGGTCACCGGCAAGACCGGTTCGCTGACCGCGCTGCCGATCATCGAAACCCAGGCCGGCGACGTGTCCGCCTTCGTTCCGACCAACGTGATCTCGATCACCGACGGCCAGATCTTCCTGGAAACCGACCTGTTCAACGCCGGCATCCGCCCGGCCGTGAACGCCGGTATCTCGGTGTCGCGCGTCGGTGGTTCGGCCCAGACCAAGATCATCAAGAAGCTGTCGGGCGGCATCCGTATCTCGCTGGCCCAGTACCGTGAGCTGGCTGCGTTCGCGCAGTTCGCCTCGGACCTGGACGAAGCGACCCGCAAGCAGCTGGAGCGTGGCCAGCGCGTCACCGAGCTGATGAAGCAGAAGCAGTACGCGCCGATGTCGATCGCCAACCAGGCGCTGTCGATCTACGCCGTCAACGAGGGTTACCTCGACGACGTGCCGGTCAACAAGCTGCTGGCGTTCGAAGAGGGCCTGCACGCCCACTTCGCCAACACCCAGGGCGAGCTGATCGGCAAGGTCAACGCCACCGGCGGTTGGGACAACGACATCGAAGGTGCCTTCAAGAAGGGCATCGCCGAGTTCAAGACCACCGGCAGCTGGTAATCGCGGTCCTGTAGAGCGGAGCCGCTGGCTGCGCTGGACCAGATGACAAACGGTTGAACAACGCGGGGCATCAGCCCCGCGCCACGGGAAACAAGAGATGGCAAGCGGACGCGAAATCAAAACCAAGATCAAGAGCGTGCAGAACACCCGCAAGGTGACGCGCGCCCTGGAAATGGTCTCGGCCTCCAAGATCCGCAAGGCGCAGGATCGGATGAAGACCTCGCGTCCGTACGCGCAGGCGATGAAGCAGGTGATCGGCCACCTGGCCCAGGCCAGTACCGATTACCAGCATCCGTTCCTGGTCGAGCGCGAGCAGGTCAAGCGGGTCGGCTTCATCGTGATCTCCTCCGATCGCGGTCTGGCCGGCGGCCTGAACAACAACCTGTTCCGCAAGATGCTGGGCGAAGCCAAGGCATGGCAGGACAAGGGTGCTGAAGTGGACCTGGTGACCATCGGCCAGAAGGCATCGACCTTCTTCCGCCGCGTCAAGGTCAACATGGTCGGCAGCGTGACCCACATCGGCGACGTGCCGAAGCTGGAATCGCTGATCGGTGTGATCAAGGTCATGCTCGACGCCTTCACCGAGGGCAAGGTCGACCGCGTGTACCTGGTCTACAACCGCTTCGTGAACACCATGACGCAGAAGGCCAGCTTCGATCAGCTGCTGCCGCTGCCGCCAGCTGAGAAGCAGGTCGCTCACCACGACTGGGATTACCTGTACGAACCCGATGCCGCGACCGTGCTGGAGCACGTGATGACGCGTTACATCGAATCGCTGGTGTACCAGGCACTGCTGGAAAACGTGGCCTCCGAACATGCCGCACGCATGGTCGCGATGAAGGCGGCGAGCGACAACGCCAACAAGCTGATCGGTGAGCTGCAGCTCGTCTACAACAAGGCGCGCCAGGCAGCGATCACCCAGGAAATCTCCGAAATCGTCGGCGGCGCGGCAGCAGTCTGACCGCGTTCGTTCAAAGCACACATTTAGAGGATGCAGCAATGAGTCAGGGCAAGATCGTTCAGATCATCGGCGCGGTCGTCGACGTCGAATTCCCGCGTGAGTCGGTGCCGAAGGTGTATGACGCACTGAAGGTCGACAACACCGAAATCACCCTCGAAGTCCAGCAGCAGCTGGGCGACGGCGTGGTGCGTACCATCGCCCTCGGTTCCACCGACGGCCTGAAGCGCAACCTGGTGGCCACCAACACCGATCGCGGCATCTCCGTGCCGGTCGGCGCTGGCACCCTGGGCCGCATCATGGACGTGCTCGGCCGTCCGATCGACGAAGCCGGCCCGGTGGCCGCCAGCGACAGCTGGGAAATCCACCGTGCGGCCCCGTCGTACGAAGACCAGTCCCCGGCCACCGAGCTGCTGGAAACCGGCATCAAGGTCATCGATCTGATGTGCCCGTTCGCCAAGGGTGGCAAGGTCGGCCTGTTCGGCGGCGCCGGCGTCGGCAAGACCGTCAACATGATGGAACTGATCAACAACATCGCCAAGGCGCACAGCGGTCTGTCCGTGTTCGCCGGCGTGGGTGAGCGTACCCGTGAGGGCAACGACTTCTACCACGAAATGAAGGACTCCAACGTCCTGGACAAGGTGGCGATGGTGTACGGCCAGATGAACGAGCCGCCGGGCAACCGCCTGCGCGTCGCCCTGACCGGCCTGACCATGGCCGAGTACTTCCGCGATGAGAAGGACGAAAATGGCAAGGGCAAGGACGTCCTGCTGTTCGTCGACAACATCTACCGCTACACCCTGGCCGGTACCGAAGTGTCGGCACTGCTGGGCCGTATGCCGTCGGCCGTGGGTTACCAGCCGACCCTGGCCGAGGAAATGGGCGTCCTGCAGGAGCGCATCACCTCGACCAAGAATGGTTCGATCACCTCGATCCAGGCCGTCTACGTTCCCGCGGACGACCTGACCGACCCGTCGCCGGCGACCACCTTCGCCCACCTGGACTCGACCGTCACCCTGTCGCGTTCGATCGCCTCGCTGGGTATCTACCCGGCCGTCGATCCGCTGGATTCCACCAGCCGCCAGATGGACCCGCTGGTCATCGGCCACGAGCACTACGACACCGCCCAGCGCGTCCAGCAGACCCTGCAGAAGTACAAGGAACTGAAGGACATCATCGCGATCCTGGGCATGGACGAGCTGTCCGAAGAGGACAAGCAGGCCGTGTCGCGCGCCCGTAAGATCGAGCGCTTCTTCAGCCAGCCGTTCCACGTGGCCGAAGTGTTCACCGGCTCGCCGGGCAAGTACGTGCCGCTGAAGGACACCATCCGTGGCTTCAAGGCCATCGTTGATGGCGAGTACGACCACCTGCCGGAGCAGGCGTTCTACATGGTCGGTGGCATCGAAGAAGCGGTCGAGAAGGCCAAGAAGATGGCTGAGAAGGCCTGATGCGGCAGGGACGGGCACACGCCCGTCCCGACCGTGACACGGGGTGGGCCGATGCCCACCGCTGCGGAATCCCTGCGGTGGGTTCAACCCGCCCCCTAGCGAAGAGAGTTACATGAGCACCATCCGTTGCGACATCGTCAGCGCCGAGCAGGAAATCTTCCGTGGCGAAGCGACCCTGGTCGTGGCCACCGGTGAGCTGGGCGAACTGGGCATTGCGCCCAAGCACGCGCCGCTGATCACCCGCCTGAAGCCGGGCAAGGTGGTAGTGACCACGCCGAACGGCGAGCAGCTGGATTTCGCCATCTCCGGCGGCATCCTGGAAGTGCAGCCGCAGGTGGTGACCGTGCTGGCCGACACCGCGATCCGCGCACAGGACATCGACGAAGCCTCGGTCCGCAAGGCCAAGGAAGAAGCCGAGCGCATCCTGGCCAACCGCGGTGAGGCGATGGAAGTGGCTGAAGCCCAGCAGAAGCTGGCCGAAGCCGTTGTCCAGCTGCAGGCCCTGGAGCGCCTGCGCAAGACCCTCAAGCACTGAGGTTCACGCGCTGCATCCACGAGAACGCCGGCCCTGTGCCGGCGTTTTTTTTGGGGGGGGTAGGGCCGATTGGGTAGAGTCGACTATCGCGCGCAACGCGGGATTTTGCGCACTGGTGGGAGAGCAGTAGACCAACAGTCGACTCTACCGTTCCCGATGCCGTGTCAGCGGTAGACCACATGCCGCAGCAGCAGGAACGACACCACGGCCAAGCCACCTTCCACCAAGGGCTTGGCCAGCCACGCGTACTGCAGGCCCAGCGCGTGATCGGCGACGGCGACCAGCAGCGTGCTGGCGGTGGTGAGCAGCAGCCACAGTGGCAGGAAGCGCGCGAAGCGCCGCCAGCCCAGCCGTTGCTGCCCATCGGCGGTCGCGAAGGTGATCCGCCCGTTCAACCAGAAGCCGAGCAGCATGCCGGCCAGTCGCCCGGCGAGATTGCCGGGTACCACCGGCAGGCCGGCGGCTGTGACGAGCACGAACACTGCCCAGTCGAGCAGCAGTTGCAACACGCCGATGATGAGGTAGGCGCTTCCCTGGCGGAGCAGGCTCATGATCGGGGAGTGGGTGGGCAGGCTCCCATGTTAACGGCCCAGACTCTAGAATCACCGGCAACGAACCACGGACTGCTGCCCATGACCCAAGCCTTGCACGTCATCATCCTCGCCGCCGGTGCCGGCAAGCGCATGAAGTCGGTGTTGCCGAAGGTGCTGCAGCCGATTGCCGGGCAGCCGATGCTGGCGCATGTGATCGCTGCGGCCCGTGAGCTGGAACCGGCCGCCATCCATGTGGTCTACGGCCATGGTGGCGAAGCGGTGCAGCAGTATTTTGCCGACCAGACCGACCTGCAGTGGGCCGAGCAGGCGCAGCAGCTGGGTACCGGCCATGCGGTCGCACAGGCGATGCCGCAGGTGCCCGATCCCGCGCAGGTGCTGGTGCTGTACGGCGACGTGCCGCTGATCCGCGCGCAGACCTTGCGTGACCTGCTGGCGCAGCCGGGCCGGTTGGCGGTTCTGGTGGCCGAGGTCGATGACCCTAGCGGCTATGGTCGCGTGCTGCGCGATGCCGAAGGCAAGGTCGGCGCGATCGTCGAGCAGAAGGATGCCACCGACGATCAGCTGCGGGTGCGCACGATCAATACCGGCATCATCGCCGCCGAGTCGACCGCGCTGCGCCGCTGGCTGTCCCAGCTTTCCAACAGCAATGCACAGGGTGAGTACTACCTCACCGACGTGTTCGCTTTCGCGGCCCATGAGTACACCCCGGCCGAGATGGCGCTGGTGGCCGACGCGCAGGAAGCGGAAGGGGCAAACGATCCTTGGCAGCTGTCGCAGCTGGAGCGCGCCTGGCAGCGTCGCGCGGTGCGGGCGCTGTGCGCGCAGGGCGCGCGCGTGCGTGATCCGGCGCGGCTGGACATCCGCGGGACCGTCACCGTCGGCAGCGACGTGCTGATCGATGTCGACGTTGTGCTGGAAGGCAACATCGTGCTCGGTGACGGCGTCACCGTCGGTCCGTTCAATCGCCTCAAGGACGTCAACCTCGGGCCGGGCACCGAAGTGCGCGCGCATTGCGATCTGGAAGGCGTGGTCACCGAAGGCGCCGCACAGATCGGCCCGTTCGCGCGCCTGCGACCGGGCACCGTGCTGGCCGATGGCGTGCACGTCGGCAACTTCGTCGAGACCAAGAAGGTCACGCTGGGCGTGGGCAGCAAGGCCAATCATCTGACCTACCTGGGCGATGCGGTGATCGGCAGCAAGGTGAACATCGGCGCCGGCACCATCACCTGCAACTACGACGGGGTGAACAAGTTCACCACCACCATCGGTGACAACACGTTCATCGGCTCCAACAGTTCGCTGGTGGCGCCGGTGACCATTGGCGATGGCGCGACCATCGCCGCCGGTTCGGTCATTACCCGCAACGCGCCGGATGGCAAGCTGACGTTGGCACGCGCACGACAGGAAACGATCGATGGCTGGAAGCGCCCGTTCAAGAAGTCCTGAGCCCCGCATTCCGCACGCCGGGGAACTCGGCGTGCTGCCGGGTATCGAGCAGCGCGCCGGCGAAGTGTTGAAGGGCCATGAGGCCTATCCGGTGTTCGCCGGTCATGGCCTGGACCTGCCTGCCCTGCACGAAGCGCTGCGACGCCGGCAGTTGTGGGTGGCCGACGCGGCCGGAGGCAGCATCGCTGGCTATCTGCTGGCGGGCGAACTGGACGGTGAATTCCACGTGCTGCAGATGGACGTGGACCCTGCGCATGCGCGGCAAGGCCATGGGCGCGCATTGTTGCGCCACGCGTTGGCGCAGGGCCGGGCAGGTGGCTATCGCTCGGCTGTGCTGACCACCTTGTCCGACGTGCCGTGGAACGCGGCCTTCTATGCCAGCGAAGGATTCATCGTGGTGCCGGAAGCGGAATGGGGCGCAGGGTTGCAGGCGGTGATGGCCGAAGAAGCCGCGCTGGGGTTCCCAATGCATCTGCGGGTGGCGATGCGGCAGGTCTGGTAGGTGCCGACCTTGGTCGGCACATCCACGCATGGCGTGGATCTACCAACGTGCCGACCAAGGGCGGCATATCCACGCATGGCGCGGATCTACTGACAGGCCGAGCAAGGTCGGTAACTACCGGGGTTCGATCGGCCCGTTCAACCAGCCGGCAACAGGATCGACACGCACAATCCGCCGTCGACGCGGTTCTGCAACGACACCCGGCCGCCGTGCGCCTCCACGATTTCGCGGGTCAGTGCCAGGCCCAGGCCGGTGCCGTTGCGCTTGGTCGAATAGAACGGCATCAATGCGTTCTGCAGCACCTGCTCGTTCATGCCCTTGCCGCGATCAAGCACATCCAGGCGCAGCCATTGCGGCAGCCGCGTCAGTTGTACCTGCACGTCGTCGTTGGGCGGATCGGCTTCGGCGCAGGCCTCGTGTGCGTTCTTCAACAGGTTCAGCAGCGCCTGCCCGAACTGGGCGATGTCGATGCGGCTGCTCAGTTCCTCGTCGGGTTCGTGCTCCATGCCGAACGGAATCTGCTGGCGCAGACTCGACAGGAACGGCGCCCAGTGCACGGTCTGCAGCAGTGGCTGCGGCAGCTTGGCAAAGCGCGCGTAGCCGCGGATGAAACCCTCAAGGTGGCGCGCGCGGTCCTCGATGGTGGTGAAGATCTCCGGCAAACGGTCGAAGCGTTCGCGCTGCACCAGTACGCCGCCGGAATGGGCCAGCGAGGCGATCGGTGCCAGCGAATTGTTGAGTTCGTGGCTGATGACCCGGATCACCTTTTTCCATGTCTGTACTTCCTGGCGGCGCAGTTCGGCGGTGAGCAGGCGCACCAGCAGCAGGTCGTGCGGACGGCCATTGAGCTGGAAAGCGCGCCGCGACAGGTGGTAGACCTGCTCGTCATCCTCATCGCCCTCCTGCCCCTCTTCACCCTCGGCACGTACTGCAAACAGGCTGTCGCCACCGCGTGCGATGGCATCGCGCAGCTCCACAGGCACCTGCTCCAGCACGTCCTCCAGGCGCTGGCCTTCCAGCTTCCATCCACCGTGCAGCAGCTTGCGCGCGGCGAGATTGGAGAACACCACGCGGGCAATGCCATCGCCGCCAGAGGCGATCAGCAGCATCGCCACCGGGGTGTTCTGCACCATCGTGTCCAGCAGCAGCTCGCGCTGCACCAGGCCCTGCCGCTGTGCGCGCAGCACATCGCCCAGCTCGCGATGTGCCTGTACCAGATCGCCCAGCTCGTCGTTGCCCGGCCAGTGCACGCCGAAGTTGTACTCGCCGTCGCGGTAGCTGCTGGTGGTGCCCGACAGTGCACGCATCAGTGACCGCACCGGTGCAGTCGCGCGGAGCAGGGTCCACCACATCAGCGACAGCAGGATCAGCGCCGACACGGCGGTCACGACCCAGCCGTGGTCCATCCAGTACGCCAGCAGCCACGGCAGTGCGGCGGCCAGCGCCAGCACCGGCAGCAGGCGCAGGAACAGGCGGAAGGTGAACGAACGACGTTTCATTCGCGTGGAATGCCGTGGCGGTCCATGCGCCGGTACAGTGCCTGCCGGCTCAGGCCCAGCTCGGCGGCGGCCTGGGCGATGACGCCATGATTGCGGGCCAGTACGTCCTCGATGCGCGTGCGGTCGGGATCATTGCCGGTGCTGGGAGCGGGGCGCGCCGCCGCCGTCGAGCGAGGCAGATTGAGGTCGGCCACTTCGATGCGGTTGCCGCTGGCCAGCAGCTCGGCGCGCTGGATCACGTTGCGCAGTTCGCGCACGTTGCCCGGCCATGGGTGCCGTTGCAGTGCGGCGGCGGCGGCGCTGGACAGCGGCTTGCCGGCGGCCAGGAAGCGTTCGGCCAGGGGCACGATGTCACCGGCGCGCTCGGCCAGCGGTGGCAGCACCAGTTCCACCGTGTTGAGGCGGTAATACAGATCTTCGCGGAAGGTGCCGTCGCGGATCATCGCCGGCAGGTCGGCGTTGGTGGCGCTGACCACGCGCACCTTGACCTGGCGTTCGCGATTGGAGCCCAGGCGTTCGAAGCGCCCGGTTTCCAGCACGCGCAGCAGCTTCATCTGGCCGCCCAGCGACAGGTTGCCGATTTCATCCAGGAACAGCGTGCCGCCATCGGCGGCCTCGAACTTGCCCTCGCGGGCCTTGTTGGCGCCGGTGTAGGCACCGGCCTCGGCCCCGAACAATTCGGCCTCGATCAGTTCCGACGGCAGCGCGCCGCAGTTGACCGCGACGAATGGACCCTTGGCCACCAGCGAATTGGCCTGGATGATCTGTGCGATCTTTTCCTTGCCGGCGCCGTTGGGTCCGGTGATCAGCACCGGGAGCTCCGAACGCGCGACCTGGCAGGCCAGGGCGATCACGCGCTCGCTGGCCGGATCGCCGAACACCGCGCCGCACAGGTCGTATTTTTCTTCCAGTGCATTGCGCTGGCGCAGCTCGCGGCTGCGGCGCCGCTCCAGTTCGCGACGTGCCTCGGACAGTTCCAGCAGGTTGTTGACCGTGGTCAGCAGCTTGCGGTCGTCCCAGGGCTTGGCCAGGTAGTCGGCGGCGCCGGCCTTGACCAGGTCCACCGCACTACTCAGATGGGTCCATGCGGTAAGCAGGATCACCGGCAGGTCGGGATGGCGCGCGCGGATCTGGGCGAACAGCGCTTCGCCTTCCTCACCGGAGGTGGTGTCCTCGCTGAAGTTCATGTCCTGGATGACCAGGTCGACCGGCTGCGATTCGAGCAGCGCCAGCCCGTCGGACGGGCTCTGCGCCTGCAGGGTGTCGATGTCATGCAGGGAGAACAGCACGTCCAGCGCGGTGCCCACGCTGGCGTTGTCGTCGATGATCAGGATCGCAGGCATCAAGCGGTTCTGCAGAAAGGGATGGGCGGCGCCGATGGAGCCGTTCGTGTCCATGCGCCGGGAGAGCCCGGCGCCACCCATCAAGCATAGCCAAACCGATGGCCGTACAGGGGCTGCCGATGCTCAGCGCAGGGGCGGTGGTGGCGGCGGTGGTGGTGGAGGCGGCGGTGCGACCAGTGCGAGGCGCCAGGCGGCCGCGTCCACCGGCACGGTCAGTTCGCGCTTGTCGCGCCGCAGCAACAGGTACACGGTCGGCGCCGTAGCCTGGCGCAGGGCCTCGGTCAGGTGCTCGACCCGGCGCACCGCGGTGTCGTTCACACGCAGGATGCGGTCACCGCGGCGCACGCCGAAGCGAGCTTCTGGTTTCGCCGCCTCGACATGCACCTGGCCCTCGGTCGAGCGCAACGACAGCCGTGCATCGTCCTGGCGCCACTCCAGCGTCTGCGCGCTGCCACCGCCGGCCAGTGCCGGCAGTGGCAGAAGCAGCATCAACACCATCGTGCAGGCGCGCATCTCATGCCCCTCGGGTGGCGACCGCGGGCGGCACCGCCGCTGCACGCCGGGCCGGCCCGAACACCGCGATCTGGCCCAGCACCCACAGCAGCAGCGCGCCCAGCGGCAGGTAGTACAGCGGCATGCGCGGCAGCTCGTACAGGTTCATCAGTGCCAGGTTGATCGCGTAAGCGGCCAGCATGCCCAGCACGATGCCCAGCGTGGCCAGCAGGAAGTTCTCGGTCTGGAAGTAGCGCAGGATCTGCCCACGGGTCGCGCCCAGCGCACGGCGGATGCCGATCTGCTTGCTGCGCTGCTGCACCCAGAAGCTGGCCAGGCCGATGATGCCCAGCGCGGTGACCACCAGCAGCGAGATGCTGACGGTGATCAGCAGGCCGACCATCGCGCGGTCGTTCTTGAAGAAATCCTTGCGCTGGTCTTCATAGGTCAGCTTGTCGCGCATCAGGCGGTTGGGGTCGTTGCGTTCCAGCGCGGCGGCGCCGGCGTCGAGCACCTCCTGGCGACGTTCAGGCGAGGTGCGCAGCACATACGTGCCGCCTTTGTCGAAGGTGCTGCGGATCGGCAGCAGCATCGAGTTGGTCCAGTTGTCACTCCAGCCATTGGGCGTGCTGAGCGTGTCGACGATGCCGACCACATGCAGCGGTTGCTTGCCCATGTAGTAGGTCTTGCCCAGCGCGCTGCCGTTGGGTTCCATCTTGGCCGCGGTGGCCTGGGTGAGGATGATGGGGATGGCCTTTTCCTTGGCGCCGCTCTTGTTGACGTCTTCGAAGTTCTGGTACTCGTCGGGCAGGAAATCCCGGCCTGCGATCAGGTTGATGCCCATCGTGGCCAGCCCGTTCTCGGACAGGGTGTACATCGAGGCATTGGTGGTCGGCCGTTCCTGGTCGACTTGACGCGAGATGCTGCTGCTGGAGGAGCCGTTGCGGAAGGGAACCTGGTTGATGATGGTGACGTTGCTGACGCCGGGGATCGCACGCAGCGACGCCAGGTCCTCGCGGGTGCGCGCCAGGGCGTCGGTCTGCTTGCCGATGCCACTGACGCGCAGCATCACCAGCTCATTCTCGGTGATGCCGCTGGGCATGCTGATCTTCTCCACGCGCTGGCTGACCAGGAACAGCGCGTTGCAGACGATGGCGCAGGTCAGTGCGACTTCCAGCACGATCAGGGCGGCAGCGGTCTTGTGCCGGCGCAGCGTGCTGAGGATGGGGCGGATGTCCATGGGAGTCCTCGTTCGGGTGCTTACTGCGACTTGAGCTGGATGGCCGGAGTGACCTGCATGGCGCGCCAGGCGGGCAGGAAACCGGCGGCGAGGCTGGCGAGCAGGGTCAGGCCCAGTGCGAGCAGCAGCATGTTGCCGTCCAGGTGGGCCAGCTTGGCGTACTCCACCGGTTGCTGGCGCACCGCGAACAGGCCGAGCAGGGCCAGGCCGATGCCCAGCGCGCCACCGACCACGCCGACCGCGCCGGCTTCCACCAGGCACTGCAGGAAGATCTGGCCGCGGCTGGCGCCGAGGGCACGGCGCACGCCGATCTCACCGCTGCGGCGCAGGAACTTGGCCAGCAGCAGGCCTACCGTGTTGACCAGGCAGACACCGAGGAAGCCCAGCGCCAGCCACAGCTGCAGGCGCACGTCGCTCGGCACTGCGCCGTTGAAGTCCAGCCATTCCATCACGGTGCGCAGGCGCACGTTCGGCGGGTGCTTGAAGCGGCCGGCCTCGCGCTGCTGGGTCGAATAGTTCTCCAGGTAACGGCGGTAGTCGCCGGCCTTGGCCGGGTCCATCTCCACCCAGTACTGCAGCCAGGCGCAGGGGGCATTGAGCGAGTAGCTGTTGCCGTCGGGATTTTCGCCGAAGCAGTTCATGTTGCCGTTGTTGCCGAGCTTCAGGTCGAACGAGGTGGAGATCGGCAGCAGCAGGTCTTCGTTCTTGCCGTAGCTGCCCGTGGTCAGGTCATAGAAGTGCGGCTCCGGGCTCCATTCCTTCATCACGCCGACGATGCGGTAACTCTGGCCCTCCATGCGCAGGTCGCGGCCCACGCTGTTGGCGCCCTGGTACAGCTTGTCATTGAGCGCCTCGGAGATGACCACCACGCGCGCACGGCCTTCATCGTCCGCGCGCGTCCAGGGGCGGCCGTACTGCATGGGCACCTCGAACATCGGGAAGAAATCGGCCGAGGTCCAGCGGGTGTCGATGTTGAAGGGCTTGAGGGTGCTGTTGTCCGGCTCGATGGTGCCGCCGCCGCCACTCATCAGCGCCTGTCGTTCGCCTTTGGCTTCGCGCAGCAGTGCTTCACCGTCGAAGCGGGTCAACTGGGTTTCCGGCTCTTCGCCGGCGACGTAGGCACCGGTCGCGGCGTCGAGCTGCACGTAGAACAGTCGGTCGCTCTTGCCGGGAATCGGATCGCCGGACAGCACGTGGAATACGGTCAACGTGGTCATCGAGGCACCGATGCCGAGCGCGATGGCGACCACCATCAGTGCGGTCAGTACCTTGTTGCGGCGGAAGCTGCGGACCGCCAATCGGGCGTAGTAGGCGAACATGGGCGGGCCCTCACTCGTTGACGGCGACGATGTGGCGCGGCGTGGCCAGCACCGGCTCGCGTACCAGGTCGGTCACCTGGCCGTCGACGATGTGCACGTTGCGCTGCGCACGCGCGGCCAGCTCCGGATCATGGGTGACCATGACGATGGTGGTGCCGGCGGCGTTGATTTCCTCCAGCAGTTCCATCACCCCGCGGGCCATCTGCGTATCCAGGTTGCCGGTCGGTTCGTCGGCCAGCAGCAGGCGCGGGCTGCCCGCCAGGGCACGCGCGATCGCCGCGCGCTGCTGCTGGCCGCCGGACAGTTCGTTCGGGTAATGCTTCATGCGTGAGCCGAGGCCGACCTGGCTCAGTGCCTTCTCGATGCGCTCGCGGCGTTCGCCGGCGCTCATCCTGCGGTAGCGCAGCGGCACGTCGACGTTGTCGAACAGGTTCAGGTCGGGGATCAGGTTGAAGCCCTGGAAGATGAAACCGATCTTCTGGTTGCGCATGCGGCTGCGGGCATCGTCGCCCAGCGTGCTCACGTCCTGGCCGTCGAGCATATAGGTGCCACTGGTGAAGGTTTCCAGCAGGCCGGCGATGTTGAGGAAGGTGGTCTTGCCGGAACCGGACGGGCCGGTGACGGCGACGAACTCGCCTTCCTTGACCTGCAGTTCCAGCGAGCGCAACGCGTGGGTTTCCACCTGTTCGGTGCGGAAGACCTTGGCGACCGAACGCATTTCGAGCATGTACATGGGTGTCCTCTCTCCAGGATTCAGGTATCAGGTATCAGTTGACGGAGACGCGTTCGGCGTCCTTGAACAGGTCGCTGCCGGAGACCACGATGCGGTCGCCTGGTTGCACACCCGACTTGATTTCCACCTCGCCCAGGCTGCTGGCGCCCAGTTCCAGCGGGCGGCGCACCGCAGTGCGGCCATCCATCACGTAGGCCACGCCGTTGCCCTGTTCGACGAACGGGCCGCGCTCGACCTTCAGCACGTTCTTGCGGGTATCGAGCAGCACGCGTACCGACATCCGCTGGCTCTGGCGCAGGCCTTCCGGCTGCGCGCTGGCGAAACGCACGCGGGCGTTGACCTCGCCGTTGACCACTTCCGGCGACACCGCGCTGATCTCGCCCGGGAACGGCTGGCCGTTGCCGCCGGTCAGCTGCGCCGGCATGCCGATCGCCAGGTCGCGGGCAAAGCTTTCCGGCACCTTGATCTCGACCTCGAACTTGGACAGGTCGACCACGCCCAGCACCGGCGCGTTGGCGGCCAGGTTGGTGGACTGGATGGCCTGCACCTGGCCGACCTGGCCATCGAACGGCGCGCGCAGGGTCAACGCGTCGACCTGGCGTTGCACTTCGGCTACCACTGCCTTCTGGCGATCAGCCAGCAGGCGCTTGTTGCGGGCATCCAGGTCGGCACCCTGGCTCTGCAGACGTGCATCGGTGGTGGCGTTGGCCAACGTGATATCGGCCTTCTTCAGCGAATCCTTGGCTTTGGCCAGGTCGATCTGGGGTACCGCGCCGCCGTCGTAGCCGCGCTGGTAGCGCTGCAGGTCACGATCGGCGGCCTGCCGTTCGATGGTGGCCTGGTCGGTTTCCTTGCGCGACTTGGCGCGGGCCAGCGTGGCGTCCAGCGCCGCACGGCTGGCCTCGGCCTCCAGGCCGGCCAGGGTGGCCAGCTCCTGGGCCAGCTTGCTGCGCAGCTCGGGGCTGTCGATGATCGCCAGTTCCTGGCCCTTCTTGACCACGTCGCCGGCCACCACCTTCAGGTCCACGGTGCCGGCGGAGATCGCATACAGCACCGGGCTGTTGGCAGCGATCACCCGGCCGTCGGCGGCGATGTCACGGACCAGGTCGCCACGCTTCACTTCGGCAATGCGCACACGGCTGCTGTCGAAGGAACGGCTGGCGTTGGACCAGGCATGCACGGCCCAGCCGATACCGGCCAGCAGTGCGATGGTGCCCAGCGCCGGCCAGCGATAGCGCTGCCAGCTGCCGCGGGTGGTGCCGGCCGGAGCGGAGGAAACGATCTGGTCCTGTGCGGAAGTGTCGCGGATCATCGGGTGCGTGCCTGACGGTGGTGCCAAATACCAAGCACGTAGCGTGCCAACTTTATTTCCTTGCAGATCAATGTTTTGGGGAAGTCATTCGAGTGTCCGGGTGTCCGCGGACACCTTTCCGGACACTTTCATTAAGCGGACAGGAGGGGGAGGCCGGACACGCAGGCTAGAATGCGCCGATCGTCTTGAAGGAATCGCGTGACATGTGTGGAATCGTGGGTGCAATCGCCGATCGCGATGTGGTGCCGGTACTGATCGAGGGCCTGAAGCGGCTTGAGTACCGTGGTTACGATTCCTCGGGTATCGCGGTGATCGACCACGCCGAACGGCCCGAGGTGCGCCGCGT